>JBILTM010000111.1:0-16334 GCA_044371545.1 Burkholderiaceae bacterium
TCAACAATGGCGGCGACATCGCGCTGTACCTGGCGCCGGGCTCACCCGGGTACGCGATCGGCGTCGCGCTCGACCGGCGCGGCGCACTCCAGAGCCGCGAGCCTGCGGTATCGATGCCGGCCGCGCGGCGGGGGGCCGCCGACGCACCGTGGCGCGGCGTCGCCACCAGCGGATGGCGCGGTCGCAGCCTGTCGCTCGGCATCGCCGACAGCGTGACCGTGCTCGCGGCCGACGGCGCGCGCGCCGATGCCGCGGCCACGATGATCGCGAACGCGGTCGACGTCGACGCACCCGGCATCGTCCGCGCGCCGGCCTGGAGCCTGCGCGACGACAGCGACCTCGGCGCGATTCCGGCGACGGTCGACGTGCCGCCGCTGCCCGACGACGCGGTGCGCCGCGCGCTCGACGCCGGCGAGGCCGAGGCGCGCCGCTGCGTCGCGCGCGGTCTCGCGGGCGGCGCGCTGATCGCGCTGCAGGGCCGCTGGCGCGCGGTCGGCGATGCCGTGCCCGAGGCGCGCGGGCTCGCGGGTCCCGCGCGGACCGCAGCGGTTGCGGCATGATCGCGACACGGTCGCGGCGCAGAACGACGAAGACGACACGACAGGGGAGGCCGCGTTGATCGAGATCCGACGCATTTGGACGCAGGTCGAGACGATCCGCCACGAGTTCGGCCCGCCGGCAGCCGTGCCGCTGGTGCGCGGCGTCGTCGCGGTGGTGCTCGCGAACCCGTACGCGGGCCGCCATGAGCCGGACATCCTGCCGATGATGTCGGCGCTGAACCCGGTCGGCGCCGACATGGCGCGCCGCCTGCTCGACGCGATGGGCGTGCCGCCGCAGCGCATCGAGGGCTACGGCAAGGGTTCGATCGTCGGCGCCGGCGGCGAGATAGAGCACGGCGCGCTGTGGCACGTGCCCGGCGGCTACGCGATGCGCGACCTGCTGCAGGAGACGCACGGCGTGCCGACCAAGGCGATCGTGCCGTCGACGAAGAAGGTCGGAGGCCCCGGCGCGCGGCTCGACGTGCCGATCACCCACGTGAACGCGAGCTACGTGCGCAGCCACTTCGACGCGATCGAGGTCGGCGTGCCCGGCCATCCTAAGGCCGACGAGCTGGTCTTCATCCTGGCGATGACCACCGGCGCGCGCGTGCACGCGCGCGTTGCCGGTCTCGCCGCCGCCGACGTCAAGGGCCTCGACGGCCTGCGCTGAACCAGAGGACACCCATGCCCGCGAACATCCGCAAGACGATGGTGTGCGTCGACGAGACCCGCATCGAGATGGGCCGCCCGGTCGATCCGCCGGTGCGCCGCGCCGTCGCGATCGCCGTGATCGCGAACCCCTACGCCGGCCGCTGGGCCGAGTCGCTCGACGAGCTGGTCGCGATCGGCGAGGAGCTCGGCGGCACGCTCGGCGAGGCCTGCGTGAAGGCGCTCGGCATCGCGCCGGGCGAGGCGCACAGCTTCGGCAAGGCCGCGATCGTCGGCGAGCGCGGCGAGCTCGAGCACGCGGCCGCGATCCTGCACCCGAAGCTCGGCGCACCGCTCCGGAAGGCCGTGGAGAAGGGCGCCGCGCTGGTGCCTTCGGCCAAGAAGATGGGCGGGCTCGGCACCGCGATCGACGTGCCGCTCGGCCACAAGGACGCCGCCTTCGTGCGCAGCCACTTCGACGCGATCGAGGCGCGCGTGCCGGACGCGCCGCGCGCCGACGAGATCGTCGTCGCCGTCGCGGTCACCGCCGCCGGCCGGCCGCATCCGCGGATCGGCGGCCTGCAGGTCCACGAGATCGAGGGCAAGGACGGCCTGCGCTGATCGCCGCCCGTACTGCCACCGGCCCCGCCCCGTCCCAGTCCATCCCGCCCACACCGTCCCACGCCAGGGAGCCTCGCGCATGAACCCGACCCACCGCCTGATCCCCCACGCATTGCGCGGGGCCGTTGCCAGTCTGGCCGTCGCCGCCGCGTTCGCCGCGACGCCGGCCGTCGCGCAGATCCGCATCGGCGAGCTGAACAGCTACAAGGCCCAGCCCGCGTTCCTCGAGCCGTACCGCAAGGGCTGGGAGCTCGCGCTCGAGGAGATCAACGCCGCCGGCGGCCTGCTCGGCCAGAAGGTCGAGGTGATCTCGCGCGACGACAACGCCAACCCGGGCGATGCGGTGCGGGTCGCCGAGGAGCTGGTCTCGCGCGAACGCGCGGTGCTGATCTTCGGCACCTTCCTGTCGAACATCGGTCTCGCGGTCACCGACTTCGCGAAGCAGCGCAAGGTGCTGTTCGTCGCAGCCGAGCCGCTGACCGACAAGATCACCTGGGAGAACGGCAACCGGTACACGTTCCGGCTGCGCCCGAACACCTACATGCAGTCGGCGATGCTGGTGCCCGAGGCGGTCAAGCTGAAGAAGAAGCGCTGGGCGATCGTGTACCCCAACTACGAGTACGGACAGTCGGCCGCCGCCACCTTCAAGGCGCTGATGAAGGCCGCCCAGCCCGACGTCGAGTTCGTCGCCGAGCAGGCGCCGGCGCTCGGCCGCATCGACGCGGGCGCGGTCGCGCAGGCGCTGATCGACGCCAAGGCCGAGGCGATCTTCAACGTGACCTTCGGCGCCGACCTCGCGCGCTTCGTTCGCGAAGGGACGACGCGCGGCCTCTTCAAGGACCGCCCGGTGGTCTCGCTGCTGTCGGGCGAGCCGGAGTACCTCGACCCGCTGCGCGACGAGGCGCCCGAGGGCTGGATCGTCACCGGCTATCCCTGGTATTCGATCAAGACGCCCGAGCACGACAAGTTCCTGACCGCCTACCAGCGCAAGTGGAAGGAGTACCCGCGGCTCGGTTCGATCGTCGGCTACGCGACGATGATGTCGATCGCCGAGGGGATCAGGAAGGCGAAGTCGACCGACACCGAGAAGCTGATCGCGGCGATGCGCGGCCTGCAGGTCGACAGCCCGATGGGCAAGTTCACCTACCGTGCGGTCGACCACCAGGCGACGATGGGCGCCTACGTCGGGACGACGACGGTGAACCAGGGCCGGGGCGTGATGAAGGACTTCCGCTACATCGACGGCACCGCGGTGCTGCCGTCGGAGGCCGAGGTCCGCAAGCTGCGCCCGGCCGACGCGATGCAGTGACGCGGGGTCGCGCCGCGTGACGCTGCAGACCCTGATCGTCCAGCTCCTCAACGGGCTGGCGAGCGCCTCGACGCTGTTCCTGGTGGCGGTCGGGCTGTCGCTGATCTTCGGCGTCAGCCGGATCGTCAACTTCGCGCACGGCTCGCTCTACATGGTGGGGATCTACCTCGCCTGGAGCCTGATCGAGCGCTTCGGGCCGACCAGCGGGCTCGGCTTCTGGGGCGGCGTGCTGCTCGCCGCGGCGCTCACCGCGGTGATCGGCGCGGTGATCGAGCTGCTGGTGCTGCGCCGGGTGTACATGGCGCCCGAGCTGTTCCAGCTGCTCGCGACCTTCGCGGTCGCGCTGATCGTGCGCGACGCGGTGCTGTGGCTCTGGGGGCCGGAGGACCTGCTCGGTCCGAAGGCGCCGGGCATGAAGGGCGCGGTCGAGGTGCTCGGCGCGCGTTTCCCGGTCTACGACCTGTTCCTGGTCGTGGTCGGCCCGCTGGTGCTCGGCGCGCTGTGGCTGCTGCTGACCCGCACGCGCTTCGGGGTGCTGATCCGCGCGGCGACGCAGGACCGCGAGATGGTCGCGGCGCTCGGCGTCGACCAGGCGAAGCTCTTCACCGCGGTGTTCGCGCTCGGCTCGCTGCTCGCCGGGCTCGGTGGCGCGCTGCAGATCCCGCGCGAGCCGGCGAACCTCGCGATGGACCTCACGACGATCGGCGAGGCCTTCGTCATCGTGGTCGTCGGCGGCATGGGCAGCATCCCGGGCGCCTACCTCGCGGCGCTGCTGATCGCCGAGATCAAGGCGCTGTGCTACGCGGTCGGCACGGTGTCGATCGGCGGCACGTCCTTCGCGTTCTCGAAGCTCACGCTGGTCGTCGAGTTCCTGGTGATGGCGCTGGTGCTGGTGCTGCGGCCGTGGGGGCTGCTCGGCCGCCCGCAGGGCGCGGTGCGCAACGCCGCCGAGATCGAGGCGCCGCTGCGGCCCGCCGGGCCGGGCGTGCGGCGCGCGTGGTGGGTGCTGCTCGCCGGCCTCTTCGCGCTGCCGCTGGCCGCGGGCGCGTTCCCCTACCTGCCGGTGCTCGGCATCGACATCCTGATCGCGGTCCTGTTCGCCGCCAGCCTGCACTTCGTGATGGGGCCGGGCGGCATGCACTCGTTCGGCCACGCGGCCTACTTCGGGCTGGGCGCCTACGGCGCGGCGCTCGCGCTGAAGGTCCTCGGGCTGCCGATGGAGGCCGCGCTGCTGGTGGCGCCGCTGCTGGCGCTGGCGGGCGGGCTGCTGTTCGGCTGGTTCGCGGTCCGGCTGTCGGGGGTGTACCTCGCGATGCTGACGCTCGCGTTCGCGCAGATCGTCTGGGCGCTGGTGTTCCAGTGGGACACGGTCACCGGCGGCAGCAATGGCCTGGTCGGCATCTGGCCGGCCGCATGGCTGTCCTCGAAGATCGCGTACTACCTGCTGACGCTGACCGTCGTCGCCGGCAGCGTCGTGCTGCTGCGGGCGATGCTGTTCTCGCCGTTCGGCTACGCGATGCGCGCCGGCCGCGACTCGCCGTTGCGCGCGAACGCGGTCGGCATCGACGTGGTCCGCGTGCAGTGGGCGGGGTTCGCGGTGTCGGCGCTGTTCGGCGGCGTGGCCGGTGCGCTGTTCGCGTTCGCCAAGGGCACGATCTCGCCCGAGACGATCGCGGTGGGCCGATCGATCGACGGGTTGGTGATGGTGCTGCTCGGCGGCATCCAGGCGCTCGCCGGGCCGGTGGTCGGCGCGGCGGCCTTCACCTGGCTGCAGGACTTCGTGATCCGTGCGACCGACTACTGGCGCGCGGTGCTCGGCGTGACGATCCTCGCGCTGGTGATGGCGTTCCCGCAGGGCATCGCGGGCGCGCTCGGACCGCGGATCGAGCGGCTGCTCGACCGCGGCCGGGGCGCCGCGCCGCCGCCACGACCGGCCGCCGCCGGCAGCGGGGAGGGGCGATGAGCGCGGTACCGTCCGCCGCCGGCGCGCCGCTGCTGCGCGTGGCGTCGCTGCGCAAGGCGTTCGGCGGCGTCAAGGCCGTCGACGACGTGAGCTTCGAGCTCGCGCCGGGCGAGCTGCTCGCGCTGATCGGACCGAACGGCGCCGGCAAGTCGACCTGCTTCAACTGCATCAACGGCCAGCTGCGGCCCGACCACGGGCGGGTGCTGCTCGCGGGCACCGACCTGGTCGGCCGGCCGCCGCGCGAGATCTGGCGGCTCGGCGTCGGGCGCACCTTCCAGATCGCCGCGACCTGGGCGTCGATGACGGTCGCCGAGAACGTGCAGCTCGCGCTGCTGTCGCACGCCGGCCTGCTCGGCCGCTGGTGGGGCCGCGCGTCCGCGATGAAGCGCGACGAGGCGATCGCGCTGCTCGACGCGGTCGGTCTCGCGGCGATGGCCGACCAGCCCTGCGGCGCGCTCGCCTACGGCGACGTCAAGCGCGTCGAGCTCGCGATCGCGCTCGCCAACGGCCCGCGCCTGCTGCTGATGGACGAACCGACCGCGGGCATGGCGCCGCGCGAGCGCAACGAGCTGGTCGGGCTGGTCAAGCGCCTGGTGCGCGAGCGCGGCATCGGCGTGCTGTTCACCGAGCACAGCATGGACGTGGTGTTCGAGTACGCCGACCGGATCATCGTGCTGGCGCGGGGTCGGCTGATCGCCGAGGGCGTGCCCGAGGCGATCCGCGACGACGCGCAGGTGCGCGAGGTGTACTTCGGCTCGACCGGCGTGCCGGGCGCGGCCGGCGCGCGGGCCCCGGCCGCCGCGGGGGAGGGCTGAGATGGCTGCTCCGCTGCTGCAGGTCGAGCGCCTGTGCGCCTGGTACGGCCGCGCGCAGATCCTCTACGACGTCTCGCTCGAGGTCGGCGAGGGCGAGGTGGTCGCGCTGATGGGCCGCAACGGCGCGGGCAAGTCGACGACCATGAAGGCGATCGCGGGGCTGCTGGAGCGGCGCGCCGGGACGGTCCGCTTCGATGGCCGCGACCTCGCCGGCCTGCCGTCGTACCGGATCGCGCGGCTCGGACTCGGCTGGGTGCCCGAGGACCGGCGCATCTTCACCGACCTCACGGTTCTGGAGAACCTCGAGGTCGGCCGCCAGCCGCCACGCGCCGGTGCGCCGACCTGGACCGTCGAGACGCTGTTCGGCCTGTTCCCGAACCTTGCCGCGATGCCGCACCGCCCCGGCGGCCGGATGAGCGGCGGCGAGCAGCAGATGCTGACGGTCGCGCGCACGCTGATGGGCAACCCGCGCCTGGTGATGCTCGACGAGCCGTCCGAGGGCGTCGCGCCGGTGATCGTCGAGCAGATGGCGCGCTCGATCAACGAGATGAAGCGCCAGGGCCTGTCCGTGCTGCTGTCCGAGCAGAACCTGCACTTCGCCGAGTCGGTGTGCGACCGCGCCTACGTGCTCGAGAAGGGGCAGGTGCGCTTCGCCGGCTCGATGGCCGAGCTCGACGCCGACGAGGCGACGCGCCGTGCGTACCTGAGCGTGTGACCGCGGGCCCGGCCCGCGACCGAACGAACGAACGAATCGAGGAGCGACTCCACCATGGCAGTGACCGCCACCCAGCAGGCCTCGGGCAAGGTCGTGATCCGCAACGTCGGCCTGATGCTGTCGGGCGACATCGACGCGCCGATGCTAGACGCCGACACCGTCGTCGTGCAGGACGGCACCATCGTCGCGGTCGGCCGTGCCGCCGACTGCGACACCGACTGCGCCACCACCGTGATCGACGCGAAGGGCACGACGCTGTGCCCCGGCCTGATCGACTCGCACGTGCACCCGGTGTTCGGCGACTGGACGCCTCGCCAGAACCAGCTCGGCTGGATCGAGTCGTGCATGAACGGCGGCGTGACCACGATGATCTCGGCCGGCGAGGTCCACCTGCCCGGGCGCCCGAAGGACGTCGTCGGCGTCAAGGCGCTCGCGATCACCGCGCAGCGCGCGTTCGACGGCATGCGCGCGGCCGGCGTCGGCGGCGGCGTCAAGGTGCTCGCCGGCGCGCCGGTGATCGAGCAGGGCATGGTCGAGCAGGACTTCGCCGACATGGCCGCGGCGGGCGTGACGCTGCTCGGCGAGATCGGGCTGGGCTCGGTCAAGGCGGGCGCCGAAGCGGCGAAGATGGTCGGCTGGGCCCGCAAGCACGGCATCCAGAGCACGATCCACACCGGCGGCCCGTCGATCCCGGGCTCGGGGCTGATCGACGAGCAGGTGGTGCTCGAGGCCGACGCCGACGTGATCGGCCACGTCAACGGCGGACACACCTCGCTGTCGTACAAGGCGGTCTGCACGCTGTGCGAGAAGAGCTCGCGCGCGCTCGAGATCGTGCACAACGGCAACGAGCGGATCGCGATCCTGACCGCGAAGCACGCGATGGAGCTGAAGTGCCCGCACCGCGTGATCCTCGGCACCGACGCGCCGGCCGGCTCCGGCGTGCAGCCGCTCGGCATCCTGCGGCTGATCGCGCTGATCTCGTCGCTCGCCGACATCCCGGCCGAGATCGTCTTCGGCTTCGCGACCGGCAACATCGCGCGGATGCGAAAGCTCAAGCAAGGGCTGATCGAGGTCGGGCGGCCCGCGGACTTCGTGTTCCTCGACCGCGCGCAGCACACCGCGGGCCGCGACATCCTCGACAGCGTGCGGCTCGGCGACATCCCGGGTGTCGGCATGGTGATGATCGACGGGCTGGTGCGCTGCGGACGCAGCCGCAACACGCCGCCGGCGATCGAGGTCCCGGTCGTCGTGCCGGCGCACTGACGCCGTCGGCGGTCGCGGTGTCGGGCTCGATGCGCGCGGGCACGGCGGCCGGTGCGATGCGCACCGGCACCGCCGTCGCGCGTGGCCGCGAGTCCGAGCCGGACGTGCCCGGGCCGCTCGAGGGCGACGCCACCGACCTCGGGCGCCGCACTGCCGCCCCGCGCCGCGACGCAGGGGCGACCCGCGCACGGATCCTGCGCGCCGCGGCGCAGGAGTTCGCCCGCCACGGCTTCGGCGGAGCGCGCGGCGACCGGATCGCAAGGCGCGCGCGCTCGTCCGAGCGGATGGTCTACTACTACTACGGCAGCAAGGAAGGCCTGTTCCGCGCGGTGCTCGAGGCCGCCTACGACGCGCTCGGCGTCGCCGAGCAGGCACTGGTGCTCGACGACAAGCCGCCGCGCGAGGCGCTCGCGCACTTCTGCCGCTTCGTCTGGCGCTGGTACGCCGAGCACCCGGAGTTCATCGGCGTGCTCACCGCGGAGAACCAGCTGCAGGCGCGCCACCTGCGCCGCTCCTCGCGGCTCGACGTGCTGGTCGCGCCGGTCGTCCGGATGCTGGCCGCGCTGCTCGCCCGCGGCCTGCGCGAGGGGGTGTTCCGGCCCGGGCTCGACCCCTCCGACCTCTACGTGTCGATCGCCGGGCTGGGCTATTTCCGGGTGTCGAACCGGCACACCCTGTCGGCCGTGCTGGGCCGCGATCTGGCCGATCCGCACGAGCTGGAGAGGCACTGGCGGACCTGCGAGGACATGGTGCTTCGCTACGTGGACGCCCGTATACAATCCGCCGGATGATCATCACGTCGCTGCTCGACACCGACCTGTACAAGTTCACGATGATGCAGGTCGTGCTGCACCACTTCCCCGGTGCGCAGGTCGAGTACCGCTTCAAGTGCCGCAACCCGGGCATCGACCTGGTGCCGTACGTCGACGAGATCCGGGCCGAGATCCGCCACCTGTGCACGCTGCGCTTCACCGAGCCCGAGCTCGAGTACCTGCGCTCGCTGCGGTTCATCAAGAGCGACTTCGTCGACTTCCTCGGCCTGTTCCAGATGAACGAGAAGTGCATCTCGGTCGCACCGTCGGCGGCGGGGAACGGCGAGATCGACGTGACCGTGCGCGGGCCGTGGCTTCACACGATCATGTTCGAGATCCCGGTGCTGGCGATCATCAACGAGATCTACTTCCGCAACACCCAGAAGAGCCCCGACTATCCCGGGGGCCGGCGCCGCCTGCTCGACAAGATCGGCCTGATCCGCGACGACCCCGGCCTCGTCGGCATGCGCGTCGCCGACTACGGCACGCGCCGGCGCTTCTCGCGGACCTGGCACGAGGAGGTCATCGTCGGGCTGCGCGACGCGCTCGGCGAGAACTTCGCCGGCACCAGCAACGTCTGGTACGCGATGAAGCACGGCGTGCTGCCGCTGGGCACGATGGCCCACGAGTACCTGCAGGCCTGCCAGGCGCTCGGCCCGCGGCTGCGCGACTCGCAGACCTTCGGCTTCGAGATGTGGGCGCGCGAGTACCGCGGCGACCTCGGCATCGCGCTATCCGACGTCTACGGCATCGACGCGTTCCTGCGCGACTTCGACCTGTACTTCTGCAAGCTCTTCGACGGGGCGCGCCACGACTCGGGCGATCCGTTCGACTGGGGCGAGCGGCTGATCCGCCACTACGAGCAGAACCGCGTCGACCCCCGCACCAAGACGCTGATCTTCTCCGACAGCCTGAACGTGCCGCTCGCGATCGAGCTCTACCGGCGCTTCCGCGACCGCACGCGGCTTGCGTTCGGCATCGGCACCAACCTGACCAACGACCTCGGCTTCACGCCGCTGCAGATCGTCATCAAGATGGTCCGCTGCAACGGGCAGCCGGTCGCGAAGCTGTCCGACTCGCCGGAGAAGACCATGTGCGACGACCCGGCCTACCTCGCCTACCTGCGCCAGGTCTTCCAGACCAAGGCCGCCGCCTGAGCCCTATCCGAGCCGACCTGCCGATGACCGACCTCGACACCTCCGCGGCCCGACGCCGCATCCTCGACCGGATCCGCGGAGCGCAGGGCCGCTCGGGCGAGCCCTCGACCGGCGAGCGCCGCGCGGTCGACGACTGGATCGCGCGCCGCGCGGTCGGTCCGCAGCCGACCGTGGGCGCCGACCGCGTGCTGCACTTCGAGGCCCAGGCCGCGCGGATGTCGAGCACCACCGAGCGCGTCGCCGGCATGGCCGACGTGCCGGGTGCGGTCGCCCGCTACCTCGACGCGCACGGCCTGCCGAAGCACGCGGTCTGCTGGAACACGCTCGGCGGGCTCGACTGGGCCGGCGCTGGCCTCGAGGTCGAGGCGCGGCGCCCGCACGGCGAGGACCTCGTCGGCATCAGCGGCGCGTTCGTCGCGATCGCCGAGACCGGCACGCTGATGATGCTGTCCGGCCCCGACACGCCGGCCTCGATGCACCTGCTGCCCGAGACGCACGTCGCGGTCGTGCCGGCAGAGCGCGTCGTCGCGCACTACGAGGACGGGTTCGCGCTCGCACGCGCCGAGCGAGGCACGCTGCCCCGCGCCACCAACCTCGTGTCCGGGCCCTCGCGCACCGGCGACATCGAGCAGACGATCGTGCTCGGCGCGCACGGGCCGTACCGCGTGCACGTGGTCATCGTCGGCAGTGCCGGCACGCCCGCCGGGAGCGCGTCGTGAGCAAGCCGCGCCTGCTGATCACCCGCCGCGTGTTCCCCGAGGTCGTCGACGCGCTGCGCGCTGTCTACGAGGTACGGACCAACGACGACGACGGGTTCTGGACGCCCGAGCAGACCCGCGAGAAGGCGGCCGATTGCGACGCGCTCTACGTCGTCGCCACCGACCGCGTCGACGCCGCGCTGCTCGCCGCGTGCCCCCACCTGAAGATCGTGGCGACCGGCTCGGTCGGCTACAACCAGATCGACGTCGCGGCCTGCACCGCGCGCGGCATCCCGGTCACCAACACGCCGGACGTGCTGACCGAGGCGACCGCCGACATGGCCTGGGCGCTGCTGATGGCGACCGCGCGCCGCGTCACCGAGTCCGAACGCTGGCTGCGCGAGGGGAAGTGGGGTCGCTGGGCCTGGGACCAGTTCCTGGGCGCCGACGTGCACGGGGCGACGCTCGGCATCGTCGGCATGGGCCGGATCGGCTCGGCCGTCGCGCGCCGGGCGAGCGGCTTCTCGATGCGGCTGCAGTACACCAACCGCAGCCCGGCCCCGAACGAGGCCGAGCTGGGCGCCGCGCGCGTCGACCTCGACACGCTGCTCGCGACCTCCGACCACGTGGTGCTGGTGCTGCCGTACTCGCCGCAGACGCACCACCTGATCGGCGCCGCGCAGCTCGCGCGGATGAAGCCCGGTGCGACGCTGGTCAACATCGCGCGCGGCGGCATCGTCGACGACGCGGCGCTCGCGCGCGCGTTGCGCGACGGCCCGCTCGCGGCGGCCGGGCTCGACGTGTTCGAGGGCGAGCCGGTGGTGAGCCCAGCGCTGCTCGAGGTGCCCAATGTCGTGCTGACCCCGCACATCGGCAGCGCGACCCGCTCGTCGCGGCTCGCGATGGCGATGCTCGCGGCACGCAACCTGTTGGCATTCGCGGCGGGCGAGCCGCTGCACACGCCGGTCAACGGCGACGCGCTGCGGGCGCGCGGCGCGTCCTGACCCGCCGGTCCGAGAGGAGACCCGACCGATGTCGACGATCGAACTGAAGCGCGACCACGCGCTCGGCATGAAGAAGGCCAGGGCGGCGGCCCAGCGGGTCGCCGACGAGATGGAGCGCGAGTTCGGAATGACCAGCACGTGGGAGGGCAACGTGCTGAAGTTCGAGCGCAGCGGCGTGAACGGCGAACTCGTCGTCGAGAAGGGCCACGTCGAGCTCCACGCGAAGCTCGGCTTCCTGCTGTCGGCGTTCAGGGGGCGGATCGAGGAGACGATCCACCGGAACTTCGACGAGTACTTCGGCTAGCGAGCGTCGTCCGACCTGGAGGGCTTCCGATGACGTGGACCGCCGCAGTCTTCGACGGCTACCGCCGCCGCCTCGCCGAATTGCAGGCGAGCGACCATCCGTTCGCGCAGGGCGTCGCCTGGGTCGGCGGCGACTACGTGCCGGCGTCCGAAGCGAGGATCCCGCTGCTCGACCAGGGCTTCCTGCGCTCGGACCTGACCTACGACGTGCCGGCGATCTGGAACGGCCGCTTCTTCCGCCTCGACGACCACCTCGACCGGTTCGAGGCGAGCATGGCCCGGCTGCGCCTCTCGAGCCCGATACCGCGCCGGGAGATCCGCGAGCGGCTGGTGGAGATGGCGGCGCTCAGCGGCATCCGCGACGCCTACGTGATGATGATCGTCACCCGCGGGCTGCGCTACATCCGCCAGTACGCGCCCGAGCAGTGCGAGAACTTCTGCTACCTGATGGTCCTGCCGTACCTGTGGGTGATGGATCCGGCGGTGCAGGAGACCGGCGGATCGGCGATCGTCGCGCGCACGGTGCGTCGCATCCCGCCGGGAGCGGTCGACCCGACGGTCAAGAACCTGCAGTGGGGCGACTTCACCCGCGGCATCCTCGAGGCCCGCGACCGCGGCGCGATGTACCCGATCCTCACCGACGGCGATGCGAACCTGACCGAGGGCTCGGGCTTCAACGTCGTGCTGGTCAAGGACCGCATGCTCCATACGCCACGGCGCGGTGTGCTCGAGGGCGTGACCCGCAGGACGGTGCTCGAGGTGGGCGAGGCGCTCGGCCTGCGCTGGGTCATGGACGACGTCCCGGTGTCGCTCGCCTACGAATGCGACGAGCTGATGCTGGTGACGACGGCGGGTGGCGTGATGCCGATCACCACGCTCGACGACCGGCCGATCGGCGACGGCCGGGTGGGGCCGGTCACGCGGGCGATCTGGCAGGGCTACTGGGACGCGCACGCGGACCCGGCGCTGAGCTTCCCGATCGAGTACCGCTGAGTTCCAGCGTGGTGGGGCGCCGGGCAGTGCCCGGCGAAACCCTCCGGTCAGCCCTTCAGGTCGTCGATCAGCGACACGTACTGCTGCATCGCGTCGTCCTTCGACGTGCCCTTGATCTCGTTCCAGGCATCCCACTTCGCGCGGCCGATCATGTCGGTGAAGCCGGGGCGCTTGCCGTCGACGTCGCCGTCGGTCGCCTGCTTGAACAGCGCGTAGAGCTTCAGCAGCGTCGCGTTGTCGGGCCGCTCGGAGAGCTTCTTCGAATCGGCCACCGCCTGCTCGAAACGGGTCGCGAGGTCGGACATGGGCGCCTTCCTGGATGTCGGGATCTGGGGTGGGGGCTATCATAGCCGCAAAGAAACAGCCCGGGCGCGCCGGGCCCGGAGGGACGATGGCAGCGACCGTGGGGCGGGAGCGGATGTCGAGCGTCGACACCGCGTGGCTGCGGATGGACCGCCCGAGCAACCTGATGATGATCGTCGGCATCGACGTGTTCGAGCGTCCGGTCGACACGGCCGCGCTGCGCGCGGTGATCGAGGAGCGGCTGCTCGCCTTCGACCGGTTCCGCCAGCGCGTCGAGTACGACGCGACCGGCGCGGCCTGGTGGGTCGACGACGATCGCTTCGAGCTGGACGCGCACCTGGTGCCGCACCGGCTCGACGGCGAAGCAGGCGACGTCGAACTGCAGCGCTTCGTGGCCGAGCTGGCGATCACGCCGCTCGACCCCGACCGGCCGCTGTGGCAGTTCCATCTGGTCCACGGCTACAAGGGCACCGACGCGCTGGTCGCGCGGATCCACCACTGCATCGCCGACGGCATCGCGCTGGTCCGCGTGCTGCTCAGTCTCACCGACGACGCGCCGCCGCCGGCGGGCACGCGCCGCCGCGTGCGCGAGGCGGGCGGCGACGAGCACGGCGACGCCGAGCTGACCTCGAACCCCTGGCGCCCGTTCCTGCAGCCGATCACCACCGGCGCGGTGAAGGCGATCGAGGCGACCGGCTCGGCGATCGGCGTGACCGGCAGCGCGGTCGCGCGCTCGATGCGGATCGCCGGCGACCCCGAGAAGCTCGCCGACGTCGCGCAGGCCGGCCAGCGCGTGCTCGTCGACGCGGCGAAGATCGCGCTGATGACGTCGGACACGCAGACCTGCCTGAAGGGCGTGCCGGGCGTCGCCAAGGGCATCGCCTGGAACGAGCCGCTGCCGCTCGACGACGTGAAGCTCGTCTGCCGCGCGCTCGGCGCGTCGGTCAACGACGTGCTGCTGTCCTGCGTCGCCGGTGCGCTGCGCACCTACCTGCGCGGCCGCGGCGAGGACACCACCGGCTGCGAGATCCGCGCGATGGTGCCGGTGAACCTGCGCCGCACCGACGGGCCGATCCGCCTCGGCAACCGCTTCGGCCTGGTGCCGCTGGAGCTGCCGGTCGGCATCGCGAACCCGATCGCGCGCCTGCAGGAGGTGCGCCACCGGATGGATGACCTGAAGGGCGGCTACCAGGCGGTGCTCGCCTACACGCTGCTCGAGGTCGTCGGTCGCGCCCCGAAGCTGGTGCAGGACCCGATCCTGCACTACGTCGCGAGCAAGGCGACCGCGGTGATGACCAACGTGCCGGGCCCCAAGGAGCCGCTGTCGCTCGCCGGACGGCAGCTGTCGCGGATGATGTTCTGGGTGCCGCAGTCGGGCGACATCGGGCTCGGCGTGTCGATCCTGTCGTACGCCGGCGGCGTGCAGTTCGGCGTGATCGCCGACCGAAAGCTCTGTCCCGAGCCGCAGCAGCTGATCGACGCCTTCAAGCCCGAATTCGACGCGCTGATGCTGATCTGCGCGATGCTGCCGCCGGACATGCTCGGCGGCGCGCTCGACGCCGACGGCCTCGAGCACGCGCTGTTCGGCGAGCCCCCGAAGGTCGCCGCGTGACCGAGGCGCTGTTTCGCGCCGATGCCTACCTGCGCCGCTGCGACGCGCGCGTGGTCTCGGTCGGCCCCGAGGGCGTGCTGCTCGACCGCACGGTCTTCTACCCGCTGGGCGGCGGCCAGGCCGGCGACGCGGGCCTGCTGACCCGCGCCGACGGGCTCGTCGTCGCGATCGCCGACACCCGCAAGTCGAAGGCCGAGGGCGCAGGGCCCGACGACGCGCTGCACGTGCCGTCGCCGGCCTCGGCCGCGGCGGCGGCGTCGCTGCAGCCGGGCGATGCGGTCGTCGCCGAGATCGACTGGGACCGCCGGCACCGGCACATGCGGCTGCACACCGCGACGCACCTGCTGTGCGCGCTGCTGCCGCATCCGGTCGACGGCTGCTCGATCACCGCCGGCTACGCGCGGCTCGACTTCGCGACCGTCGAGCCGATCGACCGCGACGCGCTGCAGGTCGGGCTCGAGCGGCTGGTCGCGGGCGGCCACGCGGTGAGCGCCGACTGGATCACCGACGAGGCGCTCGCCGCGCAGCCGGAGCTGGTGCGCACGATGTCGGTCGCGCCGCCGATGGGGCACGGGCGCGTCCGGCTGCTGCGCGTCGAGGGCGTCGACCTGCAGCCCTGCGGCGGCACGCACGTCGCGAACACCGCCGAGATCGGGTTGCTGCGGATCGCCAAGGTCGAGAAGAAGAGCGCGCGCACGCGCCGCGTGACGATCGAGTTCGCATCGTGAGCGCCGATCCGCGCGTCGCCGAGGCCCTCGCGTTCTGGTTCGGCGAGCCCGCGGAGCGCGCGCTCGGTCGGCCGCGCGAGGCCTGGTTCCGCAAGGACGACGGGTTCGACGCGGCGATCCGCGTGCGCTTCGGCGCGCTCGTCGACGAGGCACGCGCTGGCGGCCTCGCCGGCTGGGAGTCCGACGACGACGGCGCGCTCGCGCTCCTCGTCGTCTGCGACCAGTTCCCGCGCAACCTGTTCCGCGGCGAGGCCCGCGCGTTCGCGCTCGACGCCGGTGCGCTCGCGCTCGCGAAGCGCGTCGTGGCCGAGGGCCGCGACGCGCGGCTGCGTCCGGTCGAGCGCGCGTTCGTCTACCTGCCGTTCGAGCACTCCGAGTCGCTCGAGGACCAGCGCGAGGCGGTGCGCCTGTTCGGCGCGCTGCGCGGCGACCCGGACGCCGGCGGCTACCACGAGTGGGCGGTCAAGCACCTCGAGGTGATCGAGCGCTTCGGCCGCTTCCCTCATCGCAACGAGGCGCTCGGCCGCACCTCGACCGCGCAGGAGCTCGCCTTCCTCGCGCAGCCCGGCTCGCGCTTCTGATCTCCCGCCTTCGACACCGATGACCCGCATCGCCCCGCTCGACGCGTCCGCCCGCGGCGCCTACCTGATCGCCGTCACGCCGTTCGCGCCCGACGGCGCGCTCGATCTCGCGAGCGCCGACACGATGGTCGACTTCTACCTGTCGCACGGCGCGACCGGGCTCACGCTGCTCGGCGTGCTCGGCGAGGCGCCGAAGCTGACGCAGGACGAGGCGCGGCGGCTCACCGCGCGCGTCGTCGAGCGCGTCGCGGGGCGCGTGCCGGTGGTCTG
>JBILTM010000028.1:0-34398 GCA_044371545.1 Burkholderiaceae bacterium
GACGGTCGCGTTCTTCGCGCTGTCGGCGCTGCGGCGCGGCACCTGGTGGGGCACCGGCGACGCACGGCACGAAGGGGGATGAGGCGCATCCCGGTACCGTCATGAACGACACCGCCTGGTTCCTGCTCGTCCTGGCCGGCCTCGCGATCGCGCTCGCGGCGCTGTACCGCGCGAACGCGCGCGACCGTGCGGCGCTCGCGCGGACGCTCGGTCTCGCGCCGGTCGCGCGAGGCCGCGCGTCCGAGAGCGTCCATCCGGTGATGGGGCCGTGCTTCGAGACGCCCCTGATGCGCGGCACGCTCGACGGCGTGCCCGCCGAGGTGCTCGCCCGCACGATCCGGCGCCTGGGGCGACGCAACCCGAACGCGCGCAGCGCGTTCACGGTGCTGCGGCTGCGCGTGCCGACCTCGGCGCCGCGGCTGCGCATCGAGCCGCGAGGGACCGGCACGATGCTCGCATCGCTCGGCGAGGGCGAGCCGGAGATCGCGACCGGCGACGCCGGCTTCGACGCGGACTGGCGGGTGAGCGGCCCGCGACCCGCCGAGGCGCTCGCGCTCCTGTCGCCCGAGCTGCGCGCGACGCTGACCGCGCTGCGCGCCTCGCTCGCGCCCGGCCTGCCCGACTCCGCGCTCGGGCGCTTCTCGGGCGACCTGATGGTCGGCACCTTCGAGATCGGCGACGGCCGGCTCGACTACGCGGCGATGGGCACGCCGACGCCCGGGCTCGCGGCGCACCTGGCCGCGGCGGTGCCCTGCGCACTGGCGCTCGCGCGGCGGACGGGCGCGGGCTGAGCCGCGGGTCGGGTGCCGCGTGCACCCCGGGGCGACGCGGCACGCGCATCGGCCGGTCCGGGGCGGGCGCGCGCACCGCGCCACCGCCGATCCGAGACGATCGGCCGCCCGGGCGATGCGAGCGCCGGACGCGGCCCCGGATCGCGAGAATCGCCCGCATGGAGCCGCCCCACGCCCCGCCGCCGTCCGGTCGGACGCTCGCGACGGCGCTGCTGTGCGTGGCGCTGGCCGCCTGCGGCGCCCGCGAGGACGTCGAGCGTGTCGACCGCGGCGATGCGCGCCTCAGCCTGTACCGCATCGAGCCGGTGGCGGGCTCCGCGCACGCGCAGCGGGTCGATGCCTGGCAGGTCGCGGTGATCGAGGGCGTCGACGTGCGCCGGGCGGGCCTCGCCGAGCACGCCGGCGGCGTCGAATGCGACGGCGCCGCGGCGGCCTGCGACGCGCACGCTCGGTCGCGCGCCGTGTCGCGCGGCGCCACGGTGATCGAGGGGCTCGGGCGATCGGGCATCGACGCCACGATCGCGCCGGGCGAGCGCCGCGAGGTCGCGATCGGGCGCGGCGGCTTCGAGTCGGCCTTCGGTGGCGTGCTCGCGCCGGGCCCGGGCGAGCCGCTGCGCGCGACGGTCTCGCTGGTCGCACGCTGCCCGGTCCGCGTGGACCGCGTCTCGGGCACCGTGTCGCAGCCGGTCGGCGGCGACGTGGTGGCGCGCCGGCGTGCGGTGCCGGCGCGCTGGCTCGAGGCGCGTGCCGGCTGCGTGGATGCGGCCGCGATCGCGTTCGAGACCGCGACACGCACGCGGCTCGCACAGGCGAGCGAGGCCGACGCGCGCGAGGCGGCGGCGCGACGTGCCGAATGGGACGCGCAACAGGCCGGGCGCGACGCCGCGCGGCGCGACGAGGTGGCCGCGCGCGACGCGTTCGGCGCCGCGCTGATCGCCCGCGCCGCGGCCGCCGGGCCCGGCACGCTGCCGCGCACGGACCGCGATGCGGCCAGCATCGAGGCGTGGATCGCACCGCGCACCGAGGCCGCGATGGGCGCCGCGCGGATCGTCGAGATCCGGCTGGAATCGCGCTGCGCGGCGTTCGGCACGGCCAAGCGAACGAGCGGCGCCGTCGGCGGCATGATCTTCGAGCTTCCCCGGACGAGCCAGCATCGCCCCTGCCTGTCGTGGGAGCACGTCGCCACCGTCGTCCACGCGAACGGCCGCACGAAGGCCCGCGGCAGCCGCGACGGCTGGCCGCTCGAGCCGCTGCTGCCGCAGGTCGCGCGCATCGCGCTCGACGCGGCCGACGGTCGGATCCGCATCGAGCCGCCGCCCGATCCGCCGCCGATCGGTCCGCTGCGCACCGGCGAGGACGGTGCGCTGACGATGCGGCCCGAGCGCCCGGGCGACGTGGCGCCGTCGCGCGTCGCCGCGCGGGTCGCGGCCCTGGTCGAGCACCTCGCGCGCTGGGACGGCGACGGCACGCAGCCGTGGGAGGCGTGGCTCGCGCCGCCGCCGCTCGTGCTGCCGGACTGACGCCGGCCCGGGCCCGGGAGGCACGGCGCCGCGCCCCGGCGCGTCGGCCGCTTGCGCGGCCCGCGGGGCGGACCTCAGACTCGGGGGACACCCGTCACCGACCCCCGCACCCATGCCCCTGCACCCCGACGCCGCCGAAGCCATCCGCCGCACCGGTGACCTGCCCGCGGGCCTGCCGCCGCCGCGGCTGCGTGAGGTCTACGAGGCGCAGCGCATGCCGCTGCTCCCCGCGCCGCTGCCGGTCGCCTCGGTCGAGGAGACCGCGATCCCGGGCCGGGGCGGCCCGATCGCGGTCCGCATCTACCGGCCGCTCGATCAGACGCCGGACGCGCCGCTGATGGTGTTCTTCCACGGCGGCGGCTTCATGCTCGCCAGCCTGCGCAGCTACGACACGCCGTGCCGCCGGCTCGCCGCGAAGGCCGGCTGCGTGGTGGTCTCGGTCGACTACCGGCTCGCGCCCGAGCACCGCTTCCCGGCCGCGGTCGACGACGCGTGGGACGCGTTCGCCTGGTGCTCGGACCACGCGGCCGAGCTCGGCGCCTCGCGCGAGCGGATCGTCGTCTGCGGCGACAGCGCGGGCGGCAACCTCGCCGCGGTGGTCGCGCAGCAGTGCCTCGACGACCCGCGCCGTCCGCTCGCGCTGCAGGTGCTGATCTATCCGTGCACCGACATGACCGGCGACTGGCCCTCGTTCACGCGCAACGGCGCGGGCTACATGCTGACGACCGCCGCGGTGCGGATGTTCTACGCGCAGTACGCGCCCTCGGAGGCCGACCGTGCGGACCCGCGCGCCTCGCCGATGCACCGCGCCGACGTCCGCGGGCTCGCGCCGGCGCTCGTGCTGTCGGCCGAGTTCGACCCGCTGGTCGACGAGAACGCGGCCTACGCGGCGAAGCTCGCGCGGGCCGGCGTGCCGGTCGAGCACGAGGTGTTCGCCGGCATGCTGCACCCGTTCTTCACGCTGGGCGGGGTCATCGCCGACGCGGCGCGGCTCGAGGACCGGATCGCGGCCGCGGTCCGCGCGCTGGCGGCCGGAAGCGCCCGCTCAGGCTGAGATCGTGCGCTCCGCCGGCACGCCGCGGCAGTCCATCTCGTACTCGAGCTCGCGCACCGGCGGCCGATTGAAGTGCCAGGTCAGTCCGCCGCGCATCGCGCCGCGGCGCGCCAGCTCGTCGGCCACCAGCGGGTGGAAGTCGTGGATCGTGTAGACCTGGACGCCGGTGGCGACCGACCAGTCGGCACCGAGCGCGCCCATCCGGCGCTCCATCTCGTCGAGCACGAAGCGCGCCTTGGCGCGCAGCCCCGCGGGCGAGGTGTCCCCGCGGGCGACCATGTTGTCGCGGTAGTCGCCCTTGCCCTCGACCGACTCGCCGCTGCCGGCGACGATCCACGACGGCGCCGCGTGCGCGTCCGGCACGGTGTAGGCGAACGCGAAGAACCCGGGTTCGGACGGGGGGTCGATCTCCGGGCACACGTTGCTGCGGGCGACCGGATTGATCTCCCCGTCCATCAGGCCCCAGCGCTTCAGCGTCTCGATGTAGATCGCGTTGAACGCGCGGAACCCTTCCTCGGTGAAGGGGGCCGGCGAGCGCAACTCGCACGCGCAGAACGCGCTCACCGGGCGGCCGATCGAGGCGAGGTGACGCTCGATCGCGGCGAAGCCTTCTCGCAGCGGCACGACTCGGTCGAAGCGCACGCGCTCGATGCGATGGCCGTGCTCGGCGGCGACGCCGCCCGAGTACTGCGAGACCGCGGGGATGAATCGATAGCCGCCGGGGGCGAACGGACGGGTGCTCATGGAGGTCTCCTGGAGTCGGGCAGGCGCGGGCTCAGTCGTCGGCGAGCGCGCCGAGGTAGGCACGGCGCACCGCGGGGTCGTCGAGCAGCTCGCGGCTCGGGCCGTGCCGGACGATGCGGCCGGTGTCCATCACGTAGGCGGTGCGCGACACCTCGAGCGCAGTCATCACGTCCTGCTCGACGACGAGGATCGTCAGGCCCTCGCGATTGAGTGCGCCGAGCGCCTCGACCAGCTGCTCGACCAGCAGTGGCGACAGCCCGAGCGACAGCTCGTCGATCATCAGCAGCGTCGGCGCGCTCATCAGCCCGCGGCCGATCGCGCACATCTGCTGCTCCCCGCCCGACATCGTGCCGGCCGCCTGCGTACGCCGCTCGGCGAGCCGGGGGAACAGCGTGTAGACGCGATCGAGGTCGCGCGCGAGCTCGGCGCGCGACGCGCGTCGCAGGTACGCGCCCATGATCAGGTTGTCTTCGACGGGCATCGCGCCGAACAGCCGCCGGCCCTCGGGCACGTGCGCGATGCCGCGCCCGAGCACCTGCGCGGGGTCGCTGCGCTCGATCGGCTCGCCGCGCCACAGGATGCGCCCCGCGCGCGCGCGGACCAGCCCGGAGACGGTACGCATCAGCGTCGACTTGCCCGCGCCGTTCGAGCCGATCAGCGCGGTCACGTCACCCTGGCGGATCGACAGGTCGACGCCCCACAGCACGGTGACCTCGCCGTAGCCGGACTGCAGGCCCTCGATGCGCATCAGCTCGGCAGGCCCGCCTCGGCCGTCGTCGGGCGCCGCCGCGACCGGCCCGTTCATGCGGGGCTCCGCGCGGCCTGCGCGTACTTCTTGCCCAGGTAGGCCTCCACGACGCGCGGGTCCGCGACGATCCCGGCCGGCGGGCCCTCGGCGATCAGCGCGCCCTGCTGCAGCACGACGATGCGCGAGCACACCGACATGACCACCTTCATCAGGTGCTCGATCAGCACGATGGTGATGCCGGAGCCCGAGATCCGGCGGATCAGCGCCATCGCCTGCTCGACCTCGGCCGAGTTCAGGCCGGCGTTGACCTCGTCGAGGAACAGCAGCCGCGGCTGCATCGCGAGCGCCTTGGCGAGCTCGAGTCGCTTGCGCATCGCAAGCGTCAGGCTCGCGGCGGGTCGCGCGGCCAGGTCGGCGAGCGAGACGAACTCGAGCTGCTCGAGCGCCGCGCGCCGCGCCTCGCGCAGCCCCAGCCCGCGCGAGAACCCGGCCGCGGCCGCGACGTTGTCGATCACCGACAGTTCGGGGAACGGCTGCACGATCTGGAACGTGCGGGCCAGACCCGAGCGCGCGGTCCGGTACGGCTTCAGCGCGGTGATGTCGCGACCCTCGAAGAACACCCGCCCGGCGCTCGCGCGGTGCACGCCGCAGATCACGTTGACCAGCGTCGTCTTGCCGGCGCCGTTCGGTCCGATCAGCCCGAGTACCTCGCCGCGCCCGACCTCGAGCGAGACGTCCTGCAGCGCCTGCAGCCCTCCGAAGCGGCGCGACACCGACTCGAGGCGCAGCAGCGCGTCAGGCACGGCGCACCCCGAGCCGCTTCGCGAGCGGGGCGAGCGACACGATGCCGTGCGGCAGGAACAGCAGCAGCACCACGACGAGCAGGCCGAGCAGGCCGCTGTGGATCTGGAGCGAGTTGCGCCAGACGGTCTCCTCGATCCCGAGGAACAGGAACGCACCGAGCACGGCGCCGGTCGTGGAGCCCAGGCCGCCCAGCAGCGCCATCACGATGGGCTTGACCGAGTACAGCACGTCGAACACGTCGGGCGGCTCGATGTAGTGGACCCACCCCGCGTAGAGCGCGCCGGCCATCGCGACGAACACGCCCGACAGTGCGAACGCGAGGCTCTTGTAGAGGGTCGTGTTCACGCCGATCATGTCCGCGGCCGCCTCGTTCTGGCGGATGCAGACCAGCCCGAAGCCGAGACGCGAACGCTCGACCGCGATGACCACCGCGAGCGTGACCATCAGCAGCGCCCACATCGCGAGGAAGAAGAAGCGGGCCTCGGCCTCGGGCCCGGCGCCGCCGAGCGTCGCAAGCGGGATGTTCAGGCCCATGCCGCCACCGGTGAGGTCGGTGGAGGTGTTCGCGATCTCGCGCAGCACCTCGGCGACCGCGAGGCTCGCGACGGCGAAGTAGTGGCCCTTGAGCCGAAGCAGCACCGCACCGAGCACCATCGCGCCGGCGAACGCCACACCGCCCGACAGCAGCAGCGCCGCGATCAGCCCGCCTCCCTTCGAGAGCAGCACGCCGCCGGTGTACGCGCCCAGCCCGAAGAACGCGGCGGTCGCGAACGAGGGGTAGCCGGCGAGCCCGCCGATGACGTTCCAGGACACGGCCATCACCGCGTACATGCAGGCGAAGGTCCCGAGCCGCAGCGCGTAGGCGCCGCCGAGCCAGGGCGCCGCCGCCAGCAGCAGCACCGCGGCCACGAGCACGCCGTCGCGCCAGCGGTTCACTCGAACCCCCGCTTGCCGATCAGGCCCTGCGGCCGGAACACCAGGAACAGGATCAGCAGGCCGAACGACAGCGTGACCGCATGCTCGGGCCCGAAGGCCATCGCGCCGAAGCTCTCGACCAAGCCCAGCACGAGGCCGCCGAGCACGGCGCCGGGCACGCTGCCGAGACCGCCGAGCACGCACACGACGAAGGCCTTGCCGAGGTAGGCGCCCGACGACAGCGGCGAGATCGGGAAGATCAGCGCGAGAAGCACGCCCGCGCAGCCGGCCATCGCCGCGCCGAACCCGAAGGCCGCCGCGTAGATCGACTTCACGTGCACGCCCATCAGTGTCGCGGCATCGCGATCGAGGCGTACCGCGACGATCGCGCGACCGATCCGCGACTTGCGCAGGATCACGTAGAGCACCGCGGTCAGCACCAGCGCGAACGCGGTCGCGATGAGCCGGTCGACCGGCACGACCACCGCGCCGAGCTCCACCGCGCCCAGCGGCGGATCGAGGATCAGCTTGCGGTAGTCGGCCTTGAAGGCGACCAGCATCGCGTTGTTCAGCATCAGGTCGAGCCCGAAGGTCAGCGTCAGCGTGACCAGCACGGGTGCGGCGATCACCCGGTTCAGGATGCCGCGCTGCATCGCCCAGCCGAGTCCCCAGAACAGCGGCGCCGCGACGGCGAGCGTGATCCAGGGCGCGACGCCGAACCCGTTGTAGGCGGCCCAGGCGAGGTACGACCCAAGGACGATGAACGAGCCGTGCATCAGGTTGATCACGTTCAGCACGCCCCAGACCAGCGAGAAGCCCGCCGCGATGCACGCATAGAGGGCACCGAGCACGAGACCGTTGACGAGGATCTGGAGCGTGTACATCGGGTCGGCGGCGGGCGGGGCGGGGACTACTTCACGCCGAGCCTGAACTCGCCCTGCTTGATCGGCGCCGGATGGACCACCACCGTGCGCCCGCCCTGGATCTGGAAGACCGGCGGCTCGAGCGAGTTGATCTGGCCGGTGGGGCCGAACTTGACCGGCCCCCAGAAGGTCTGCACGTTGAGCGCGGCGAGCGCGTCGCGGACCTTCTGGCGGTCGAGCGTGCCGGCCTTCTCGATCGCCATCTGGAACAGCGCGCCCGACACCGAGGCCGACGCGTGGCCGTAGTCGGGATCCTCCTTGTACTTCTCGCGGAAGAGCTTCGCGTAGTTCTCGCTGGTGCCGAAGACGTCCGTGCCCTTGTAGCGGGCCGCCGGGTGCCACCACGCGGCGCTGCTGACGTTCTCTGCGCCCTTGCCGGTCGCGTCCACGAACTCCTTGTAGGCGGGGCCGGCGATCATCGTGACGACCGGCGCCTCGATCTTCTGGTCGGCCATCTGCTTCTTGATCAGGACCAGGTCGTTGATGTAGCCCGTCGCGAAGATCCAGTGCGGGTTGACCGACTTGATCTGCGCGACCGCGGCCGAGTGGTCCATCGTGTTGATCGCGTACTTCTCGAACACCACGACGTTCATGCCGCGCGCCTTCGCCGACTTCTCCATCTCCTGCGCGATCGCGAGCGGGAACAGGTCGTTGCGGGCGAGGATCGCGACGCGCTGCACGCCCGGCGCCTTCTGGCGAACGATGTCCGACAGCGGCTCGGTCAGCGTCTCGTTCGGCGTGAAGGTGCCGAACAGGTACTTGTAACCCTGGTCGTAGACCTGCGCCGAGGACGCGGTCGCGGCGATCGTGGGCACCTGGTACTTCTCGGACACCGTGCTGGCGGCCTTGGCCGCACCCGAGCCGAAGGGCGAGAACAGGAAGTTGACCTTGTCCTGCGTGATCAGCCGCTCGGTCGCCTGCACCGCGCGGGGCGTGTTCGACTGGTAGTCGGTGTAGACGATCTCCACCTTCATCTTCCTGCCGCCGACGCTGATGCCGCCCGCCTTGTTGACCGTATCGGCCCACAGGTCGTAGCCCTGTTGCTGCTTCACCGCCTCGGGCGCGAGCGGGCCGGTGATCGGCAGCGGCGCACCGAAGCGGATCGTCTCCTGCGCCGGTGCGATGCCCGGCACCATCAGCGGCACGGACGCGGCGGCTGCGAGCAGCGCGCGCCGCAGCGGGGACGGGGTCGAACGCGGGGAGCTCGGGCGATGGCCGGTCATGCGGATCTCCGTGCGGTGGCGGGCGGGGCTCGCCGGGAAATGGGGGACGGGTCCTCAGTCTAGCCGCGCGACCGGCCCGGTGGCATCGCACGGATTCGATGGCAGTGTTCTAATTCCACGAACACACCTGCCGACGTACCGTCCACCCGCCATGCATCCGCCCTCCCTGCGCTACTTCGGCGAGGTCGCCCGCAGCGGCTCGCTGCGCCACGCCTCGGACGTCTTCGACGTCGCCCCCAGCGCGATCAGCCGCCAGATCGCCCAGCTCGAGTCGCAGCTGGGCACGACGCTCTTCGAGCGCTCGGCGCGCGGCATGGCGCTGACCGAGGCGGGCCGGCTGCTCGTCGAGTACGTGGACGACGGCGAGCGACGCCTCGCCACGCTGCGCCGGCGGCTCGACGACCTGAGCGAGCTGCGGCGCGGCACGGTGCGGCTCGCGGTCGTCGAGGCGACCGCCCACGACTTCCTGCCGCGCGTGCTCGAGCGGTTCTCCCGCACGCACCCGGGCATCGAGTTCAGGGTATCGATCCTCGGGTCGGCAGAGGTCGCCGAGCGGCTGCTCGCGCACGAGGTCGACGTCGCGCTGGCGTTCAACTCGCCGTCTCGCGACGACCTGATGCTGCGGGCGCGCATGCCGCAGCCGCTGCAGCTGATCGGCGCACCCGGCCACGCGCTGCTCGCCGGCGAACCGCCGACGATGCGCCAGCTCGACGGGGTGGCGGCGGCCCTGCCCGACCGCAGCTTCGGCATCCGCCGCCTGGTCGACCAGGCGGCCGCGGCCGCGCGGATCCGGCTGAGGATCGCGCTGGAGGCCAACTCGCTGCAGCTGATCAGGAACGTCGTGGCCGCCACCGAGCTCGTCTCGTTCATGCCGGAGCTGACGTTCCGGCGCGAGGCGGCGGCCGGCACGCTCTCGGCGATGCCGCTGCAGGGCACCGCGTTCGCGCGCGCCTCGATCGACGTGCTGACCGCGCGCGGCCACGACCTGTCGCACGCGGCGCGCCGCTTCGTCACGGTGCTCGCACAGGCGGCCCGGCGCGGTCCGGACTCGCTGGTCTACTGAGACGCGGGCCGGCGGCGGCGTTCTGATCGCGGCAACACCCCGTTCGCAGGCGGCGTCTTCCCCTCGCCGGGCACGGCGTGTCGAATGGCGCTCACCGAACGCCCCGACCGGAGACCGACCGTGCAGACCGAACCCATCCGCTCCCCCTACGACGGCACCGTGGTCGGCGAGATGCCGGTGTGCGGACAGGCCGACGTCGAGCGCGCCATCGAGCGCGCGCAGCGCGCCTACCGGACGATGCGTACGCTGCCGCGCTTCGTGCGCGCGGACATCCTCGCGCGGGCGGCCGCGCTGGTGAAGGCACGCCGGGACGAGTTCGCGACGCTGATCGCCCGCGAGGCCGGCAAGCCACTGTACGACGCGCGCGGAGAGGTCTCGCGCGCGGTGTTCAACCTGAACAACGCGGCCGCCGAGGCGCGCCGCTTCGGCGGCGAAGAAGTGCCCCTCGACGTCGACGCGGCGGTATTCGAGTACCAGACCACCGACGCGGCCGGCCAGCCGCTGTCGCTCGACGCGCTCGACCCGGAGGCGCTCGCGCGGATCCGCCGGCGGATCGGCATCGCGCGGCGCTTCCCCGTCGGTGTGGTGCTCGCGATCGCGCCGTTCAACTTCCCGCTGAATCTGGTGCTGCACAAGGTGGCGCCCGCGCTCGCGGTCGGCAACGCGGTGGTGCTCAAGCCCGCGCCGCAGACGCCGCTCACCTCGCGCCTGCTGCAGCAGGTGTTCGCCGAGGCGGGGCTGCCCGAGGGCGCACTCGAAGTCTGCCACTGCCCGGTGCCGGTCGCCGAGTCGATGGTGCGCGACGAGCGCTTCGCGATGGTGAGCTTCACCGGCAGCGCGAAGGTCGGCTGGCACATCAAGAGCATCGCGGGTCGCAAGAAGGTCGCGCTCGAGCTCGGCGGCAACGGCGCGGTGATCGTCGCCGAGGACGCCGACCTCGACTACGCGGCGGCGCGCTGCGTCCGGGGCGGCGTCGTCTACGGCGGGCAGTACTGCATCGGGGTGCAGCGCATCCTCGTGCAGCGCGCGGTGCACGACCGGTTCGTGTCGCTGCTGCTCGAGAAGGTCCGCGCCTGCCGCGTCGGCGACCCGCTGCAGGAGGGCATCGACGTCGGCCCGGTGATCGACGAGGGTGCCGCCGTCCGGATCCAGTCGTGGGTCGACGAGGCGGTCGCGCAGGGCGCGACGGTGCTGTGCGGCGGGCGGCGCGAGCGTGCGGTGGTGCAGCCGACGGTGCTCGCCGGCACACGCCCGGGCATGAAGGTCGAGGACGAGGAGATCTTCGGCCCGGTGCTGACGGTGAATCCGTACGACACCTTCGAGGAGGCGGTGTCGCGCGCGGCCGATTCGCGCTACGGTCTGCAGGGCGGGCTCTTCACGCAGGATCTGCGCCGCGCGTTCCGCGCGATCGAGGACTGGGAGGTCGGCGGGCTGATGGTCAACGACGTGCCGATCTACCGGATCGACAGCATGCCCTTCGGAGGCTGGAAGGAGTCGGGGCTCGGCCGCGAGGGCACGCGCTACGCGATGGAGGACATGTCCGAGATCCGGCACCTGGTCCTCAACTATGCGTGAGCGCACGCCGCTCGCGGTCGGCATCGCGGGGCTCGGCGGCATCGGCTCGGCGGTCGCGCGCTGGCTCGCCGACGCAGCGCCGCCGGGGCTGCGGCTCGCGGCTGCCGCCGGACGCGATCCGGCCTCGGTCGCAGCGCGCCTGGCCGCGCTCGGCCACCCGCAGGCCCGCGCGGTCCCGCTCGAGACGCTCGCCGACGCGTGCGACGTGATCGTGGAATGCCTCGCCCCCGAGGCGGCGGCCGTGCTGCTGGAGCACTGCATCGACCGCGACCGGGTGATCGTGCCGGTCAGCGTCGCGGTGCTGCTCGAGCGCCCCGCGCTGCTCGAGCGGGCCCGCCGGGCCGGCACGCGAGTGGTCGTGCCGTCGGGCGCGGTGGCAGGCCTCGACGCGCTGCGCGCGGCGGCGATCGGGGAGCTGCGCGCGGTCCGGCTGCGCACGCGCAAGCCGCCGGGCGGGCTCGACGCGTCGGCCGACGGGCCGGTGCGCCTGTTCGCGGGCAACGCGCTGGACGCGTGCCGCGCGTTCCCGCGCAACGTGAACGTGGCGGCCACGCTGAGCCTCGCCGGCCTCGGTGGCGAGCGCACCGAGGTCGAGATCTGGAGCGACCCGGCGCTCGCGCGCAATGTCCACGAGATCGAGATCGAGTCCGACTCGACGCGCATCAGGATGTCGATCGAGAACCTGCCGAGCGCGTCCAACCCGCGCAGCAGCGCCATCACCGCGCACAGCGTCTGCGCCGTGCTCGCGGGACTGCTCGAGCCGGTGCGCATCGGGACCTGAGGCGCGCGCGGCGGGGCGGCGTCGGCGACAATGCGCCGTCCGACCGGAGTGCGCGATGACCTCCTTCCCCGATCCCGCCCTCACGAACCTGCTGCGCACGATGCCGAAGGCCGAGCTGCACGTGCACATCGAGGGCACGCTCGAGCCGGAGCTGATCTTCGAGCTGGCGGCGCGCAACGGCGTGCCGCTCGCCTGGCCGAGCGTCGAGACGCTGCGCGCGGCCTACGCGTTCACCGACCTGCAGAGCTTCCTCGACGTCTACTACGCGGGCGCCTCGGTGCTGCGCACCGCCGACGACTTCCACGCGATGGCGATGGCCTACTACCGCCGCGCCGCGGCCGACCACGTCGTGCACGCCGAGCTCTTCTTCGACCCGCAGACGCACACCGCGCGCGGCGTGCCGATGGGCACCGTGATCGACGGGCTGTGGCGCGCGCGCGAGGAGGCGGCGCGCACGCTCGGCGTCTCGAGCGAGCTGATCCTGTGCTTCCTGCGGCACCTGTCGGAGGACGAGGCGATGGCGACGCTCGAGGCCGCGCTGCCGTGGCGCGAGCGCTTCGTCGGCGTCGGGCTCGACTCGTCGGAGCGCGGCCATCCGCCGGAGAAGTTCGCGCGGGTGTTCGCGCGCGCGGGCGCGCTCGGCCTGCGGCGCGTCGCGCACGCGGGCGAGGAAGGGCCGCCCGCGTACGTCGCGAGCGCGCTCGACGTGCTCGAGGTCGAGCGGATCGACCACGGCGTGCGAGCGATCGAGGATCCGGCGCTCGTGCGCCGGCTCGCCGACGCGCGCGTGCCGCTGACCGTGTGCCCGCTGTCGAACGTGAAGCTGCAGGTCTATGACGACATGTCGCGACACGCGCTGCCGACGCTGCTCGCCGCGGGGCTGTGCGTGACGGTCAACTCCGACGACCCGGCCTACTTCGGCGGCTACGTGAACGCGAACTACGAGGCGCTGTTCGCCGCGTTCCCGTCGATGGGCCGCGCCGAGGCCCATCGGCTCGCGGCGAACTCGTTCGAGGCGAGCTTCGCGGACGAGGCGAGGAAGGCGGCGTGGCGCAGGGCGCTGGACGAGGCGTTCGCCCCCGGGTGAAGCGCGCATCGCGCGCACCCGGGGGCGCGCCGCCGGACCCGCCGATCGCCGCTCAGTTCGCCGCCCCCTGCAGTGCCCGCAGCGCCGACAGGATCCGGTCCGGCATCACGTCGGGGATCACCGCGACCGGCGTCTGCTTCCCGTCGGTGAGCTTCGACACGCCGTCGGTCAGGAACGGGCTCAGGCTGCGCATCGTCACCACGTCGAACGCGGTGAGCTTCGCGCCGCCGGTCAGGCCCTCGACGGCGACCTTCGTGAACGCGCCGTTGCCCCAGGCGTCGAGCTCGAAGGACTCCTGGCGCCCGGTGCTCGAGGCGAACACGATGACCGCGTTCTCCGGCGCCGTCAGCCCGTTGGCGAAGCGCGCGGTGTCGCGCGACGCGTTCGCGAGCGCGTCGGCCACCGACCCCGCGTAGCAGGTGTCCATGAACATCATCGCGCGGCCTCGCAGCGACGCGAGGGTCTCGGCGAACGCGTCGCCGCGGACCGCGGTCTGTTCGAGCCGGCGCACGTCGAAGTCCGCGGGCAGGAAGTGGTAGCGGCCCGCGCGGTCGTTCACGCCGTGGCCCGCGAGGAAGACCATGCCGACGTCGTCCGCCTTGACCTGCTCGCGAAGCCACGCGAGGCCTGCCAGCACGCCCTCGCGGCTCGCGTCGGCGTCCACGAGGACCTTCGGCACGACCTCGCGGTAGAGCGAGGTGCGCTGGCGCTGCATCGCGGCGACGAAGTCGCGCGCGTCCTTCGCGGGCAGCTGCAGCGCGAACTTCGGGTCGCGATACTTGCCGACGCCGATCGCGAGCACGTACAGCGTGCCGCTCGGCTTCGCGGGCTCGATCGTGCGGATGCGATCGCCGTCGACCCGGAATCGCAACGGCTCGGACGCGAGCGCACCGGTGCGAGCGACGAGCTGCACGGTCCGCATGCCTGCCTCCATCGGCACGACGACCTCGCCCGCGTTCGCGCCGTCCAGGCGCGCGGGCAGCGCGACGCGCTGCGCGTCGACGAGGCGGCCGTCGACGCGGACCTCGACGCGGACCGCGTCGCGCGGCGCGTCGGTGCGCATCGTGAAGCGGAAGGTGCGCGGCTGGTCGGTCGGCGCGATCCGCAGCGGCTCGAGCGGCGCGAGCACCGGGGGCAGCGCGAGCGCCTCGGTGGGGCGGATCTGATCGACGGGTGCCGCTGGCGCGGGGCCGGCGGCGACGGCGGCCCCGGCCGGCCGCAGCGGCACGGCCGGCCGATACACCGACGCGACCGCCCCGGGGTTGCCGCCGATCTCCGCGTCGGCGCGCCGGACTGCCTCGGCCGTATCGAGCGCGTCGAGAACGCGGTCGATCACGTCGGGCCGATGGAAGCGCTCGCGAAACCGGCCGACGCCGAAGTGGTCGGGCACCGGCACGTCGTCGCGGTCGACCAGCCAGCCGATCAGCGCCTCGGCGCCGTGGCTCGCATCGAAGTGCCCGGTGGGCGACCACAGCACCCATCCCTCGCGCGTCGCGAGCAGCGTGAGCAGCAGTGCGCCGTCGGCCGCGCGCCACCAGCGCACGGTGCCGTCGGACATCGTCGTCACCAGCATCCGCCCGTCCTCGCTCGCGACGACCGCGCGGACCTCGGTCGCGGTGCGCACGTCCCACACGACGTTCAGCGAGCGGTCGAGGCGGCGCAGTCCGAGGTCGGTCGCGATCGCGACGTGGCCCTCGTCGCCGACGTAGGTGAGCGCGCGCGAGACCTCGCCGGTCTCCAGCCGCACACGCTGGTTGCGCACGGACGGCTGCGTGTTGTTCTCGTAGTTCTGCGCCTGGTCGAGGAGGCCGCGCCGCGTCGTCGCGCCGCGCGCGCCGGCGGGCTCCGCGGCCGACACGCGCCGGCCGGCGAGCTCGAACGCGACGAGCTCGCGCCCCGTGCCGCGCCGCCAGCGCACGACGCGCGCATCGGGCGTCGCGAGCAGCTCCTGCGCGCCGCGCCGGATCAGGAACTCGACGCGCGACGCGGCTCGCACCGCCGAGGTGGTGCCGGCCGACACACCCCAATCGCCGGCGAAGCTCACCCACGCGACCGCGTCGTCGCCGAGCCCGGCGCGCGGCGGCAACGCCACGAGGTCGGTCACGGTGTCCTCCGAGACCGCGAGGTCGGCGAGCACGCGTCCGCTCGCCGCGTCGAAGCGGCGCACGAAGCCCTCGGTACGGCCGGGCACGTCGAGCACGCCGCCGGTGACGAGCACGCGTCCGTCGTGCGACCACGCGACCGCCTGCGTCCTGGAGATCGGGTCGCTCGCGCCGGGCGAGCGCACGTCGCGCGGCGTCGCGAGTCGCGCGAGCCGCTCGCCGCCATCGGCGCGGTGGATCGTCGCGCCGGCGCCGGGCGTGAAGTAGCCGATCGCGATCCGCGCGCCGTCGGGCGAGAACTGCGCCGACAGCGGGTCGGCCTCGAGCCCGAAGCGGCCGGTGCGGGCCATCGCCACGCCGTCGATGCGGAAGGTGTGCGCGGCCGCGTCGCGCGTCGCGGCGACGACGCGCTCGCCGAGCGAGGACATCGCGAGGCAGTCGCCGCCGAGGGTCTCCTCGAAGCGCAGCGTGCCGTCGGCGTCGAACGCGCGGATCGCCCCGGGCTCGGCGTAGCAGGCGACGAGCATCCGGCCGTCCGCCGCCCACGCGAGCCGCCGCACGTGATCGCCGCGCGCGTCGAAGCGCCGCACGAAGCGGCCGGTGCTCGCCTCGAACAGCCAGATCGACGGCCCCGGCGGCTGCGCGGCGCTGCCGGTGCCGGCGATCGCGACGAGGTCCTGCGTCGGATGGATCGCGGCGCCGAACACGCGCCCGATGCGGCCCGGCCCGACCGGCGGGCGCAGCACCGCGAGCGGCTCGCCGTCGGACAGGCGCCAGACGCGCGCGGTCTTGTCGTCGGACGCGGTGACGACGAGGTCGCGCGCCGTGTCGACCGCGAGCCGCATGATCGGCGCGGAGTGCGAGCGCGACTCGATCTGCAGCCATACCGCCGCGCGCGCGGGCAGCGCGGCGGCGAGCGCGGCCGCCGCGACGACGGCCGAGAGGAGGGCGAGGAGCGTGCGTCGGTGCATCGTGCGCGCTCCGTCGTCCCGTTGTCCTCGGCTCCGCCGCGCCGCGTCCGGGTCAGAACTGTGTCGCGCACTGCGCGGGCGTCAGCCCGTACGGCGCGTTCGGGAAGTCCGCGATCACGAAGTCCGGATAGACGTCGTTCTGCGCGCGGACCCCCCCGCAGAAGTTCGTCGCCTGGCCGCTCTGCGCGCCGCCCGCGATGAACTCGCCCGAATCGCGGCAGCCGGTGAAGCCCTGCACCAGGGGCGGCTGGCCCTCGGCCGGCGGCTGCGTGTTGCACGCGCGGATCCGGTAGTAGACGGTGCCCGAGGTCGGGATCGGCAACGCGACCTGGTAGGTCGAGTACACCGCCGGGATCGGATTGGCCCACGGCCGCAGGACCATGCCGGTGCGCGTCGGCGTGCCCGAGTTGCGGATCACCTGGTAATAGACGACGCCGCTCGCGTGCCTCGGCCACGCGAGCCGCAGGCTGCCGCCGCTCACGGTCGCGGTCACCGTGTACGGCTGCGGCGGGTTACCCGGATTGCCACCGTCGCCCGACGCGCCGCCGCCGTCGGCACCGCCGCCGACGCCGATCCCGGCGCCGCCGAGGTCGACGACGTACGAGCCGGTGACCGGGACCGACAGCGTCACGTCGGCCGGATTCGCGTTGCCGGCCGTGTCGCGTACCGCGTTGCGGCGCACGGTGACGTTCGTGGCGAGGTTGTCGTACGGCATGTCGACGTCCATCCGGTACGCGTTCGGCTGGCCGGCGATCGCGTTCAGCGCGCCCTTGTTGCCGACCGGCACCTCGATGCTCGCGGCGGAGAACCCGACCACCGGCTCGCTCCACGTGAACCTGAAGGTGTGGCGCACCCCCTCGCGGACCGGGTAGGTGTTCGCGCCCGCGCTCGGCATCGTCGCCGCGTCGCGCTCGATCGTCAGTTGCGGGGGCACGTTGTCGCCGTAGGGCTGGGTGCCGCTGCCGGTCGCGGGGTTCGCGTTGCCCGCGAGATCGGCGACGGCGCCCGCCGGCACGCCGACGGTGACGGTGCCGACCGCGCCGGTCGGCGGCGTGACGACGAAGCGGTAGGTGGTCGACGACACCTGCGTGAACGCGCCGCGCGCGGCGTTCGGCGGATCGACCGCGACGTCGCCCGCGGTGAAGCCCGTGACCGGCTCGTTCCAGGTGAAGGTGAAGGTGATCGGCCCGGTCGCGGTGCCGCCCTGGTCGTCGGTGACCCCGGCGGTCGGCCCGGCGGTGTCGACCTGCACGGTCCGAGTCGCGACGCCGCTGATCGCGCCCGCGGTCGTCGTGAACGACGCGGAGAACTCGACGCTGCCCGAAGCCGGCAGCTCGGCCTGCGGGAAGCTCGCCTGCCACGCGGTGCCGCTCGACGTGACGGTCCGCGTCGCGCCGCCCGCGCGCACGGTCACCGGCCGGTTGGCCTGCGACACGGTGCCCGAGACGACGACGCCCGCCGCGCGCTCGGCGGCGTTGATGACGTTGTCGCCGGCAATGGTGCCGATCGTCGTGACGCCCGGCGCGGGCGCGCGCACGTCGAGCTCGGACTGCTCGGTGACCTGCGCGGCGTTGACGCCGTCGGCGCGCCAGCGCTGGCCGTCGACGCCGAGCATCCGCGCCTGGTACAGGCCCTGGAACGCGCCCGAGATGTCACGGACCGGCGGCAGGCCCTCGAGGCGGGTCGGCGCGACCACGCCCGCGGGCGAGCCCGAAGCAGCCGCGGGCTGGCCCCAGAAGAACACCGCACCGTCCCGGTCGAGCGCGAAGAAGCCGTTGTTCGACGCGACCACGCGCGCGATCCGCGCGAGGCCGGGCACCGGCTGTGCGAAGCCGCGCGACGGGCCGGCCGCGCCGAGGCCGCCGGTCGCGTTGTCGCCCCAGGCCCAGACGCTGCCGTCGCGGTGCAGCGCGGCGAGCGTCGCGTCGGGCGTGCCCGAGGTCCCGACGTACGCGGCGACCGCGATCGCGCCGCGCAGCGGCGTGTCGGCCGCGGCGAGCACGGGGCTCGGCAGCTGCTTGCTCGAGGCGCCGGTCGCGCCGGTGCCGAGCGAGCCCGCGCCGGAGCCCCACGACAGCACCGTGCCGTCCTGCAGCACCGCGAGCGACAGGTCCGCGATCGCAGCGACCGAGATCGCGTCGCGCACCTCGACGATCGGCTGCGGCACGCGCGTCGCGGCCGTGCCGGCGAGCTGTCGGCGCGCGTTGCCGCCCCAGCCGACGACCGAGCCGTCGGGCATCCGCGCGATCGCGTGTTCGATGCCGACGCCGATGCTGCCGGCGCCGCGCAGCGCGGCCACGTCGACCGGGCTCGTCGCCCCAGAGATCGTGCCGGCGCCGAGCAGGCCGAACGGACCGTCGAAGCCCACCGCACGGACCGCGCCGTCGCCGCCCTTGACGAAGAGCGCGGTCGCCGGCTGCTGCGAGGCCGAGGACAGGTCGGCCGCCTCGGTCGCGAGCTCTCGCGCGTCGGCGCCCGACGCGTCGAGCGTCGACAGCACGCCGCTCGAGCGCAGCCGCACCGCGGTGGCGACCGCGACGCCCTGCGGGTTCGGCAGGCCGACCGCACCGAGTCCGACGATTGCCGGCAGCCGCGCGAGCAGCGCCGGCTCGCCATGTCGCCGCGCGACGACCGGCAGCGCGGCGAAGGTCGCCGGCCCGAGCCGCGCGGGCTCGAACGCGCGCGCCGCGGCGGCCGCGGTCGGCGCGCCGGCCGCGTCGAAGCCGTCGACGACGCCGTCGGCCGCGTCGAGCGCGAGCTGGCGGGCCGCGGCGAGCGCGGGTGCGGCGAGCGTCGGGTTGAACATCGTGGCCTGGCGGCCGAGCGCGCCGAGCACCAGCGCCCAGCGTCCGGCCGGCGAGTCGGGCAGCAGCACGCCCCCACCGGCGACCGCCGGCATCCGCGTCGGGTCGTCGACGAAGCCCTCGGGCGCGAGCGGCGCGAGCGCGGCGCGCACGCGATCGTTCGCGGCGGTGATCGCGGCGGGCGCGGGCAGCGCCGCCGCACCGGCCGAAGGCGCGCCGGCGAGTGCGCGCGCCGCGGCCTCGCTGTACGGTGTCACGCCGACGTTGCGGACCAGCGCCGGCACATACGCGCGCAGCAGCTCGCCCTCGCCGAACGGCAGGTCCTCGCCCGCGGCGCCGCGCGACTCGTCGAAGTAGGTGGCGCCCGCCTGGCCGGACACCTCGACCAGGAACGGGCCGGCGACGCCGCAGGACGTGAATGTCGCGCGGCCGTCGGGCCCGGTCGCGGCGCTGCCGAGCACCGCACCGTCGGGGCCGCGGACGACGACGCGCGCGCCTTTCGTCGCGCCGATGGACAGGCCGACCCCGATGGCGACGCCGCCCTTGCCGTCGGCGCCCGTGCCGAGCGTACCGTCGCTCGAGGCCCACTCGACGTCGCCGGTGAAGCCCGGCGCCACGCCGAGCGTGCACGCGGCGCCCGCGACCGCCGCCGTGCCGCTGCCGTCGGTGCCGCTGCTGCCGCTGCTGCTGCTGCCGCCCCCGCCCCCGCCCCCGCCGCCCCCTGTGGCGACCAGGGTCGTGAACCCGGCCGCGATCAGCGCGAGGAGGCCGGCGAAGCGCAGACGGGACGGGGCGGGCGTGGCGAGCGGTGTCATGGCGGACTCGGAGCGACGGACGATGCGGATCGGGCGTCGCCGGCGCGCGGACGATGCGCGACGACAACGAGGAGGACGGCGGCCGCGGCGGCACCGGCGACGGTGGCGACGAGGTCCGCGGGATCGAAGGTGCCGCGCGCGAAGTACGCGGCGAGCGGCGAGGCGCCCGGCAGCGCGGCGAGCGACCCGCGCAGCGCGTCTGCGAGCGGAGCGGCGAGCCAGGGGTGCTGGCCGAGCTCGAACGCCGTGCCGATCGCGGCCCAGGTCGTGCAGCCCGCGGCGATCGCGTGCCGGCGCGGCGCGAGCAGCAGCGCGGTCGGCACCGCGAACGCGAACGCGTGCGCGAAGCTCGGCAGCCAGGCGCCGATCGCGCCGAACGCGGCGCCAGGCACACCGAGACCGGTCCACGACGCGGGCCAGACGCGGATGGATCCGGGGCCGCGGTCGAGCACGTAGACCGCGGTGCCGAGCAGCAGCGCCGCGGCGGCGAGCGCGACCAGGGTCGCGACGCGGCCGTGCGTCGCGACGGCGTCTCGGGCGGGGGCGGTGTCCACGGCGCGGCCGGTTCGGTCGGGGGTCGGGGTCGGCGCTCGCGCGTCGCGTCAGCCCGCGACGCGGAACTGCACGCGCCGGTTCATGCCGTCGTTGGGCGCCACGCCCGGCATCGGCTCGAGCGGCCCGCGCCCGATCGGCTGCAGCCGCGCGGGGTCGATCCCGTAGCGCTCGACGAGCAGCTTGAAGACCGAGTAGGCGCGCTCCCAGGACAGCATCATGTTGCGCTGGTACGCGCCGGTGACGTCGGTGTGGCCCTCGATCACCAGCCTGATCGACGGGTCGCGCGCCATCACCGAGGCGATCGCGTCGATGTAGCCCATCGACTGCGGCAGCACCTTCGCGCTGCCGACGTCGAAGTTGATCGGGAACGCGGCCGCGGGCCCCTGATCGCCCGCGGGGGCGTCGGCCGGCGCGGCACCGGCACGCGGCGGTTCCGCGGCGATCGCCGCCTGCTGCTGCTGGCCGGCCTGTCCGCCCGGCTGGTCCCAGACGATGCCGCGGCTGCGCGGCTGGCCCGGCGCCGGGCTCGCCGCCGGCGCGCGCTTGAGCGCGTCGCGCAGCTGATCGGGGCTCGGCGGCTTGTCGAAGAAGGTGACCTGCGCGGAGGCGCTCGCCGTGACACCGAGGCACAGCGCGGCGAGACAGGACAGCGCGAGGCGGTGCACGGACGGGGAACGGTTCATGGCTGGGACTCCGGGATCGTGAGGGGGGGACGCGCCGTCCTCAGTTGTTGCCGATGCGGATCTTCTGGTCGCCGAGCGCGCCGCCCTGGATCTGGGTGACGCCGCCGACCTGCACGTTGGTGGTGCCGCCCTTGCTGTTGCCGATCTCGAGCTTCTGCGAGTTCAGCGCACCGGCCTGCACCTGCGTGATCTGCCCGGCGGTGACGTTCGACGAGCCGCCGTTCGCGGCATTGCCGATCGCGACCTTCTGCGAGTTCAGGGACCCCGCCTGCACCTGCGTGACGCCGCCGACGCGCACGTTGCTCTTCGCCCCGTTGCTCGCGTTGCCGATGTCGGTCTTCTGGCTGTTCAGCGCGCCGGCCTGCACCTGGGTCACGTTCCCGGCGACGACCTTCGACTGGCCGCCGTTCGCGTTGCCGATCTTCGCGCCCTGGTCGTTCAGCGCGCCGGCCTGCACCTGCGTGACGGTGCCGGTCTTGACGTCCGAGCTGCCGTTGCCCGACGCGTTGCCGATCTCGGCCTTCTGCCTGTTCAACGCGCCGGCCTGCACCTGCACCGCGCCGCCGAGCTTCACGTCCGAGCGGCTGTTGCCGCTCGCGTTGCCCGCGTCGAGCGACTGCGTGTTCAGCGCGCCGGCCTGCACCTGCGTGACGCTGCCCGACTGGACCTTCGACTGGCCGTTGCCGCTCGCGTTGCCGAGGCCGAGCGTCTGGTTGTTGAGCGCGCCCGCCTGCACCTGCGTCGTGTCGCCGGCCCGCACGTCGCTGCGACCCGCGCCCGACGCGTTGCCGATCTCCGCCTTCTGCCGGCTGAGCGCGCCGGCCTGCACCTGGGTCGCCGAGCGCAGGTCGACCTTGGAGCTGCCGCGGCCGTCGACGTTGCCGGCACCGAGCGACTGGCTGTTGAGCGCGCCGGCCTGCACCTGCGTCGTCCGGTCGGTGCGCACCTGCGACTGCCCCGAGCCCGACACGTTGCCGACGTCGGCCTTCTGCTTCTGCATCGCTCCGACCTGGACCTGCACCGAGTCGCGCATCGTCACGTCCGACTGGCCCTGAGCGTGCACGGCCGGCGCGAACGCCAAGCACAGCGCGAGGGCGATGCCCTGCGCCCGTTCGCCCGAGAAACCGCATCCGTTCATCGTCATCGTCTGCATCGCCGCCTCCGTTGCGGATGCTCAGATCCGCTCGACCGTTCCCGTTCCGCCCACCTGCCGCTCCACGCGGGCCGGGCCCGTGTAGCGCACGCTCGCCGTCCCGTCGACCCTGGCCACCAGCCGCTCCGCGACGTCCACAGTCGCCTCGCTCGAGCCATGCGCCTCGGCCACCACCGTCCGGCTGCGCAGCGACTTCGCTTCGTAGGTCGACGACCCTTTCAGGCCGATCGTCTGCTCGGTCGCGGCGCCGGCCGCGGTGACCGTCGCGCTCCCTTCTATGTCGACGCGCAGCGCCGAAAGGTTCAATCCGGCGAGCGAGACGTCCGCGCTGCCGCTGACGCGCAGCTGCAGCGCGCCGTCGCGCGGGCCGTCGATCGCGACGTCGCCCGCTCCGCGGACCTCGGCGCGGCGCAACCGGCGGTAGCCGATCTCGATGCGGAGCGGATCCCGGGTCTGGAACGAGCGGACGGCGTCGACAACGAGTTCGTCGCCACGGCGCGCGATGCGGACCAGCGGCTCGACGTCGGACGCAGCCGTGACACGCGCATAGGGCGAAGCGGCCGGCTTTAGCACGACGTCGGCGGGCAGCTCGATGCGCACCGCCGAGAATTCGCCGTCGAGGCGCCGCTCGACGGGCGCGACACTCGCGCGCGCCGGCAGCCCCGCGAGCGCCGCCGCAGCGGCGATCCCTTCGAGCACCGTGCGGCGCGCGATCACGTCAGCCCCCCGACTGCTCGAGGATGCAGGTTGCGCTCTTCAGGTCGTAGAGCTGCACCGTCGTGCCCACGCCGATGCGCAGCGCGGCCTGGCTCCGATCGAGCGCCACCGGGCCGCCGGGCCCCTCGTAGATCAGCTTGCCGTACTGCCAGCACTTGAACACCTGGCGGGACTTCCCGCGGGGTGCTGCATCCTCGAGGCGGGCTTTCGACGGGGCCGGCTCCGCCGCGGCGAGCGTGCGGCCGGCGTCACGCTCGGAGGCGCTCTCCAGCCCCGCGACCCGGACCGCGGGGGCCTGCGCGTGGACCGCGAGCGGCGTGGCGACGAGCAGCGCCGCCATCGCGGCACGTGCCCTACTGGACCTTGACATCGTACCTCCCAACTCCGACGCGGGGGCCAGCGAGCCGGCGGAACTGCATCGCGAGATCGTCGACGTCCCTCGCCGACCCCACGCTCGCGAGAGGCTGCTGCCCGAGCGCGATCGCCGAACCGAAGCAGGCGACCGACTCGGTCATTCCCTTGGTGTTGGCGACGAACCTGAACGGCAGGTTGCCCGGAAAGTTCATCTTCGAGCCGCCGCGCACCGCCGGGTTGACCTGCGCCGGGTTCGGGAAGAACTGGTTCACCTTCCGGTTCTCGTCGAGCAGGTAGCAGTACAGGAAGCCGTCGCGGTCGATCAACACCTCCACCTGGAACGGCTCGCCCCGCCGGTACACGTATGTACCGCCGCGGTTGCTCTGCACGAGCACCATCGGCGCGCCGCCCACTGCGGCCGCCGCCGCGGCCGCCTGGCCGGGCGACGCGGGCGCCGCGGGCGCGGCGGGCGCGGCCTGCTGCGGGGGCGCGGCCTCGGACGGCTTCGGGGACGCCTTCGCCGCCGGCGGCAGCGCCGCGTACAGCGCCTGCGCCTTCTTCTGCACCTCGGCGTGGTTCGCCGATAGGTAACGGCGGAAGAATTCGAAATCGAGCTCGGTGCTGTCCGGCATGCCGAGCGCCTTCTGGTAGATGCCGATCGACTGCATCAGCGCGTCGTCGACCCGCCCGTTGACGTCCCCCTCGTAGATCCCGCGCGTGCGCATCTGGTTCTGCAGGTAGGCGACGAGCGTCGCCGGGTCGGCGGCGAGCGTCTCCCACCAGTCGACGATCTCGGAGGCGACCGCGGGATCCTTGTCATCGGCGCCCAGGCAGGTCCAGTACGGTACCTTGGCGAGCTTGCCGAACAGCTCGATCGTCGCGAGCTCGGCGAGCGTGCGCAGCGCCTGCGCGGTGCCCTCGGCGCGGGCGAGCGAGAAGTTGAAGTTGAGGCCGAACTTCTTCAGCTCGAGCCCGGCATCGGTACCCACGCCCTCGCGCATCACCAGCACGGAGTTCTTGGACGTCACGCCCGGGATCAGCACGAGCGACGGCACCGCGATCACGTTCAGGTCGAGCCCGAGCATCGAGGAGCCGGCCTGCGCGGCGGCGCCGCCCGACAGCGGGCCGAGGACGGCGCCGGCTTCGCCCTGCTTCTTGACCAGCGACTCGTCGAACTGCGATACCGAGCCGCGGATCGCGTAGTTCGGCAGATCCTCGATCGTCTGCGCCTTCTTCTCGAGCAGCACGCCGAGCGTGAGGTCGTTCGCGCTATAGGCGATCAGCTTGATCGCGCGGCTGCGGCGGCTCATCTGGGAGACGGCCGACACGATCATGTCCTTACCGCCGGCGTTCACCTTGCGCGTCGGGTCGGGCAGGTCCTCGACCAGCACCGACAGGTCCTTGACGCCATAGGTGATGAACATCAGGTCCATGCACCGCAGCGCCGGAGCGAACGAGGTCTCGGTGAGCCGCGGGCGGTCGACCGGCCCCTGCCGCATCGGCTCGGTCCGCGTCGCGACGTCCTCGCGGTATTGTGTGGAGACGCTGGTGGGGGTCACGCTCGAGCACGCGGCGAGCGCGGTGGCGACGGCGACGGCCGCCGCGATGCGAGGGAGCGTGGGTTTCATGGCGTCAGCGGCAACGGGCGGCGTTGATCACGGGTCCGGTCACGATGACCGTCTTGTTGCGTTCGTTCAGGCGCTGGGCCGCGGTACGGTTGCCCGGGCTGTCGTTGCCGATGTCCACCTGACCGCAGCCTGCGTTGCCCGCGCCGGGCCCGCCGCCACCGCCCGTGTCCAGGTCGCGCGCACGCGCCGTCTGCTTCATCCGCTCGCGGGCGACCTTCGCCGACAGTTCGGGATCCAGCCCGCTCGGCTCCGCGGTCGCCGCGGCCTGCGCGCCGGTGCCGGCGAGCGCGAGCACCGCGGCGGCCAGCAGTCCGGCCAGGGGCCGGGAATTGCGGTGGGAGTGCATGTCCTTAGCTCCGTGGGTTCGATCGAATCGTGGCGGGCCGGGAGGCGCGATGCCTCCGTCGGCCCGTGCACCGGTCACTTCGACACGTTGCCGACGTTCATGTCCTGCTTGTTGTTGGCGCCGCCGGCCTGGATCTGCGCGACGTTCTGCGCGTTCACGTTCGAGGTGCCGCCGCCGGTGACCTTGCCCATCGTCATCGTCTGCTTGTTGTTGGCACCGCCCGCCTGGATCTGCGCGACGTTCTTGGCCTGCACGTTCGACTTGCCGTCGCCCTGCACCGAGCCCATGTCCATCGTCTGCTTGTTGTTCGCGCCGCCCGCCTGGATCTGCGCCGCGTTCTCCAGCGTCACGTTCGAGCTGCCCTTGCCCTTGACGTTGCCGACGTTCATCTCCTGCTTGTTGTTCGCGCCGCCCGCCTGGATCTGCGCCGCGTTCTTCAGGTTGACCTTCGACTCCTGCGCATGGGCCACGCCCATCGCCAGCATCGCCACGGAAATCGCCGCCATCGTGTGCTTGATCATGTCCTCTGCTCCTTGACCGGTTGGGTGAATCGAGTGTTCGGGGTTCGCCGTCTCGGATCGGCGCATCGCACCGTCCTTGCTGCTGAGTCGCACCCCGAGCGGATCCGGTTCAATCGAAGACGGAGGGTGATCCGCAGGGCGCTTCGCGCGTCCCGTGAGGATCCTGTGCGGCCGGCGCGTCCAGGGCCATGCCGCGTTCGAGGCATGGCCCTGATCGGATCGCCCATTCGGGCCCCAACCGAAACGTCAAAGGCGTCGCAGGTCGAGCGACTGGCGCTGCGGGGGCGGTGCGGTCGGCGGCGCGCAACGGCCCTGCGGGTCCGGACGCAGGCACCAGTCGCCGACGAGGCTGCTCGTCTCCCATGGCATCTGGGCCTGGCGGGTCTCCTGCATCACCGCGGCCCGCACCCGCTTGAAGATCGACTCGACCGGCAGGCCGGGCACGCGCATCTGCTCGACGAGGTGCCGGGTGTAGGGACTGTTCTGGCCGGCCGCCCCGTCGAGCGCGACCGAGCCGGGCGAGGTCGAGTACGCGACCAGCGTGCCGCGGGGCGGATCGACCGGCGCGAGCCCGTCGCGGGCGGTGCCGTCGACCGAGCGCGCACGCGGGCCGGTCGCCACCAGCGTCTCCGGCAGGTTCCGGCACGCGTCGAGCACGACGAGGTTCACTCCGCGCTCGATGCGGGACAGGCGGGCGATCAGGTCGGTGGCGTCGACCGCGCGCGTGCGCAGGTCCGCCTCCGACTGGATCGTCGCGCCGACCGGCAGCAGGTAGTTGCGTCCGGCGGCCTGCATCCCGTGGCCCGCGTAGTAGAGGACGCGGCTCTCCGCGGCCGCGCCCTCGAGCACGAAGCGACGCAGCGCGTCGAGCATCCGGTCGAGGTCGGCGTTCTCCAGCATCGCGACCTGGTAGGCGAGCTCGCGCAGCGTGCCCGCGACCAGTCGTGAGTCGGCGACCGCGTTGCGCAGCGGCGCCGCCGGATAGGCGCCGTTGCCGATCACCAGCGCGACCCGCGCCCCCGCCGGGGCGCTCGCCCGCGCGCCGCGACCGACGCCGAGCGCGGCGAGGCCGCCGGCCGCGGCGGCGAGCCAGCGGCGGCGCCCCGGCCCGGCGACGTGCCTGGCGGTCATCGCAGCGGCGGCGGCCCGCCGGGATCGACCGACGCCGACTGCACGCCCGGCCGCTCGCGCAGCCGTGCCGCGAGCGCCTCGACGTCGCCCTCGATCGGGCGCACCCAGTACTCGCCGAGCTGGCTCGGACCGGCGACGAGCGTCGCGCCGGCTTCGAGCAGCGCGCGCCGCACGATCGCCTCGCTCGCGTCGGCCGCGAACGCGACACGGACCGCCGGACGGACCTCGGCCGGGCCGGCCGAGCGGTATTCGACCGGCCCGCCGCCGGGCGTGCCGACCTGCGTCGCGATGATCCCGGCCTGCACGACGACGAGCGCGGCGAGCGCGAAACCGAGCTGCGGCCCGGCGAACCAGCGTCGCAGCCGCGCGCCCAGCCCCTCGGCGGGCGCCGCCGGCGCGACGCGGCGCGGCGCCTCGGCGGCCGTCTCGGCGGCGAGCCTCGCCATCAGCCGGTCGAGGCCGACGTCGGCGGGGATCTCGTCGACGCGACGCGCGATCGTCTGGGCGAGCGCGCGCTCGAAGGCGACGCGCTCGGCGCGCGTGCCCGGGTCGCGGGCCACCCAGGCCTCGACGGCGGCCGCGCGGTCGCGGTCCAGCCGTCCGGTCACGTAGTCCGGCAGCAGCGCCTCGAGGGCATCGTCGTCGTCCGGCCGGGTCGGTGCGTCGGTCACGTCCGCCACCCCTCGGTCTCGAGGCAGGTCTTCATCTGCCGCCGGCCGTGCATCAGCCGCGTCTTCACCGTGCCTTGCGGCACGCCCTGCAGCCCGGCGATCTCCTCGACCGTCAGCCCCTCGTGGAACATCAGGTGCAGGCACTCGCCCTGGACGCGGCTGAGCTTCTCCATGCACAGCCGCAGCTGCTCGCGCTGCTGCAGCCGCTCGAGCTGCACCGAGGCTTCCGGCGTGTCCGACTCGAGCGTCTCGGCATGGTCGTCGATGTCCTCCGTCGCGGTGTCGCGACCGCGCAGCAGCGTGAGCATCTTGTAGCGCGCGATGCCGAGGACCCAGGTCGACAGCTTCGACTCGCCGCGGAACCGGTCGGGGTGCTTCCAGACTTCCATCAGCGTGTCCACCATCACCGTCTGGGCGAGGTCCATGTCGTCGGTCCGGTGGAGCGCGAACGCGACGATCCGACGGCCCAGCAGCGCATGCAGCTCCCGCAACGCACGCTCGTCCCGCGCCTCGATGCGGCGCAGCAGCGCGACCTCCGGGTCCGGCTCCGCGGGCGCGCGACCCGCCACGGGCGAGACGGCGCTCACGAGCCCGATCCCTTCGGCGGTGGGTCGCACGGGCGGCGGATCCGGTTCAACGGGAGGTCGTGCATCGGTTCGGGGTGGGCGCGCCGGACACGGAGGCGCTGCGAGACTGCCATCGTGCCAGCGTCGGCCGCGATTGTCTGCGCCCCGAATGCGCCCGCCGATCGGGCGAGCGGGCGACGCGCCGGCGCCGTGGAGTGGCCGTTCGGGCGTACGATCGCGATCCCGCGCGCTCGCCGCGCCGTTGCGCCGCGCCTCCTTCCGATGCTCCGTCCGGTCCCCGTCCTCGTGCGACTCGCCGCGCCGCTGCTCTGCGCCGCGCTGTCGGCCCCCCTGCACGCCCAGGTCGTCGTCACCCCGCTCGCCCCCGGCGCCACGCCCGTTCCGGCCTCCGCGCCCGACACGCCCTTCCACGAGCGCACGATCACCCTGGAGAACGGCCTCGTCGGCCGCGCGATCAGCTTCACGAGCGCGAACCCGCGCCAGTACGAGGACATCGTCCAGCGCCGGGCGATGCCGACGGTGACGCTGCACGCGAAGCTGTTCGAGCCGCGCGGCGTCGCGAAGGCGCCGGCGGTGATCGTCACGCCCGGCTCGGGCGGCCCGAACCCGTCGATGCTGGTGCACGCGCGCGCGCTGACCGACGCCGGCATCGCGGTGCTGCTCGTCGACCCGTTCGGCGGTCGCGGCGTGCGCGACACGATCGCCGCGCAGGACCCGTTCTCGTTCGCCGCCTCGACCTGGGACGTGTTCGCGGCGATGCTCGCGCTCGAGCGCGAGCCGGGCATCGACGCGACGCGCATCGGCGCGATGGGCTACAGCCGCGGCGGCATCGCGGTGCTGCAGGCGGCGCTGCGGCCGCTCGCCGAAGCCGCGCTCGGGCCGGGCCGCGGGCTGCGCGCGGTGCTCGCCGGCTGGCCGTGGTGCGGCTATCAGTTCGCCGACCCGCAGACCGCGCCGACTGCGGTGCGCTTCGTGGTCGCCGACGCCGACAACTGGGTCTCGCCGATCCAGTGCCAGGCCTACTTCTCGGCGATGAGGCCGCGCAACGCGGCGGTGACGTTCCGGCTGGTGCGCGACGCGAGCCACGGCTTCGGCTATGCGAACCCGATGCGCGAGATCCCGCAGGCGCTGCACGCGCTCAACGCGCCGATCGTCCACTTCGACGCGCGCGGCGTCGCGATCGACCCGTGGACCGGCGACGCGATGCCCGGTGCGGACGACCGCGCGATCTCCGTGATGATGAAGGCCTTTCTCGGTCGCGGCGTGCGCGCCGGCACGAAGGACGACCAGATGGCCGACTTCGTGCGCGACCTGGTCGGCTTCTTCATCGCGAACCTGAAGCTCTGACGGCGTGGCGGCGGCGCGCGCCCGCCGCGTCGCTCAGCCGCCGAGCCAGGCGAACCCGAGCGCGCCCGCCGCGAGCAGGGGCGGTGCCGCGCACAGCCCCCAGACGAGCTCGGGCCGCTGCAGCCCGCGGCTGCGCACGCGCGGTCTCGGTCAGCAGGTCGTGCAGCGCCTTTCGGCGCTCGGTGATCGCCGCGGTCGCGTAGCCGAGGCTGCCGAGCAGCATCGACATCGTCCGCAGGCCGTGGCGCAGCCACGCGGTACGCGCATCCGGCGCACCGCCGTCGAGCCGCTCGACGGTCAGGCCGAGCAGGCGCTTGCCGCGACGGCGCGACGCCGGCCCGGACCGTGGGGCCGTGCGGATGCCGGGCGTGCGCGGCGTCACCACCGCGGCGGTGTCCGCGGCGACGCGGGCGCCCGCCGCGAACCGCGGCGCGCCGGTCGGCCTCGTTGATCGCGGCGGCCGCGACCTTCGCGGCGGCGAGCACCGGCACGTCCTCGCCGTCGACCGGCGGCGGCAACTCGAGCGAGGGCGACGCCACCGTCGTGCCGAGCGCGGCGTCGCGCGTCGCGGCCTCCGCCGCCGACCACGCGACCGTCTGCGGGCAGCCCTCGAGCATCAGCGCGTTCAGGACCGACTCGGCGCGCAGGCCGCGGTCGGCGAGCTCGCGTGCGTGCCAGGCGAGCGTCTCGTCGAACACCGCGAGCGCGCGCGAGTCGCCCTGCGCACCGCGGCACGACGCGACCCGCCCGTCCGACAGCACCGCCCAGGCCTCGGCGGCCTCGCGGAACAGCGGGCGCACGCGTGCGCGGTCGTCCTCGTCGACGCACGCGGCCGGGTGCAGCCGCATCGCGGTGCGCAGGTAGGCGAGCGCGATCTCGTCGCCGGACGCGCCGCGGCCGATACCGAGGATCGGGTGACAGCTGCGCAAAGTCGAGATCCCGTCCATGGCGACTCGCGGAGGGTGTGCAGCGTGCCCTCGGAGGTTCGCCAGCCTTCACGGTTCGTCACACTGTCGGGCGCGCCACCGGTCGGTTCCCGCCGCCGCACGGCGACGGCCGCCACGGCCGAGCCCGGCACGCCCGGCGCGGCGTGGAACGATGCGCCACGCCGCGCCCGGAACGCCCGCCTCAGCCGATGAAATCGGCCAGCAGCGCGTTGAAGCGCGCCGGGTTCTCCTCGAACATGAAGTGCGCGCCGCCGTCGGCCTCCTCGAAGATCTCGAGCCGGGCGCCCTTCACCTGCGCCGCGGCCCAGGTGACCGATTTCCACGGCACGAGGCTGACCCGTCCGCCGATGAACAGGCACGGCACGTCGATCCGCGGGAACACGTCGCGCCAGTCCTGGTGGCAGTGGTTGTAGAGCAGCGTGGCCGCGTGCGCCCGCGGCAGCTTCAGGTTCTGCTCGATCATCCAGGCGAGCGTGGCGGGCGGCATCGCCTTCGTGACCATGCCGCCCACGAAGCCGGTGGTCGTCGCGACGCCGTCGGGACCGGCCAGCGCGTTCATCGTCTGCGTGACCGCCTCGGGCGAGAAGATCGCACCGGCGTCCTCGAGCTCCTGCGCGCTCCACGCCGGGTTCGAGGTGAGGAACGGCGGCTCGTCGCAGAACACGAACTTCGAGACGCGGTCGGCGCCGAACAGGTCGAAGTAGCACCACAGCACCGAGCAGCCCATCGAGTGCCCGAGCACGGTCGCGCCCTGCACGTCGAGCGCGCGCAGCGCGTCGTTCACGTCCTTCGCGAGCCGCTGGATCCGGTAGCCGTGCGCGGGCTTGTCGGCGTCGCCGTGGCCGCGCATGTCGAGCGCGATCACGCGGTAGCGGTCCGACAGCCCCTCGAGCTGTCTGCGGAACTGCGCGGCGGTCTGCGACCAGCCGGGCACGAGCACGAGCGGCGTGCCGCGCCCGGCCTCGAGCACGTTGAGCCGGACGCCGTCGCTCGTCTTCACCGAGCGTTTCTCGATCTGCATGGGGTGTCTCCTCCGTGAGCGGCACGCCGGGTCTCGCGCGGCGCGCGGTCGGCGGGTCGATGGAGCGTCCGCCCGGAGGAGACGGCTGTCAAGCCGGCGCGACCCCGGCGGCGGGCCGCGCCGCCGCGCCTCAGCGGCTCGGCACGATCAGGTACTTGTCCCCGGTCGAGCGGCGGTAGTACGCCGCGATCGCGTCGGCCGACAGCGCCTGCGCGAGCGAGACCTCCTGCGAGTAGTGCGACGCGAAGGTCGTCTTCAGCTCGTCGACGACGCGCTTGCGCATCCGCGCGGCGACCTCCGGGCCGGCCTTGTTCATGAACGGGAACAGCAGCCAGCCGCCCATGCCCCACGAGAAGCCGAAATTGCGGACGAACTCGGTCGGACCGGTGTCGAGCGTGCCGTAGATGTAGACCTGCTTGTGGGTGTCGGAGCCGTAGCGGCTGTACTCCTTCGCATTGCGGTTGAGCGCCGCCTCCATGCAGGTCAGCAGCTGCCCCGCGAGGCGCCCGCCGCCGGTCGCGTCGAAGCCGAGCGTGGCGCCCGTGGCCGCGATCGCGTCGGTGAGCTCGGCCATGAACGACGGCGCGCTGCTGTCGACGACGTGCGTCGCGCCCTGGCCGCGCAGCAGCGCCGCCTGCTCGGGCTTGCGAACGACGTTGACCAGCGGGATGCCGTCCTTCAGGCAGATGCGGTTCAGCATCTGGCCGAGGTTCGACGCGGCCGCGGTGTGCACGATCGCGGTATGGCCGTCGCGGCGCATCGTCTCGACGAAGCCGAGCGAGGTCAGCGGATTCACGAAGCACGACGCGCCGTCGGCCGCGGTCGCGCCCTCGGGCAGCGGCAGCACCTCGGCGACCTTCATCACGCGGTACTGCGCGTACATCGCGCCGCCGATCATCGCGACCAGCCGGCCCTGAAGCGCCTGCGCCTGCGGCGAGGCGCCGGCCGCGACGACCACGCCCGCGCCCTCGTTGCCCACCGGCATGCGCTTGCCGACGCGAGCGGCGAGGCCCGGCATCGTGCGCTCGGGGATGCGCGCGGTGACGACCGGCCGCTCGGGCGTGCCGCCGACCTTCAGCGTCGACAGGTCCGCAGGGCCGAACAGCAGGCCGAGGTCGGACGGGTTGATCGGCGTCGCGTCGATGCGCACCAGCACCTCGTCGGGGCCAGGCTCGGGGAAGGCCTGGTCGATCAGCGTGATCTCGAGCTCGCCGTCGGGCTTGACGGTCGAGCGCAGCTGCAGGCCGGTGCGTGCGGTCATCGGAGGTCTCCTCGTCGTCTGGGGGGGTGGCGCAGTGTCGCAGAAACGGCCGCGCCGGCTCCCGTCATCCGTCCGTCACCGTGCGCGGCCACGCTCACACCCCGACCGCCCGCACCGCCGCGCGCGGACCCCGCCACGTCCGGAGCCCCCCGCCGATGAGACCCCTGCCCCTGCTCGCTTGCGCCGTCGCGCTGCTGCTCGCGCATGCCGCCGTCGCCCAGCCGAAGGAGTTCCCCGCCACGCTCGCCGGCCATGCGCTGGTGCCGGCGAACCGGATGCTCGTGCCGCCGCCCGACGCGCCGCCCGGCTTCGCGGTCTCGGGCCGCTTCACCGGCCCGGGCAACGCACGCGTCGACGCGATCGGCTCGCTGCCGCAGCGCACCGGCCTCGCGCTGCCCTTCGTCGGCCAGCCGCTGCAGGGCTTCTCCGGGATCAAGCCGGCCGGCGACGGCAGCTACTGGGTGCTGACCGACAACGGCTTCGGCGCGAAGCGCAACAGTGCCGACGCGCTGCTCTTCTTCAGCCGCGTGACGCCCGACTGGCAGGGCGGCGGCGTGGCCGTCCACCAGCATGTGTTCCTGTCCGATCCGAACCGCGTCGTGCCGTTCCGAATCGAGAACGAACACACGCGCGAGCGCTACCTGACCGGCGCGGACTTCGATCCGGAGAGCATCCAGCCGGTCGCGGACGGCTTCTGGATCGGCGAGGAGTTCGGACCCTACCTGCTGCACGTCGACCGGCAGGGGCGCGTCACCGGCGTGTACCCGACGCTGTCCGGCGGGGCCGAGGTCCGCAGCCCCGACCACCCCGCGCTGCAGCTCGGCACCGACCCGACCCGGCCGGTCGCGTTCCAGGCGCAGCGCTCGGGCGGCTACGAGGGCATGGCGCTGTCGCCCGACGGGCAGACGCTGTACGGCCTGCTCGAGAAGCCGCTGCTCGACGCGTCGGGCAAGCCCGAGACCGCGGACGGGCGGCGCTACCTGCGGATCCTCGAATTCTCCGTGCCCAAGCGCGCGTGGACCGGCCGCGAGATGAAGTTCGCGCTCGAGGACGGCGCGACCGCGATCGGCGACTTCAACATGATCGACGCGCGGCGCGCACTGGTGATCGAGCGCGACGACGGCGAGGGCGATCCGTCGATGGCCTGCGCCCAGGGCACGAAGCCATCGCCGGAGAACCGCTGCTTCGAGACGCCCGCGCGGTTCAAGCGGATCGTCCTGGTCGACCTGCAGGCCACCGACGCCCAGGGCTTCGTGCGCAAGATCGGCCACGTCGACCTGATGGCGATCCGCGATCCGCAGCAGCGCGCGCGGCTCAAGGGCGAGGCGAAGCGCGACCTCGCCGGGCTCTTCACCTTCCCGTTCTTCACGATCGAGAACGTGGCCATGGTCGACGCCGAGCACATCATCGTCGCGAACGACAACAACCTGCCGTTCAGCATCGGTCGCTTCGTCGACCGCGCCGCCGACAACGAGTTCATCCTGCTGCGCGTGCCGGAGCTGCTGAACGCACGCTGAGCATCGGGGCCCGCGGACGGTCGCGCCCCACCCCCCGCG
>JBILTM010000123.1:0-15378 GCA_044371545.1 Burkholderiaceae bacterium
GCTTAGTTTGGGGGCGCGGGGACGTTCGCGCCGCTAGGCCGGGGCGACCTCGACGTGCGCCCCGAAGCTCGCCTGCCCCGCCGAGAACGCGAACACCTGCACCGCGTGGTCGGGCAGCACCGGCGCGCCGTCGGTCAGGCGGTTGAGCCCGTCCCAGCCGTCGCGGATCCACGCCGTGCCCGGCGGCACCCGGTCGGTGACGTGCGCGTGGGCCTCGAAGGTGCCGCGCGCGTTGGACAGCCTGACCGGCGCACCGTCCGCGATGCCGCGCGCGGCCGCGTCGGCCGGCGCGAGCCACACCCGCGGTCGCGGCTCGTGCGCGGCGAGCGTGGGCAGCGCCCGACCGGCGTCGTAGAACGAGTGGAAGTGCCCGAGCGTGCGACCGAAGGTGAGCGCGATCGGCCCCTCGGCCGCATCCTGCCGCGCCGGCGCGTCCCAGGTCGGCAGCGCCGGCAGCCCGAGCGACTCGGCCCGCGCCGAGCGCAGCTCGATCCGGCCGGACGGCGTGTCGAAGGCGAGCGTCGGATGCGCGACCGGCGACACGCGCAGCGCACCGAGCCCGCCCTGCGCGCGCAGCGCCGCGACCGTCGTGCGGCCGGTGCCCGGATGGTCGAGGATCGCGTCGACCAGCGCCTCCTCCGACGCCCACGGCCAGAAGCCGTCCAGCCCGATGCGCGCGGCCAGCTCGCGCAGCACGCGCGTCGTGGAGCGCGCCTCGCCCGCGGGCGGCACCACCGGATCCATCAGGTAGACGTGCGTGTCGGTCATCTTGCAGCCGAGCTCCTCGACCCACGCGGTGCCGGGCAGCACCACGTCCGCGAAGCGACGGGCGGTGTCGTTGAGGAACAGGTCGTGGGCGACCACCAGCCGGGTCCGCGCGAGGCCCTCGGCGACCGCGGTCGAGTCGGCGAACGAGGTGAGCATGTTGGTGCCGAGCAGCAGCAGCGTGTCGACGCGCCCCGCGCGCAGCGCCTCGGCGAACGCGCTCATCTGCCCGGGCAGGGTGGGGCCCGGCACGCGCCGGTCGGCCGCGACGACGCTGGCGGTACCGCGCCCGTGCGGGCCGGCGCCGTGCCGCGTGCCCAGCCCGCCGCCGGGCACGCCGACGTTGCCGACGAGCGCCGGCATGCACGAGATCGCGCGGGCCGCCTGCCAGCCGTTGTCGCCCTTGTGCATCGAGCTGCCGCCGAGCACGATCGTGCCCGGCCGCGTGCCGGCGTAGCGCCGCGCGAACGCGACGATCCGCTCGGCGGGCACGCCGGTGATCGGCTCGGCCCAGCCCGGCCCGAAGTCGCGCAGGTGCGCGGCGAGCTCGGCGAAGCCGACCGTGTGCCGCTCGACGAACGCCGCATCGTGCAGCCCCTCGGCGCAGATCACGTGCATCGTCGCGAGCGCGAGCGCGGCGTCGGAGCCGGGCCGCACGATCAGCACCTCGTCGGCCTTGGCCGTGGCCTCGGTGCGGCGCACGTCGATCGCGACGACGTGCGCGCCGCGTGCCTTCGCCTGCAGCAGCGAGCGCGCGGTGTTCGGCTGGCTCGCGAAGTTGGCGCCCCACAGCACGACCAGCCGCGCGTGCTCGGCCATGTCGTCGCGGGTGTGCGTCTCCAGCAGCCCGGTCAGCCCGAGCCCGAAGGCGCCCAGGCCCCAGCAGATCATCGTCGGCTGCAGGAACTGGCTGCCGTGCAGGTTCGCGAAGCGCGCCATCAGCTGCGCCGAGATCCGCGTGCCGTAGTTGGTCGCGAAGCTGCCGTGGCCCGGCCAGAATGCGGTGGCCGCGGGCGGCGAGGCGGCGATCGACGCGGCGATGCGGTCGAGCGCCTCGTCCCACGACGCCGTGCGGAACGCGTCGTCGCGGCGGTCGCGCACCAGCGGCGCGAGCAGGCGTGACGGGTTGTCGAGGATCTCGCGCGAGGCCCGGCCGCGCACGCACAGGAAGCCGAGGCTGTCGGGATTCTCCGGGTCGCCCTCGATGCCGACGACGCGGCCCTCCCGGACCTCCACCCGCATGCCGCACAGCGTGGGGTGGCAGTTCATCGGGCACATCGTGCGCACGACGGTGGAGGCGCTGGCGCTCATCGCAGGATCCCGGCCGGGCCCGTGTCGGGCGATCCCGGCATGATGCACTGCCCGCGCCGCCGCGGCGGCGATCCGCGCCTCGCGGCGAGCGTTTCGTCGCGAAGCCCTCGCGCGGACGGCGCGGCCGCGCGATCCTGCCGCACCCTCACCCGCACCGCCCGGAGACCCGCAGATGTCCGTCCGCCGACCCCTCGTCGCCCGCGCCCCTGCCATCGTTCTCGCCCTGGCCGCCACCCTGCTCGGCGGCTGCGCGTCGATCGCGGTGATGACCGCCCCCGCGAAGACCCCCGCCACCGAGCGCACCGAGCTCGCCCGCCGGGCCGACGCGCTGTTCTGGGACACGCTGTACGGCGGTCGCTACGACGCGATCGACCGCGCGCTCGAGCTGCAGACCGCCGCCTACCTCGAGAACCCGCGCGACGCGGTCACGGCGGCGCGGGCCGGCTGGCTGCACGTGTGGCGCCTGGCCGAGTCGGCGCGCCTGCCCAAGGTGCCCGCGACGATCACCAACGACGCGACGATGGCCCGCCGCTACTTCGAGGAGGCGAACCGGCTCGCGCCCGGCGAGGCCCGCTACCTCGGCTTCCTCGGGTCGCTGACGGTCTCGGAGGGCACGATCCACGGGGACACGAAGGCGGTTCGGCGCGGCTACTACCTGCTGCGCGACTCGATCGACGCCTGGCCCGAGTTCAACCTCTTCACCGCGGGCTACACGCTGTCGCGCCTGCCCGCCGACGCGCCGGGCTTTCGCGAGGCGCTCGACTGGCAGTGGCGCACGCTCGACCTGTGCGCCGAGCGCGCGATCGACCGCCGCACCGCCGACTTCTCCGGCGCGATGGCGCTGCGCACGACCGAGGGCCCGAAGCGCGCGTGCTGGAACTCGACGATCGCGCCCTACAACTTCGAGGGCTTCTTCCTCAACATGGGCGACATGCTCGTGAAGTCCGGCGACCCGGCGCTCGCGCGGCGCGTCTATGCGCAGGCGAAGCTGTCGTCCGACTACGGCTCCTGGCCCTACCGCGCGGTGCTGGAGCGGCGGATCGACGAGGCCGACGCCAACGTGGCGGCCTTCCGCGCCGGCACCGGCACGCCGATGATGGGCCGCTCGGCCTTCGCCTGCACCGCCTGCCACCAGGCGCGCTGAGCCGAGGGGCTCAGCGCTTCGCCTTGCCGCCCTTGCGCCCCTTCGGCGCCACGATCGCGTCGTACAGCGCCTCGAACTCCTCGGCGAGCTTGTGCCGCGGGTCGAGCACGACGATCGGCGTCGCGCGCTCGTGCGACTCGCGGATGCGCACGCTCTGGCTCAGGTACGGCTCGAGCACCGGCAGCCCCTCGTCGACCAGCTCCTGCACGGTGCGCGCCGGCAGGTTCGCGCGCGGCTGGAACTGGTTGACGACCACGCCGCCCACCGCGAGGTCCGCGTTGTGGTCGGCGCGGATCTCCTCGACCGCCTCGAGCAGCCCGTAGAGCGCGCGCCGCGAGAACGCGTCGCAGTCGAACGGGATCAGGCACGAACCCGCCGCGATCAGCGCCGAGCGCGTGTAGAAGTTCAGCGCCGGCGGCGTGTCGATCCACACCTCGTCGAAGTCGGCGGCGAGCGCGTCGAGCGCCTCGCGCAGCTTGTAGATCTTGTAGCGCGACTCGAGCTTCGCGTGCATCTCGTCGAGCCGTGCGTCGCCGGCCATGAGCTTCAGCCCCTCGAACGGCGTGTCCGACACGAACTCGGATTCGCCGCGCGAGCGCATCGAGAACTTCAGCGACTGCTCGAAGAAGTCGGCCGCGCCGGCGCGCGGCGCGTCGGCCGCCTCGCCGAGCAGGTAGCGGCTCGCGTTGCCCTGGGGGTCGAGATCGACGACCAGCGTGCGCCGCCCGCGGCCCGCCGCGACGGCCGCGAGGTTGACGGTGATCGTGGACTTGCCCACGCCCCCTTTCTGGTTGAAGACGACGGTGCGCATGGCGGAGACGGCTCGGTTCGGAGGATTCGGTGGCTCGGCGGTGCCGTCGACGCGGCGACCGCTCTTCACCCGAGTATACGGACCCCGTGCGTCCGGACTACGACTCGCGTCGGATGCGGCCGGGCATCGTCGCCGCTACCGTGGAGGCAAGCCGCGAAGGGCGCGCGCGGGGCCGGGATTGACCCCGCCCGCGGCCGGGCGTACTGTTACATGTAACAACGTTCCGAGGAGGGCATCGAGGTCATGGCCGCGACGTCCGAACGGGTGCAGCAGCACCGCGACCGCCTGCGCCGCGCCGGACTGCGCCCGATCCAGCTGTGGGTGCCCGACACCCGCCGACCCGGCTTCGCCGAGGAGTGCCGGCGCCAGTCCGCGCTGCTCGCCGACGACCCGCAGGAGCGCGACACGATCGAATGGCTCCAGGCCGTCGCCGACGACGACGGCTGGCGATGAGACGGGGCGACCTGGTCACGGTCGCGCTGCAGGGCGCGTACGGCAAGCCCCGTCCCGCGCTGGTGATCCAGTCGGACCTGTTCGACGCGCATCCGTCGGTCGCGGTGCTGCCGGTGACGAGCGAACTGCGCGACGCGCCGCTGTTCCGCGTCCGGATCGAGCCGGATCCCTCGAACGGCCTGCGGGCCGCCTCCGACGTCATGGTCGACAAGCCTCAGTCGATCCCCCGCGACAAGGTCGGCCCCCCGATCGGCCGGCTCGCCGACGACGCGATGCTGCGCGTGAACCGCGCGCTCGCGCTGTTCCTCGGCTTCGCCTGACCCGCCCGCTACTTCTTCGGATCCAGCGCGTCCCTCAACCCGTCGCCGAACAGGTTGAACGCGAGCACCGTCAGGAAGATCGCGAGCCCCGGGAAGATCGCCATCCACGGCGCCTGCGTGAGGAAGCGCTGCGCGGTGTTCAGCATCGAGCCCCAGCTCGGCGCCGGCGGCTGCTGGCCGAGGCCGAGGACCGACAGGCTCGCCTCGGCGATGATCGCCGCGGCCACCGCGAGCGTGGCCTGCACCATCACCGGCGGCAGGATGTTCGGCAGGATGTGGCGCAGCAGGATCCGCGCCGGCGGGTTGCCCACCGCGCGCGCGGCCTCGACCCAGTCCTCGGCCCGCGCGGCGAGCACCTGGCCGCGCGCGAGGCGCACGAAGATCGGCGTCGCGGTGATCCCGATCGCGATCATCGCGTTGCCGAGCGAGGGCCCGAGGAACGCGGCGAGCGCGATCGCGAGGATCAGGAACGGCACCGCGAGCATCGCGTCGGTGATCCGACCGATCACCGCGTCGACCCAGCCGCCGACGTAGCCGGCGAACATGCCGATCGGCACGCCCAGCCCGACCGCGATCGACACGGCGATCACGCCCGCGGACAGCGACGCGCGCGCGCCCCAGATCACCCGCGACAGCAGGTCGCGGCCGACCTCGTCGGTGCCGAACCAGTGCGCGGCCGACGGCGCCTTGCGCACCGCGGACCAGCTGGTGGCCAGCGGGTCGTACGGCGCGACCCAGGGCGCGAGCAGCGCCAGCAGCGCGACCAGCACGAGCACCACCGCGCCGAACACCGCGGTCGGCCGCGCGAGCAGCGTGCGCAGCGCGAGCCGCCAGGGACCGTCGCCGGCCTCGACGGCGCCGCCCGCGGGCAGGGCGTCGGCGGGCGTGCTCACGACCTGAGCCTCGGGTTGACCAGCACGTACAGCACGTCGGCCAGCAGGTTCAGCAGGATGTAGACGGTCGCGGTCACCAGCACCACGCCCTGCACCACCGCGTAGTCGCGGTTGAACACCGCGTCGACGATCAGCTTGCCGAAGCCCGGGATCGAGAACACCTGCTCGGTCAGCACCGCGCCCGACAGCAGCGTGCCGAACTCGAGCGCGCCGAGCGTGATCACCGGCGTGAGCGCGTTGCGCAGCGCGTGGCGCAGCACGACGGTGCGCTCCACCAGGCCCTTGGCACGCGCGGTGCGCACGTAGTCGGCGCTCATCGCCTGCAGCATCGCCGAGCGCATGTGCCGCATCAGCACCGCGGCGATCGCGTTGCCGAGCACGAAGGCCGGCATCACCGTGGTCGCGAGCGACTGCCCGAGGTCCTCGAAGGGGCTCACGAAGCCCGACGCGGGCAGCCAGCCGAGCTGCACCGAGAACAGGAAGATCAGCATGATGCCGAGCCAGAAGTTCGGCGTGGACAGGCCCCAGAGCGCGAACACGTTGGCGCCGACGTCCCAGGCGGAGCCCTTCTTCACCGCCGACAGCACGCCCGCCGGAATGCCGATCGCGAGCGCGAACAGCATCGCCATCGTCGCGAGCTGCAGCGTGACCGGCAGCTTCTCGACGATCAGCTCGGCCACCGGCTGCTGGATGCGCATCGACTCGCCGAGGTCGCCGCGCAGCACGCCGCCGACCCAGTGCAGGTACTGCATCGGCAGCGGCTGGTCGAGCTTGTAGCGCGCGCGGATCTGCTCGATGACCGCCGGGTCCTTCTCCTCGCCGGCCATCACCAGCGCTGGGTCGCCCGGCAGCAGCTGCTGCAGCCCGAAGATCAGCACCGACACCAGGAACAGCGTCGGCACCAGCTGCAGCAGCCGCTTCGGCAGGAAGCTCAGCATCGCGGTCGCGCGCGCCCGGTCACTTCAGCTTGAGGTCGGTCACGCGGATCAGCCCGTCGGGCATCACCTTGAAGCCCTCGAGGCGCGTCGAGTGCGCGAACAGCAGCGCACGGTGGTACAGGTAGAGCACCGAGCCCTCGGCGAGCCACTTCGCGGCGACCTGCTCGTAGAGCGCCTTGCGCTCGGCCACGGCGGTCACGGTGCGCGCGCGGTCGAGCAGCGCGTCGACGCCGGCGTCGCAGTACTTGCCGTAGTTGAGCGGGCCCTTGCACGAGGCGAACGAGTAGATGTTGCCGTCCGGGTCGGTGCGCCCGCTCCAGGCGAGCATGTAGAGCTGGAAGTTGCCCTTCTCGGCCTCGTTCAGCGAGGTCGCGAACTCGGTCACGCGGATCTTCAGGTCGAAGCCCGCCTCGGCCGCCATCGACTGCATCACCTCGGCGACGGCGCGCGTCTCGGGGTTGTTCGGCACCATGAAGTCGAGCGTCACCGGCGGCTTCACGCCCGCCTCGGCGAGCAGCGCCTTCGCGCGCGCGACGTCGCGCTTGGGCGTCGGGAACTTCGCCTGGTAGTACGGGTTCTGCGCGCTCACCCACTGGTTGTTGGGGCTCTGCACGCCGTTGAACACCACCTGGTCGATCGCCTCGCGGTCGATCGCGAGCTCGAGCGCGCGGCGCACGCGGACGTCCTTGCCGAGCGGGCTGTTCGCCTTCTCGCCGTTGCCGACGTTCATCGTGACGCCCTGGTAGCCGAGCTCGAAGCCCTTGGCGAGCTTGAGCCGCCGGTCCTTCTCGATCTCGCCGATGTCGGTGGCGAGCGCGCGCTCGAGCAGGTCGAGCTGCCCGGACTTCAGGTTCGCGAGACGCACCGTCGAGTCCTGGATCGGCCGGTAGACGATCCGGTCGATCGATACGCGCGCCTTGTCCCAGTAGTCGGCGAAGCGCTCGACGACGATCCGGTCCTGCGCGACCCGCTCGACGAACCGGTACGGCCCCGCGCAGACCGGCGCGGTGCCGAACTTGTCGCCGAGCGCCTGCGCGGCCTTCGGCGACACCATCATGCCGGCGCGGTCGGTCAGCTGCGCGAGCAGCGGCGAGAACGGCGACTTGAGCGCGAGGCGGATCGTCAGCGGGTCGACCACCGCGACGCTGTCGACCTGCGCGATCTCGGCGCGGCGGAACGAGCCCTGCATCGACAGGTGGCGATCGAGGCTGAACTTGGCGGCGGCCGCGTCGAAGGGCTCGCCGTCGTGGAACTTCACGCCCGGGCGCAGCCTGATCGTCACGGTCTTCCCGTCGGCCGCGGTCTCGTGCGACAGCGCGAGCTGCGGGACGATGTTGAGCTTCTCGTCGATGTCGAACAGCTTGTCGCAGATCGACGCGAACACGATCCGGCCGACGTAGGTGCGCCCCATCGTCGGGTCGAGCGCGTCGGGGTCCTCGGCCAGGCCGATGCGCAGCGTGGTCTGCGCGCTCGCCGCGCCGGCACACGCGATCGCGATCGCGGCGGCGGCGGCCTTCAGGAAGGGGGTGGGCGTCATGGATCCTCCGGTGGGTCTCGTGTCTCGATGGGTCGGTTCAGCGCGCGAACGCGGCCTGCAGCCGCTCGAGCGCCGGGTCGGGTCGGGTCCGCGTCGCGCGCAGCGATGCGGGTGGCGCGATCTCGCGCCAGCGCCAGCAGGCGAGCGCGACGCCGTCGCCCGCGCCGCTCGGCGCGAGCGGCGGCGTCTCGGCGCGGCAGCGCGCCTCGGCGTGCGGACAGCGGGTGTGGAATGCGCAGCCGGGCGGTGGCGCGAGCGGGCTCGGCACGTCGCCGCCGATCGCGGGCTCGCGGCCGCGCGCCGCGGGGTCGGGCACCGGCACCGCCGACAGCAGCGCGCGCGTGTACGGATGGCGCGGCGTCGCGAACACCGTCGCGGCCGGGCCGGTCTCGACGAAGCGGCCGAGGTACATCACGCCGAGGTCGGTCGCGACCTGCCGCACCACGGACAGATCGTGGGAGATGAACACGTAGGCGAGCCCGAGGCGGCGCTGCAGGTCGGCGAGCAGGTTCAGGATCTGCGCCTGGATCGACACGTCGAGCGCGGAGACCGGCTCGTCGCAGACGATCACGCGCGGCCCCGCCGCGAGCGCGCGCGCGATCGCGAGGCGCTGGCGCTGCCCGCCCGAGAACTCGTGCGGATAGCGGCGCGCGGCGTCGGCGCGCAGCCCCACCTGCGACAGCAGCTCGGCGACCCGCGCGGCGCGCTCCGGAGCCGACAGGGTGCCGTGCAGCCTCAGCGGCTCGGCGAGCATGTCGCCGGCGGTCATCCGAGGGTTCAGCGAGCCGTACGGGTCCTGGAACACCAGCTGGATGCGCCCGCGCAGCCGGCGCAGCGTCGCGCCCTCGGCCGCGCGAAGGTCCTCGCCGTCGAGCGCGATGCGACCGGCGTCCGGCTCGATCAGCCGCAGCAGCAGGCGCGCCACCGTCGACTTGCCGCAGCCCGACTCGCCGACGATCGCGAACGTGCGGCCGGCGCCGACCTCGAAGGACACGCCGTCGACCGCGCGCACGTGAGCGCTCGCGCGGCCGAAGAGGCCGGTGCGCACCGGAAAGTGCTTGACCAGGCCCTCGGCGGCGAGCGCCGGACGCGATGGCGCCGCACCGTCGCGCGGCAGGTCGTGGCCGGACGGCGCGGGCAGCCCCCCGGCCGCGATGGCGCCGGCCGCGCTCACGCGGTCGCCTCCAGCGGCGGCAGCGTCGCGGCGAGCGTCTCCATCGGCGCCTTCCAGCAGCGCGACGCATGCCCCGGCTTCACCTCGACGAGCGGCGGCGCCTCGGCCGCGCAGCGCGCGTCGGCGAACGGGCAGCGCGCGGCGAAGCGGCAGCCCGCGGGCATCGCGGTCGCGGCCGGCACCATGCCGTCGATCGCGGCGAGCCGCGCGCGCGGCGCGTCGATCGACGGGATCGCGCCCATCAGCCCGACGGTGTAGGGATGCTGCGGCATCGCGAAGAGCGCGGCGACCGGCGCCTGCTCGACGACCTGCCCCGCGTACATCACCACCACGCGGTCGGCCATCTCGGCCACGACGCCGAGGTCGTGCGTGATCAGCACGATCGAGGTGCCGGTCTCGTCGCGCAGCCCGCGCATCAGCTGCAGCACCTGCGCCTGGATCGTCACGTCGAGCGCGGTGGTGGGCTCGTCGGCGATCAGCAGCGCCGGTTCGCACAGCAGCGCCATCGCGATCATCACCCGCTGGCGCATGCCGCCCGACATCCGGTGCGGATGCTCGTCGACGCGCTTCTCGGGCGCGGGGATCCGGACCCGGCGCAGCATCTCGATGGCCGCCTCGCGCGCCGCAGCCGGGCTCGCGCCGCGGTGGCGCACCAGCACCTCGGCGAGCTGCGTGCCGACGGTGAAGGCCGGGTTCAGCGAAGTCATCGGCTCCTGGAAGATCATCGCGAGCCGGTCGCCCCGCAGGTCGGCGAGCGCGCGGCGCGACAGCCCGAGCAGGTCGCGCCCCTCGAAGCGGATCCGCCCGGTCACCGTCGCCGGCGGGCTCGGCACCAGCCCCATCACCGACAGCGCGGTGACCGACTTGCCGCAGCCCGATTCGCCGACGATGCACAGCGTCTCGCCGGGGGCGAGCGCGAAGTCGACGCCGTCGACCGCGAGCGCGCGTCCGCGGGGCGTGTCGAACGCGACCCGCAGGCCCTCGACCTGCAGCAGCGGATCCACCGGCTCAGCGTCCCGGCGGCGGGAGCTGCGCGAGCGCGGACTCGATCACCGAGCGGTCCCAGGTGCCGCCCGCGTCGGCGCGGGTCGCGAAGAAGGTCGAGAAGTGCACGAAGCGCTCGCGGCTGACCGCCTCGAGGCGCTCGAGCTCGGCGAGCGGATCGGCGTGGTCGTCGACGCGCAGGTCGAGCGCCGGGTACTCCTCGGTGGTGTGGATGCGCAGCGCGGCCGACTGCTTGCCGCGCTTGTCGCCGCCTGCGGCCTCGCCGGCCTTCAGCGCCTCGATCAGCCGCCGCGCGAACGGCAGCTCGCCGCGCGCCGAATAGACGCGCGCGGTCTCGGCGATCACCTCGGGGCCGGCGAGCATGTTGCCCGCGACCGAGAAGCCGTCGTGCACCGCGTGGCCGCACCACGGCACGCACTCGGCGCCGGTGTGCGCGGCGATGCCGCCGCGCGCGTCCTGCACGTGCAGCTGGCGCGTCGCGCGGCCGGGGTCGGCATCGACGAGCGCGTCGACCACCCGGGCGGCCGAGATGCCGTCGCGCAGCAGGCGGATGCCGCGCGGACCGAAAGTGGGGTTGATCAGCGCCTGCGTGGCGAGCGCGCCGACACCGCCGTCGGCGTGCACGCACAGTGCGCCGACCGCGAAGAAGCGGGTCGCGACCGCGACGCCGAAGGCGCCGGTGGCGGGGTCGCGCGCGACGATCGACCAGGTCATCGTGTCGCCTGGAACCGGGGAGCCGAGGGGAAGCGGCGGAGCATACCGGAACGCCCGCGCGGCGCGGCCATCATCCGACCTCGTACCCGGTGTATCCGGCCGCGGCCGTCTCCTCGCAGCGCTGCACGTACGCGGGGAAGCCGAACAGCGCCATGATCACGCGCGGCTCGCCCGGGTCGGTGGCGACGACCCACTCGCGCGCCGCCTCGTCCCAGCGCGCGCCGGTCACGCGCGTGCGGAAGCGGATGTCGCGGCGCAGTTCGAAGCGGTCGGCGACGTCGACGCGCTCGCCGTCCGAACCGCGCTCCATGTTCCCCTCTTCCCCGGTCCCGCCCGGCGCGGCCGTCCGCGCCACGAGGACCGACGCGCAGCGTACGCGCCGGCCGCGCATACTGTCGAGCGAGCCTCCGCGAACGCCCCATGACCCCCGAACACCTCGACGTGATCGTCGTCGGCGCCGGCCTGTCCGGCATCGACGCCGGCTGGCACCTGAAGCACCGGCTGCCCGGCAAGACCTTCGCCCTCCTCGAGTCGCGCGACGAGCTCGGCGGCACCTGGAGCCTGTTCCGCTACCCGGGCATCCGTTCCGACTCCGACATGTTCACCTTCGGCTACGGCTGGCGGCCCTGGCCGGACGCGCGCGCGATCGCCGACGGCCCGTCGATCCTCGCCTACCTGCGCGACGCGGTGCGCGAGGCCGGGCTCGAGCCGCACCTGCGCTTCGGGCACCGGGTGACCGGGCTGTCGTGGTCCTCGGCGGACGCGCGCTGGACGGTCGAGCTCGAGCGCCGCGGCGAACGGGTGACGATGACCTGCGGCTTCGTGCTGATGTGCGCCGGCTACTACGATCCCGAGCGCGGCCACGACCCGGCCTTCCCCGGTCGCGAGCGCTTCGGCGGCCGGATCGTGCACCCGCAGGCCTGGCCGGACGACCTCGACTGGCGCGGCAGGCGCGTCGTCGTGATCGGCAGCGGCGCGACCGCGGTCACGCTGGTGCCGGCGATGGCGAAGGACGCCGCGCACGTGACGATGCTGCAGCGCTCGCCGACCTGGATCCTCGCGCTGCCGGGCGAGGATCCGATCGCGCGGCTGCTCGGCCGCGTGCTGCCGCCGCGCTGGCGACACGCGGTGGTGCGCTGGAAGAACGTGCGGATCGGCCGCGCGGTGTTCGCCGCGTGCCGCCGCTGGCCCGACCGCGTCGGCGCGAAGCTGCTCGAGTGGGCGCGCCGCCAGCTGCCGCCCGGCTATCCGGTCGAGCGCGACTTCAAGCCAAGCTACCGGCCGTGGGCGCAGCGGCTGTGCCTCGTGCCCGACGGCGACTTCTTCAAGGCGATCCGCTCGGGCCGCGCGTCGGTGGTCACCGACCACGTCGAGGCGTTCGACGAGGCGGGCATCCGGCTGCGCTCGGGCGCGCGGCTCGATGCCGACGTGATCGTCACCGCGACCGGGCTCGAGCTCAAGCTGCTCGCGGGCATCGTGCCGGTCGTCGACGGCGTGCCGGTCGAGCCCGCATCGACGCTGCCCTATCGCGGGATCATGCTGTCCGGCGTGCCGAACCTCGCGATGGTGTTCGGCTACACCAACGCGTCGTGGACGCTGCGCGCCGACCTCGTGTGCGACTGGACCTGCCGCGTGATCGCACACGCGGAGCGCGTCGGCGCGAAGTGGGCGGTGCCGCGGCCGCGCCCGGGCGACGTCGGCACCGAGCCCTTCGTCGACTTCTCCTCGGGCTACTTCCAGCGCGCGATGGACCGGCTGCCCAAGCAGTCGAGGGAGGCCCCGTGGCGCGCCGAGCAGAACTACCTGCTCGAGCGGCGCACCCTCGGGGGCGGCGAGGTCGACGACGGGGTGCTGCGCTTCGAGGGCGGGCGCGCGGGCGGAGCGGTGCGCACGGGCGAGGCGGCGACGACGCCCGAGTCGCTCCGAGCCACGCTGTAGGCCGGCGCGCCGGGCTCGTGCAGCCCGGGCACGAGCGGGTCGCGCGTGCGCAGATCGGGGTACCGCGCGAAATCGCGATCGCGCGTCCAGAGTTCCTCCACGCCGTGTCCGAGGCATATCGCGGCGATCCGGGCGTCGTGGACAGCCCCTCCGACTGCGCCCGCGCGCTCGACGAGGGCGCGCCACAGGTCGAGGTGCGCGGCCGTCTCTCCCAGCAGGCGGCAGCCCGGATGGGACAGCCAGGCCTCGACCGCCTCGAACGCCTGCGGTACCGGGGTCGGGCGAAGACCCGCCACGTGTCGCGTCACGATTCCCATACCCGCCGGGACGGAACAAGGGCGTCGCGCGGACGTCGCGTGCGACGGTCCGGAACGCGCGTCGCCGGTCCTGCGCCCATCGCGTAGCATCGACCCCCCCCCCCCCCCCCCCCCCCCCCGCGCCCGATGCCCGCTCCCGCCCGCCTCGACCCCGCCTCGATCGACCTCGCCCGCTGGATCCGCCGCGGCGACACCGTCTACGTCGGCCAGGGCTGCGGCGAGCCGCTGACGCTGTCCGCGGCCCTCGTCGGGCAGCGGCACGCGCTGCCCGACGTGACGGTGCTGCTGTTCACCGTGATGTCGGACACCTTCCGGCCCGAGCACGCCGACGCGCTGCGCTTTCGCGCGACCGCGGTCACCACCGGCACGCGCGCGCTCGCCTCGGCCGGCGCGATCGACCCGATCCCCGCGCACTACGGCGACCTCGACCGGCTGTGCGCCGAGGGCGACGTGGCCGCCGACGTGGTGATGGTCCAGGTGAGCCCGCCCGATGCGCGCGGCCGCGTGACGCTCGCCGCCTCGCACGACCAGGCGGTCTCGCTGATCCCTCGCGCACGCGTCGCGATCGCCGAGGTGAACACGTGCGCGCCGCGCGTGCACGCGGACGTCGACTTCGCGCTCGAGGACTTCGACGCGTACGTCGAGACCGACCGGCCGCTGGTGCAGATGCGCTGGCCGAAGCCGGGCGAGGTCGAGGCGCGCATCGGCGAGCAGGTGGCCGCGCTCGTGCCCGAGCACGCGACGCTGCAGCTCGGCATCGGCGCGATCCCGGACGCGGTGCTCGCGCGGCTCGTCGACCGGCGCGGGCTCGGCTTCCACTCGGGGATGATCAGCGACCGCGTCGTCGAGCTGATCGAGGCCGGCGCGATCGACGACGCGCACAAGGGCATCGACGCCGGCGTCGCGGTGACCGGCCTGTCGATCGGCACCGACCGGCTGTTCCGCTTCATGGACGGCAATCCGCGCGTGGCCGCGCGACGGCCGTCGTACACGCACGGGCTCGACGTGCTCGCGCGGGTGAAGCGGCTGTTCTCGATCAACTCGGCGCTCGAGGTCGACCTCTCCGGCCAGGTCAACGCCGAGGCCGCCGGCGGGCGCTACATCGGCACGATCGGCGGGCAGGTGGAGTTCGTCCGCGGCACGCGGCTCTCCGAGGGCGGCGTGTCGGTGATCGCGCTGCCGGCGACGCAGGGCGAGGCGCGGCGCACCCGGATCGTCCCGGCGCTCGACGGCCCGGTGACGACGCCGCGCAGCGACGTCGACCACGTGGTGACCGAATTCGGCGCGGCGCGGCTGCGGGGGCTCTCGCTCGCGCAGCGGGCGCGCGCGCTGATCGCGATCGCCGACCCTGCGCACCGTGAGGCGCTCGACCGCGCGGCCTTCGAGCACGCGCGCAGGTCGGCGCCGGGCTGACGGGGGCCGCGGCCCCGGGCGGCGCTCCGCCTTGCGGCCCCGCCCGCGGGCGGGGCGCGGTTGACGAGCCGGCCCGCCCCCGGCGAGCATCCGCCGACCGCAGCGACGGCGCCGCAGGCGCCGCCCCAGGAGACACCCACCGTGAACCGCCCGCACCTGCTCGACCGCATGATCGGCCCCGGATGGCCGGACCTGTCGACACCCGACGCCGTCCGCGCCTTCGAGGCGACGCCGTACTCGGACCGGATCGCCGCGCGCAGCACCTACGAGGCGCTGCGCCTCGGCGCCTCGGTGAACCCCGACGCGCCCGCGATCCGCTTCCTGCCGAACGCCGACCCGGACGAGCCGCCGGTCGTGTTCGGCCACGCGCAGTTCCTCGCACGCGTCACGCAGGCGGCCAACGCGTTCCACGCGCTCGGCGTCGGCAAGGACGACGTGGTGAGCTTCCTGCTGCCGCTCGTGCCGCAGGCGCTCCACACGCTGTGGGGCGCCGAGGCCGCGGGCATCGCGAACCCGGTAAACCCGCTGCTCGAGCCGTACCAGCTGGTCGAGATCATGAAGGCCGCCGACACCAAGGTGCTCGTCGTGCTCGGGCCGATGCCGGGCGCCGACATCTGGGAGAAGGCGCAGGCGATCCGCGCCGAG
>JBILTM010000297.1:0-4774 GCA_044371545.1 Burkholderiaceae bacterium
GAAGCGCACGCCGATGCCGGCGTCGGCGAGGCGCGAGGCGGCGCGCTCCATGCGCGTGCGGTCCTGGACCGCGCCGGAGGGCGAGATCGCGTAGAGGTCGAAGCTCATGGCCGGAGTCTGCCACGGCATCCCCGGAACGTCGCCGCGCGGCGCGCGCGGAGCCCTCCCGTACAATCGCCCGACCCTGGACCCGGCCGCAGCGATGAGCGCCTCCGACGAACCCCTGATGTCCCTGTACCGGACGATGTGCCGGATCCGCGCGTTCGAGGACGCCGCGGAGGAGGCGAGCCGCGGCGGCGTCGCCGCGTTCGGCCAGGCGGCCGGCAACGCGAACGTGCGCGGGCCGCTGCACCTGTCCACCGGGCAGGAGGCGGTCGCGGCGGGCGTGTGCGCGCACCTTCGGCGCGAGGACTGCCTGACCTCGACGCACCGCGGCCACGGCCACACGCTCGCCAAGGGCGCGGACCCGACGCGGATGATGCTCGAGCTGTTCGGCCGCGCGGGCGGCTACTGCGGCGGCAAGGGTGGCTCGATGCACATCGCCGACTTCTCGGTCGGCATGCTCGGCGCCAACGGCGTCGTCGCGGCCGGCATCCCGATCGCGGTGGGTGCCGCGCAGTCGCTGAAGCTGCGCGGCGTCGACGCGATCGCGGTCAGCTTCTTCGGCGACGGCGCGATCAACCGCGGACCGTTCGCCGAGAGCCTGAACTGGGCCGCGGCGTTCCGGCTGCCGATGCTGTTCGTCTGCGAGGACAACCAGTGGTCGGCGACGACCAAGACCGCGGCGATGTCGGCCGGCGACGGCGCGGCGGCGCGTGCCGCGGCGGCCGGCGTGCCGTCGCAAGCCGTCGACGGCATGGACGTCGAGGCGGTGCACGCGGTCGCGGCCCGGCTCGTCGCGCAGGTGCGGGCGGGCGGCGGGCCGCGCCTGCTGCACGCGAAGACCTACCGCTTCAAGGGCCACGTGTCGGTCGACCCGGCCGCCTACCGCGACCCGGCGGAGCTCGCGGCGGCGATGCAGGGCGACCCGCTGCCGCTCGCGCAGGCGCGGCTCGCCGCGCGCGGCGTGCCGAAGGCGACGATCGACGCGGTGCTCGCCGAGGCGCGCGCCGAGATCGCGCGCTCGATCGAGACCGCGGCCGCGGCGCCGTGGCCCGAGCCGGGCGCGGCGTACACCGACGTGCAGGACGTGGGCGCGGGGAGGTGGGCATGAGCGCCGCACGATCGCATCGGAGGGCGGAGCCGGGGTTTCGGCGGGCACCGCCCGCCGCCGGCGTAGCGCCCGGCGCCTGCAGGCGCCGGGCAGCGCGCCCCCTCGGGGGGCCGGGCCGAAGGACCGGGGGGGCGGCATGAGCGCCGTGAAGAGGATGACCTACGCGCAGGCCGGCGCGGCCGCGCTCGCGCAGGCGATGCGCGACGACGCGCGCGTGGTCGCGCTCGGCGAGGACGTCGGTCGAGGCGGGATCTTCGGCCAGTACGCGGGGCTGCAGGCCGAGTTCGGCGGCGATCGCGTGATCGACACGCCGATCTCGGAGTCGACGATCGTGGGAGCGGCGGTCGGCATGGCGCTCACCGGGCTGAAGCCGGTCGTCGAGATGCGCGTGATCGACTTCGCGCTGTGCGCGATGGACGAGATCGTCAACCAGGCCGCGAAGAACCGCTTCATGTTCGGCGGCCAGGGCCGCGTGCCGACGGTGATCCGGATGCCTGTCGGCATCTGGAGCGCGTCGGCCGCGCAGCACTCGCAGTCGCTCGAGGCGTGGTTCGCGCACGTGCCGGGGCTGGTCGTCGTCGCGCCGTCCACGCCGCAGGACAACTTCGGCCTGCTGCGCGCGGCGATCGACTGCGGCGACCCGGTCGCCTACTTCGAGCACAAGGAGCTCTGGGGCACCGAGGGCGACGTGCATCCGACGCAGCCGGCCCCGCTCGGTCGCGCGCAGACGGTGCGCCCCGGCGGCGACCTGACGATCGTCTCGTGGAGCAAGGCGGTGCACTGGTCGCTCGCCGCGGCCGAGACGCTCGCCGGCGAAGGTGTGCAGGCCGAGGTGATCGACCTGCGCACGCTGTGGCCCTGGGACCGCGACGCGGTGTTCGCGTCGGCCGAGCGCACGCGCCGCGTGCTCGTCGTGCACGAGGCGGTGCAGGTCGCCGGCTTCGGCGCCGAGATCGTCGCGACGCTCGCCGAGGCGGGCGTCGCCCGGCTCGCCCGGCTCGGTGCGCCGCGCGCGCCGGTCGGCTACTCGCCGGGGCTCGAGGCGCAGGCGCGCGTCGACGCGGCCCGCGTCGCCGACGCGGCGCGCGCGCTGCTGCGCCGCGGCTGAGCGAGGCGGCGACCCACGCGGCCGCTCGCCGCGCTCCGGCGCGGCGCGGCCGCCGTCACGCGCGCGGCCCCGCCGCCGGCGCCGCCCGTGACGGATGTCCTGCACTGCCCGTCGGGCCCACGCCTAGACTGTCCGCAGGATCGACGGGTGGGAGACCGCGACGTGCTGCAGAGGCTGTGGATGACAGGGGTCAGGGGCGCGCCGCTCGATGCGGGCGCGCACCGGGCGCGCCGAGCGCCCTGCGGCGACGCGGTGCTGATCGTCGACGTCGACCAGTTCGCCGCGATCCGCGAGCGCCACGGCTTGGCCGCGGCCGAGCAGGTGACGCGCGCGGTCGCCGAGTGCCTGCAGCGCCGCCTGCGTCCCGACGACCGCCTCGCGCTGCTGCGCGACGACGAGTTCCTGGTGGTGCTGACCGGCTCGCCCGGCGACGCGGTGCCGGTGCTCGCCGCGCGGCTGCGCGAGGACGTGCAGGCGCTGCGGCTGTCGCTCGCCGGCAACCTGTGGTCGCTCAGCTGCACGATCGGCGCCGCCGCGCGGGGCTCGCGACCCTGCGGGCTCGAGGCGCTGGTGCGCGCGGCCGACGCCGATCTCGACCGCGCCCGGCGCGAAGGCGGCCGGCGCCTCGCCGGCTGACGCGCCGCCTGCGGCGGCTCAGGCTGACACGCCGCCTGCGGCGGCTCAGGCTGACACGCCGCCCGAGGCGGCTCGGGGCGCCGTCGTCCCGACCGGCTCGACCAGCGCGCGATAGGCGTGCCAGGTCGCGAGCCCGACCCACGGCACGGTGACGATCAGCCCCGCGAAGAAGGTCGCGAAGCCGATCACGGTGAGCGCGACGATCAGCGCGGCCCAGAACAGCAGCGGCACGACGTTGCGCCCGAAGGCCACGACGCTCGCGAGCATCGCGGTGATCGCGTCGGTGCCGCGGTCGAGCATCAGCGGGATCGCGATCACGGTGAAGGCGAACACCAGCGTCGCGAACAGCGCGCCGACGCCGAGCCAGGTCGCGAGGAAGCCGATCTCCTGGCCGCGCGCGATCTCGTCGAGCAGCACCGCGACGCTCGGCATCGAGCGCGGGAAGAAGATCGCGATCACCATCATCGACGAGCGCGCCCACAGCGCCATCACGATCTCCAGGCCGATGCCGAGGATCGCGACGTTGGTCAGGTTGCGCCGCCACACCAGCGTCGAGGCGAAGAGGTCGCAGGGCAGCCCGGCCTCGCGCCGGCGCGCGACCTCGTACAGGCCCATCGCCATGAACGGCCCGACCAGCAGGAAGCCCGCGGTCAGCGCCATCATCGTGCCGGGAGCGGGGCGCAGCAGCGCGGCGAGCAGCCAGCCCATCGCGGCGAAGCACACGCCGTAGAAGAGACAGGGCACCGGCCGCTCGCGGAAGTCGCGCGCGCCGAGCGCGAGCCAGCGCAGCGGCGCGCCGAACCCGATCTCGCGCACGACGGGGAACGGGGCGCGCGGCTCGTCGGCGCGGGCGTCGCCGGTCGTCGGGGTCGGGTCGCCGGAGGCGGGCGTCGACGGGGTCATCGCAGGACGGGAGCGGGCGGGAACCGGCCCAGTGTAGGCCGCCCGCCCGGGGCGCGGTAGCTGCGGCGCAGCATGGGCCGCCGGCACGCGCGGCGGCGGTCGATGCCGGTCGACGGCGGATCGTCACGAATGTTACGATCCCGGGGAAGGAGACCCCCCGCATGGACGCCGTCGTCACCGCCGCACGCCCCGCCGAGCTCTACCGCCGAGGTGGCCGCGGCGGCGCCTACGTGTACGACCCCGCCGGGCTCGACTGGCGCGAGGCCGGCAAGGCCGGTGTCCTGCAGAAGGTCGTGCGGCGCGACGACGAGCGCGGCCAGTTCCTCGGGCTGATCGCGATGGAGCCGATGGTCCGCTCGGGGCTGCACCAGCACCAGGGCGTCGCGACCAGCTACTTCGTCGACGGCGGCCTGACCGACTACCAGGGCGCGATCCTCACCGGGCAGGTCGGCGTCAACCTGAAGGGCGCGACGCACGACGCGATCGCCTACGCGCGCACGCTGTTCGTCGCGCGGCTCGAGGGGCCGGTCACCTACCCGCCGCAGGACGGGCCGCTGCACGGGCTGCACGCGGGCGCGCGCCACGCGCTGCTGGCCAACCCGGCGCCCGCGGTGCCGCCCGACATCAACGTGTCGGTCGATGTGCTGCCCGAGCAGGGCACCGGCTGCGACGGGGTGGTGCGCCGCACGGTGTTCGACTACGCGCCGACCGCCGACGACCACCGGATGGTGCAGCTCTCGATCCGGCCGCAGAGCCGCATCCCGCGGCTGGTCGTCACCGGCCACATCGAGCTCTGGATCCGCGGCGGGCTGCTCGAGGTCGATGGGCAGGTCGCGCACGCCGGCTGCTTCGTGATCCTCGAGCCGACCGCCGAGGTGAGCCTCGCCTGCCCGTTCGGCGCGCTGGTGCTCGCG
>JBILTM010000298.1:0-4746 GCA_044371545.1 Burkholderiaceae bacterium
GATGTTGCCGCCCGCGCCCGGGCGGTTCTCGACGACCACCGATCCGTCGAGCACCTTCGCGAGGCGCGGCGCGAGCGCGCGCGCGAACACGTCGTTGGAGCCGCCGGCGGCCTGCGGCACGAGCAGGGTGAGCGACTTCGGCAGCGCGGCCTGGGCGCGGGCGGGCAGGGCGGCGGCGAGCGGCGACAGCGCGGCCGCCGCGGCGAGCCGGCGGCGCAGCGGGTGCGGGACGGTCATGGGGTCTCCTCGTTCCGGACGCGACCCGGGTCCGGACGCGCTCGCGAACGAGTGTAGCGCCACGTCGCAGCCACGCGGCCGCGGCGGGCGGGAGACGGAACGGACGTTACGCGGGCGGGGTGTCGGGCGTCATCACGATCTTGCCGAGCGCCGCGCCCGAGGCGAGCAGCTCGTGCGCGCGCCGCACCTCGGAGAAGGGCAGGCGCGTCCAGATCGCCGGCGCGATCTCGCCGTGGGTCAACGCGTCGATCACGGTGCGCATCAGCGCACGTCGTGCGTCGCGCTGGTGGTCGTAGTAGTGGAACGAGAACTGGCGCACGCCCGGGCAGACCGCCATGTGCGTGCGCAGCGCGGCGGTGAGGTGCTCGGCCGGCAGCGGCGAGAATCCGTTGTACGAGACCAGCGTGCCCCAGTCGCCGAGCGCGGCCACGAGGTCGACGAAGCCGGGCCCGCCGGCGTGCTCGAAGACGCGACCGACGCCCGCGTCGCCGGTGAGTTCGCGCACCCGCGTGGCGACCGGCTCGGTCCGGTAGAAGATCACCTCGTCGACGCCGTTGCGCCGTGCGAACGCGGCCTTCTCCTCGGAGCTGACGGTGCCGAGCACGCGCAGGCCCTCGCGCTTGGCGAGCTGCGCGATCGCGCTGCCGATGCCGCCCGCGGCGCCGACGACCAGCACGCTGCGCGGGGCGAGCGGGTGGCCGCACTCCTGCAGCAGCGCCTGCGCGACCTGGTAGTTCGGCAGGCAGACCGCCTGCTCGAGGTCGACGTGCGGCGCGAGCGGGTGGATCGCGTCGGCCGGCGCGACGACGACCTCGGCGTAGCAGCCGCCGCGCATCGGCAGGTCGCGCGCGCTGAGCAGCGCCTTCGACCCCACCTCGATCCCGGTGACGCCGGGGCCGACCGCGGTGACGATGCCGGCGACGTCGTTGCCGGGGTTCGCGGGCAGCGGCGGCATCCACTTGTAGACGCCGCTGCGGATCAGCGCGTCGGGCGTGCTGACGCCGAACGCGCGCGCGGTGAGCTGCACCTGGCCCGGGCCCGGGACGGGCACCGGCAGGTCGACGAGCTCGAGCGCCTCGGGTCCTCCGGGTTTCGACACCTGCACGGCCTTCATGGCGGTCTCCTCGTGGTGGGTCGGACGCGCGTCGCGGGCTACTGCAGCCCGGCGGCGTCCATCGCGAGCAGCGCCGCGGTCACGCTGCGCTCGGTCGACGTGACGTGGCGCACCAGCAGCTCGCCGGCGCGCTCGGCGTCGCGCGCGAGCACGGCGTCGAGCAGCCGGCGGTGCTCGGCGTTCTTGCTGCGCGGCAGCACGCGGTGGCGCGCGGAGAAGCGGCGATAGCGCTCGGCGCGGTCGAAGAGCTGCTCGACGAGCGCGCGCAGCAGCGGCGACGACGCGCCCGCGTAGATGGCCATGTGGAACGCGCGGTGCCGCTTCGACCAGCCGTCGTCGAGCGCCGGTGCCACGTCCTTCAGCCGCTGCTCGACGAGTGCCAGCGCGTGCGCGGCGGCGACCAGCGCGGCCTCCCACGCGTCGTCGCCGTGGGCGATCGCGTCGCGCAGCGCCTCGCCCTCGACGAGCAGGCGCACGCGGGTCAGGTCGGCCATCCCGGCGACGGTGATCGGCGCGACGCGAAAGCCCCGGTTCTCGAACGCGTCGACGAGGCCGAGCGAGACCAGCCGGCTGAGCGCCTCGCGCAGCGGGCTGCTGCTCACCTCGAAGCGCTCGCCGAGCTCCTCGACGCGAAGCCGGTCGCCCGGCGCGAACTCGCAGCGGACAATCGCCGCGCGCAACGCGTCGAAGACCGCGTCGGTGCGGGTGGGGCCGGACGGGGAAGCTGTGGGGGGGTTCGGGCGCATCGGGTCGGCGGACTTCGGGCGACGACGGCGCAGTGTAGCACGCGGCCATGGACGAAAGCACAGTTTGCGCATGAAACACGTTTTGTGCACAATGCGGACGAACCGGCCCGATCCGCCGACCCGACCCACGGAGCCCGCATGCGCCTTCTCTCCTTCAACCTCGCCGGCCGCGACACCTGGGGCGCGGTCGCCGGCGACAAGGTCGTCGATCTCGGCGCCGCCACCGGCATCCCGACGCTCGCCGAGTTCATCGGCAGCACGCGCTGGTCCGAGCGGGAGGCGCTCGCCGCCGCCGCGGCCCCGGTCGCATCGCTCGCCGGACTCGATCTGTTGCCCCCGATCCCGCGGCCCGAGAAGATCGTCTGCGCGGTGCGAAACTACATGGACCACCACCAGGAGGTGCTGGCCGCCGGCATGCAGCGCGAGCTGTCGGAGCAGCCGCCGATCTTCCTCAGGGTCTGGCGCTCGCAGGTCGCGCACGGCAAGCCGATCGTGCGGCCGCACGTGTCCGAGTCGCTGGACTGGGAGGGCGAGCTCGCGGTGATCATCGGCAAGCCGGGGCGCTGCATCGACGCGGCGCACGCCTGGGAGCACGTGGCCGGCTACTCGATCTACAACGACGCCAGCGTCCGCGAGTGGCAGTTCCACGCGAAGCAGATCGCGTCGGGCAAGAACTTCGAGTCGACCGGCGGGTTCGGCCCGTGGATGGTCACCGCCGACGAGATCGAGCCCGGTCGGGCGCTGAAGCTCGAGACGCGGCTGAACGGCGAGACCGTGCAGTCGAGCCACACCGGCCACATGATCTTCCCGATCCCGACGCTGATCGCCTACGCGTCGACGATCTTCACCCTCGTGCCCGGCGACCTGATCATCACCGGCACGCCCGCCGGCGTCGGCTGGAGCCGCAAGCCGCCGCGCTTCATGAAGCCCGGCGACGTCTGCGAGGTCGAGATCGAGGGCATCGGCACGCTCTCGAACCCGATCGTGCAGCAGGCCTGAGTAAGCCGAAGCGCAAGGAGGAGACATGAACGGACGCAGGGCGGCGCTCGGCGCCGCAGCCGGCCTCACCGCAGGCCTCGCCGCCTGGACGCTGCCCGTGCGCGGCCAGGCCTTCCCGGACCGGCCGCTGAAGATCGTGCAGGGCTTCGCGCCCGGCGGCAACGCGGACACGATCGCGCGGCTGGTCGGCGCCGAGATGCAGAAGGGCCTCGGCCAGCCGGTGATCGTGGAGACGATGACCGGCGCCGGCGGCACGATCGCCTCGGCGGCCGTCGCCCGCGCGAAGCCCGACGGGCACACGCTGCTGCTCGCGACCGGCGGGCACGTCGTCGCCGCGGCGATGATGGCCAAGCCCAGCTACCGGCCGGCCGCCGACTACGAGGCGATCTCGACGATCACGTTCTTCCCGTTCCTGGTGGTCGTGCCCGCCGACTCGAAGTTCCCGTCGCTCGCGGCGGTGCTGTCGGCGGCACGCGCCGCGCCCGGCACGGTCGCCTTCGGCAGCGCCGGCGTGGGCAGCACGCACCACCTCGCGGGCGAGCTGCTCGCGCGCACCGCGGCCGCGCCGTTGCTGCACGTGCCCTACAAGGGCGACTCCGCGTCGCTGACCGGGCTGCTGGCCGGCGACGTGCCGATGGTCATCGCACCGCCCACCGCGGCGCTGGGGCAGATCCGCGCCGGCCGGCTGCGCGCGATCGCGACGACCGGCCCGCAGCGCTGGCCGGGCCTGCCCGAGGTGCCGACCGTCGCCGAGCAGGGCGTGGCCGGCTACGACGTGCGCTCGTGGGCGGGCCTGCTGGCGCCCGCGGGCACCGCGCGCCCGATCGTCGAGCGGCTGCACGCCGAGGTGCAGAAGTCGCTGCAGGAGCCGGGGGTCCGGCAGAAGCTCGTCGACATCGGCGGCGAGGCGCGCGGCCTCGCGCCCGACGAGATGAAGGCGATGCTGGTCGCCGAGTCCGACCGCTGGAACCGCCTGGTCACCGAAGCCGGCATCGCCCGGGAATGAGGATCGCCACATGTCGCTGATCGACGTGCGCAAGCGCACCCTGTCCGTCGAGACCACGTTCCACGAGAACGGGCCCGCGCCCGGCACGCCGCTTCGGATCGCGAGCGCCTGCGCGGTGATCCGCAACCCCTACGCGGGTCGCTACGAGCCCGACCTGATGCCCTTCATGGCCGAGCTGCGCACGCTCGGCCGCTCGCTCGCCGAGGAGCTGGTCGTCGCGCTCGGCGGCGCGCCGCAGGTCGAGGTGTACGGCAAGGCGGCCATCGTCGGCGTCGACGGCGAGCTCGAGCACGGCGCGGTCTGGCACGAGGCGGGCGGCTGGGCGATGCGCTCGGTGCTCGGCGAGCCGAAGGCGATCGTGCCGGCGGCCAAGGCCGTCGCGTCGGTGGGCTACCGGCTGATGATGCCGCTGCACCACGTGCACGCGTGCTACGTCCGCAGCCACTTCAACGGCGTGGAGGTGGGCATCCAGGACGCGCCGCGGCCCCGCGAGATCCTGTACGCGCTCGCGATGGGCACCGGCGGGCGCGTGCATTCGCGCCTGGGCGGGCTCACCAAGGAGAATGTGTCCGTCCACGACGGCCAGCGCTGAACGCGCCGCACCGGGAGCCCGCATGACCGCCTCGACCTTCGCGCCCAACCTG
>JBILTM010000113.1:0-16146 GCA_044371545.1 Burkholderiaceae bacterium
GCGGCGGTGGCGTTGACGATCGCATCGAAGCCGCCGTCGACGTCCGCGAGCCCGCCCGCGGACAGACGCGCCGCGTCGGCCGGGTGCAGCCGCGCCGCGAGCTCGTCGCGCAGCGCGATCGCGCGCAAGGCGGTGCGGTTGGCGATCGCGAGGCGCGCCACGCCCGCGTCGAGCAGCGGCCGCACGACGCCGCGCGTCGCGCCGCCGGCGCCGAGCAGCAGCACGCGGGCGCCCTCGAGCGCGAGGCCGACGCGGCCCTGCACGTCGGCCACCAGGCCGGGCCCGTCGGTGTTGTCGCCGAGCACGTCGTCGCCGTCGAACGCGAGCGTGTTGACCGCGCCGGCGATCTCGGCGCGCGGCGTGCGGCGCCGCGCGTACGCGAATGCCTCGGGCTTGAACGGCAGCGTGACGTTGAGCCCGAGGCCGCCTTCGGCGCGGAACGCGTCGACCGCCGCCGCGAAGCCGTCGACCGGCGCGAGCAGCCGGCCGTACTCGATCGCCTGGCCGGTCTGCGCGGCGAACGCCGCGTGGATCTCGGGCGAGCGGCTGTGCGCGATCGGGTTACCGATCACCGCGTAGCGAGCGGGTCTCGAGGACATCGTTGGTGAAGGTCCAGGTGCGCACGATCTGCAGGATGTCGCCCTCGCGGGCCATCTCGGGCGGGAAGCGCTCGTAGGGCTGGCCCGCGTAGACGATCTGCTTGATCGCGCGGTTGAGCGCCTCGTACTTCGACTTCTTGTTGACGACCACGTCGACGACGTTGCCGTGCTTGTCGATCTCGACGGTGATGATCAGCGAGTCGTACTGCCGGCCGCGCGCCTCGGGCGGATAGCGCTCGGTGCCGATGCGCTCGATCTTCGTCGCCCAGTCGGCGACGTAGCGCGCGTAGTGCACGCCGACCGCGTTGACGCCGAAGGTCAGCCGCTTGGGCCGCTTGTTGTAGTCCTCGACGTTCTTCGCGATCTCGGCCTGCATCCGCGTCATCACCGACTGCAGGTCGTCGCGGTCGGTGGCCTCGGGGCGCGGCGTCGCGTCGGCCGGCCGCTCGGGCGTCACGTAGGCCTGCGGCCCCTTGGCGAGCGCGAGCAGCTCGCGCTGGCGTGCCTCGAGCTGCTCGATGCGGCGGCGCGGCTCCTTCAGCGCAGTGCCGTCGCGCGCGACCGACTCGGCCGGCAGCGGCGACTTTGCGCGGCCGCGCTCGTTCTCGCCGCCGCCCTCCTGGTTGGTCTGCGCGAGCACGTCGGGCGTCATCGGCCGCGTGCGCGTCTGCGCGTTGAGCAGCACCACCTCGAGCCGCGCGTCGTTCGGGTTGACCTTGATCGGCGCGGGCGGCGCGAAGCGCATGAACATCACCAGCCCGTGCAGCAGCAGCGAGGCGACCAGCGCGACCGTCAGCGGGTCGCGGACCGCGAGCGCATCCGACAGCGCGCGGAGCCACGCAGGCACCGGCGCGGCCCGCCGCGCGAGCGGGGCCGGCGGGATCGCGGCGGGGCGCGGCGCGTCCTGCTGCGGCGGCGGGACCGGGGGCGGCGGGGCCGTGCGCGCGGTCGCGCCCGAGGCGGCGACCTCGATCGACGCCGCCGCCTCGGCGCGTCGGCGCGCCGACGGCGGCTCGGCCGCGCGGTTCGGCACGCGCGCGGCGCGCGCGGCGGCCGAGCCGGCGTCGGTGTCCTTCGGCGCCGCGGTGCGGCCGCCGAGGCGGCGCGCGGCGGCGCCCGCGGTGCGCGCCGCGTCGGCGGGCGGCGTCGCGGCGCCCCGCTTCTTCGCGGGCGGCTTCGGATCGCGCGGGTCGGCCATGGGGCGCGGGGCGGATCAGGCGGGACGGGGGGCGTCGACGCCGCGGTCGGCGGGATCGGACGCGGCCGGATCGCCGGAGGCGTCGGAGGCGTCGTCCGCGCCATCATCCGTCGGCTCGCCGGCATCGCCGCCGTCGGAGGCGGCCGCGAGCTCCGCCGCCGGCGGCCCCGGCACTTCGTCGACGCCGTCGATCGGATCCTCGAGCTCGACCAGCTCGACGTCGTCGACCGGCGCGGCCGCGTGCTCGACGAAGCGCGCCGGCACCGACAGCTCGAGCAGGTCGGGCTCGTCGAGCTCGACGACGATCCGGCGGCCGGGCGCGAGCCCCATCGCCGGCAGCTCGGGCATGCGCAGGTAGAGCGGCGCGCGCGCGAGCCGCACCAGCTCGTCGCGGATCACCACCGCCTCCTGGCGGCGCGTCGGCTGCTGGCCGAGCCAGCGCAGGCACCAGTAGCGCTCCATGCGCTGCTGGAAGTCGGCATAGGCGGCGTAGCGCGCGTCGAACGAGGAGATCACCGCGAACAGGTCCGCGTCGTTCTGCGCGTAGGGCGGCGCGTCGCCGAGCGTCACCGCGACCAGCTGGCGCTGGTTGACCAGGTCGACGTAGCGGCGCAGCGGCGAGGTCGACCAGCCGTACTGCGCGACGCCGAGCCCCTGGTGCGGCAGCGGGTGCGTGCTCATGCGCACGCGCCCGCCCGCCTGCTGGGAGCGGTAGACGCCGGGCACGCGGTGCTCGGCGAGCAGCGCGCCCCAGGCCGAGTTCGCGAGGATCATCAGCTCGGCGACGATGCGGTCGAGCGGCGCGTCGCGGCGGCGCTGCACGATGCGCACCGACTCGACGCCGGCGTCGTCCCGGTCGACGTAGAAGCTGAAGTCGACGCGGTGCCGCGCCTCGGGCTTGCCGCGCACGCGGTCGCGCTCGGCGGACAGCGCGAGCGTCAGGCGCCACAGCGCGCGCAGCGCGGATGCCTGCGGCAGCGAGGCGAGCGGATCGGCGGCGCCGGCCACCGGCGGCTCGAGCGCGTCCTCGGTGACGAGATCGTCGAGCCGGTCGTGGCGCAGGTTCGCGGCGACGCGGATCCGCTCGACGCGCGTCGAGGTCGACGCGACCCGCGTGCCGGCCTCGTCGAGCTCGGCGTACAGCGACAGCGCGGGCAGCGTGCGGCCGGCCTCGAGCGAGAACCGCTCGATCGGCGCATCCGGCAGCATCGTGATCTTGTCGCCCGGCATGTAGACCGTGGACATGCGCTCGCGCGCGACGCGGTCGAGCGCATCGCCCGGCGCGAGCGCGACGCCGGGCGCGGCGATGTGCACGCCGACGCGCAGCCGCCCGTCCGGCAGCGTCGTCACCGACAGGCAGTCGTCGATCTCGGTGGTCGTCGAGTCGTCGATCGAGAACGGCCCGCACGCGGCGAGCGGCAGCGCCTCGACGCGCCCGGCGATCGCCGCGTCGAGCGCGGCCTCGTCGACCGGCGCGAAGCCCGCGCCCTGCGGGAACGACTCGGCGAGGAAGCATCCGAGGTGCAGCGCCTTCGCGTCGGGGAACGCACCGCCCTCGAGCAGCACGCGCGCGGGCGGGCTGCGCGTCAGTGCGCAGGCGCGATCGAGCGCCTTCCACTCGAGGCCGTTCCTGTCGGGCCGAACCAGCAGCCGCGCGGCCTCGCGCCGCAGCGCGTCGGGCGCGTCGCCCCCGGCGAGCGCCTGCGCCCACTGCTCGACGCGGGCCGCCTGCTCCTTCTTGCGCTCGACCGCGGCGAGCGCGGCACGCAGCGTCTCGGGCGGCGCGGGCCGGTAGCGGCCGCGGCCCTTGCGATAGAAGTAGACCGGCGCGCCGTGCAGCCGGAACAGCAGGCTCGCGGCCTCGACCGGCGACGGGGCGTGGCCGTAGTACTCGTCGGCGAAGCCGGTGAACTCGAACTCGTCCTGCGGCGCGCACTCCCAGAGGAAGTCGAGGTCGATGCCCTCGGCCGCGCGCTGCGCCTGGTCCATCAGCTCGGTCGGCGACGGCGAGGGGAAACGCAACATCACCGCCGAGGACTTGACCTTGGTGCGCTTGCCGCTCGCGGCCTCGACCTGGAGGCTCGCGCCGGCGTCGGCGAGGACCGTCCCCGCCTTGAACGCGCCGTCTTCCTCGAACAGGACGTGGGTGCTCGCCATCGGGTGCCGCCTCGGACCGCTCGCGTGGAGTCGCCCGCGGCGGGGCCGCGAGCGTGGGGGTGCGGACCGCGCCGCGGAGCAGTCGATTATAGCCAGTCGGCTACACTCGACGGCTTCCCGGACGCATGCGGAGCGCGCCATGGCGATGGACGTCGTCGAGGACCGGATCGAAGGCGGCGTCCGTCCTGCGCGGCTGCCGGCCGCGCTGTGGGTGATCGCGCTCGGCAACCTGGTCATCGGCACCGGCGCGTTCGTGATCGGCGGCATCGTCGAGCCGCTCGCGAGCTCGCTCGGCGTGTCGGTGTCGACCGCCGGCCAGCTGATGACCGTCTACTCGGCGGCCAACGCGATCGCCGCCCCGCTGCTGCTCGCCGCGTTCGGCCGCGCGACCGCGCGCAGGCTGCTGGTCGGCGCGATGGTCGCGCTGGTGCTGGCGAGCGTCGCGTCCGCGCTCGCGACGAGCTGGGCCGCACTCGCGCTCGCGAGGGTCGCGATGGCCTGCGGCGCGGGCCTCTTCGCACCGACCGCCGCGGCCTACGTCGTGTCGCTGGTGCCGGCGTCGATGCGCGGGCGCGCCCTGTCGGTCGGCTTCTCGGGCATCGGCCTGTCGTACATCGTCGGCGTGCCGTTCGGCGCATGGGCGGGCGTCTCGCGCTTCGGCTGGCCGCTCGCGTTCTGGGCGGTCGCGGCGGCCGGCATCGCGGTCGCGGTGCTGCTGGCGCGCGCGCCGGCCGCGGCCGCGCCCGAGCCGCCCAGCCTGCGCGGCTACGCCCGCGCGCTGTCCGACCGGCGCAGCGGGCTCGCGCTCGCGGTCACCGCCGCGTACTTCTCGGCGATCTTCTCGATCTTCAGCTACGTCGGCGCGTTTCTCACGAACTACGCGGGCGTGTCGCCAGGCGGCGTGCCGGGCGTGCTGGTCGCGTTCGGCGTCGCCGCGCTCGTCGGCACATTCGTCGGCGGCGCCCTCGCCGACCGGATCGGGCCGACGCGGATGCTCTACGCGATCTGCGTCGGCTTCCTCGTCGTCTTCGCCGCGATGTGGGTGATGCCCGGCCGGCCGATCGGCGTCGTCGCGGTGCTGCTGTGCTGGGGCGTGATCGGCTTCGCGTTCTACTCGGCGCAGCAGGTGCGGCTGGTCGCGGTCGCGCCGACGCAGGCGCCGGTGATGTTCGCGCTGAACTCGACGATGCTGTACTTCGGCACCGCCGCGGGCGCCGCGATCGGCGGCGCGGTGATCGCCTCGGTCGGCTACCGCGGGCTGCCGGTCGCGGCGGCCGTGCTGATCGTGCTGGTCGCGGTGCTGGTGCGCGCCTCGGAGCCGCCCGGCGCGCGGGGTTGAACACCCGCGGCCGGCCCGGCCGTGGCACAGTCGCGCACCGCTGCTGCCCGACCGCGATGCTCGAACCCCTGCTGCCGCTGCTGAAGGCCGTGCTGGTCGTCCCGATCACGCTGCTGCCGATCATCAACCCGCCGAGCGTCGCCCCGGTGTTCCTCGCGACCGCGGGCACCGACGACACGGTGATCGTGCGCCTCGCGCGGCAGGTCGCGGTCAACGCGTTCTTCCTGCTCGCCGGGTCGATGCTGGTCGGCACCTACGTGCTCGAGTTCTTCGGCGTGTCGCTGCCGATCGTGCGGATCGCGGGCGGCCTGCTGGTCGCGGCGGCCGGCTGGCGGATGCTGCACAGCGGCTCGGACGACGAGGTGAGGGATGCCGCGGCGAAGCAGACCACGGCGCTCAGCAACGAGCAGCTGCAGCAGCGCAGCTTCTACCCGCTGACCTTCCCGCTGATGACCGGCCCCGGCACGATCGCCGCGGCGATCGCGCTCGGCGCGCAGATCCCCGGCTCGCCGATCCTGTACCTCGCACACGCGACCGTGGCGCTGATCGGCGCCGCCGTGACCGCCGCGGCGATCTACTTCTCGAACCGCTATGCGGCGCCGCTGCTGCGCCGGCTCGGGCCGCTGGGCACGCTGGTGATGATGCGGCTCGCGGCGTTCATCCTGCTGTGCATGGGCCTCGACATCATGTGGGCGGGGTGGCTGGAGCTGAACGCGCGGCCGCGGGGGGCGTGAACGCCCCCGCCGCGGCTCACGGGCAGTCCGCAACCGCTCGCGGCGCCGGCACGCGCAGCAGCACGACCACGCCCCCGGCCGCGACCGCCGTCAGCAGCAGCGGCAGCCCGAGCGCCGGCGACCACTGCATCGCCGCGCCGCCCGCCAGCGGCGCGAGCACGCCGCCCGCGGTGTAGGACAGCACCAGCACCGAGGTCGCGTTCATCAGCGCGAGGCCCCGCGCGCGCTCGCCCAGGTCGATCATCGCGAGCGTGTACAGCGCGCCGCCCGCGCCGCCCCAGGCGAACGCGACGAGCCACGCGAGCGCCGGTGCACCCGCCACCGCCGGCAGCAGCAGCGTGCCGGCGAGCACGGTCACCGCGCACGCGAGCATCACCGGGCGGCGGCCGAGCCGGTCGGCGGCCTCTCCGACCGGCACCATCGCGAGCGCGCTGCCGGCGCCGCTCGCCGACACCAGGAGCGCCGCCCCCCATCCGAGCGCGAGCCCCCAGACCGGCAGCAGGCCCGACAGGCCCGACTCGAAGAAGCCGCCGACGAAGCCCACGGCCATGACGACCGGCGAGGCACGCAGCGCGGCCCACACGCCGCGCGCGCCGAGCACCTCGTCGCCGTGGGGCTCGGCCTCGCGGGGCAGCCGCGGCAGCGCGACGAGCGCCGCGAGTCCCGCGGCGATGCACGCGGCCGACGCGGCGAAGGGCAGGCTGCCCCGGGTGCCGGTGGCCCACAGCAGCGCGGGACCGACCACGAAGGTCGCGCCCACCATCGTCTCGAACAGGCCGACCCAGCGGCCGCGGTTCGCGGCCGGCGCGAGCTCGGCGACCGTCGCCTCGGCGACCACCCAGCGCAGCGCCGACGCGAGCCCGCCCGCGAACCACAGCGCGAACCACGCAGGGATCGAGTCGGTCGCGAGGAAACCGAGGCCGGCCGCGAGCGGCACCGCGCCCGAGATCCACAGCGCGGCGCCGCGTCCGATCCGGTGGACGAGCCAGGCGACGAAGGGCGTCGCGCACAGGATGCCGAGCCAGGGCATCGCGCCGAACAGGCCGACGAACGCCGGGCCGAAGCCGCGCTCGCTCAGCACGACCGCCATCAGCGGCACCAGCATGAAGTAGCCGACCAGCTCGAGGAAGGTCGCGCCGAAGACGACGGCGAGGCCGCGGCGACGGTCGCGCGCGGGGAGCACGCAGGGATGGGCCGCCGCGACGGGCGACGGTGTGTGCGGGGAAGACATGGGAACAACCGGTGATTCGGAGGATCAGGCAGGGTATCGCCCGCCCGCGCGACGTGCCGCGACTACACTGTCCATCCCCTGTTGACAATCGGACCGACCCGATGGCCGACCGCCTCGCACTGCTGCGCGCCTTCCGTCACGTCGCCGAGTACGGCAGCTTCAGCGAGGCCGCCCGCACGCTCGGCCTGTCGCGTGCGGCGGTGTCGGCGCAGGTCGCGCGGCTCGAGCGCGACCTTCACGCGCGGCTGCTCGAGCGCACGACGCGCCGGGTGGCGCTGACCGACGAGGGCCGGCTCTACCACGCGCGCGCGGTGCGGATCCTCGACGAGCTCGACGCGCTCGACGACGAGACCGCGCTGCGTGCCCGCCGCGTGACCGGGCGGCTCGTCGCCGAGCTGCCCGAGTTCGTCGGCACGCGGCTGGTCGCGCCGCGGCTGCCGCGCTTCCTGGACTCGCATCCGTCGCTGTCGCTGCGCCTCGTGCTCAACGAGCGGATCGAGGAGATCGGCCGCGCCGATGCCGACGTGCTGGTGCGCTTCGGGCTCCCCGAGGACGGGCGGCTGAAGTACCGCCGGCTCGGCGCGATGCGCGTGGTCTGCGCGGCCTCGCCCGCCTACCTCGCGCGCCGGGGCGCACCCGCGCGGCCGGCGGAGCTCGCCGCGCACGAGACGATCGACTACGTCGACTCGGCCGCGGGGCGCGGCTTCGACTGGGAGTTCGAGTCGCCGGCGGGCGAGCGCCCGGGCGGCGTCGTGACCGCGCCCGCGAACGGCCGGCTGGTGTGCAACAACACGGATGCGGCGCTCGAGGCCGCGCTCGCCGGCTTCGGCATCGTGCACGACATGGACTTCGTGCTGCGCCCGCTGTTCGCGCAGGGTCGGCTGGTGCCGGTGCTGCCGCGCTGGCGCTCGCCGCCGTACGAGCTCTATGCGCTGTGGCGTCCGGCGCGGCCGGTGCCGCCGCGCGTCGCGGCGTTCGTCGCGTTCCTCGCCGAGGCGGTGCGCGATGCGGCCGCGGCGTGAGCATCGGGGCGCCCCGGCCGCGCACGGCGACGCACGGCCGGGCCCGGCGGAGCGGCCGCCCGGGCACGCGGACCGGCTCAGCCGACGTCGGCCGTCCGCGCGCCGGGCAGCGCGAAGAGCGCCGCAGGCGCGATCGGGAACACCGCGTGCGGCGTGCCGCCGGCGGCCCACACGGTCGGGAAGCGGGCGAGGCTCGCGTCGACGAACAGCACGAGCGCGCTCGCGTGCCCCAGCGGCGGGATGCCGCCGATCGCGTAGCCGGTCGCCTCGCGCACGAAGGCCGCGTCGGCGCGACCGATCGGCTCGCCGAGCGCCGCGCCGATCTTCGCCTCGTCGACGCGGCGGTCGCCGGCCGCGACGACCATCACCGCCGCGCCCGACGCGGCGCGGAACACCAGCGACTTCGCGATCGCGCCGACGGGCACGCCGAGCGCGTCGGCGGCCTCCTGCGCGGTGCGGGCGGGCACGCCGAGCTCGCGCACGCGGCACTCGGCGAGGCCGAGCGCATCGAGCGCGGCCTGCACGCGCCGCGCGCTCGGGGCGAGCGGCGCCGCGTCGGTCACAGCTGGATGCCCCCGGACACCTCGATCACCGCGCCGTTCAGGTAGCTCGCATCGTCGGAGGCGAGGAACGCGTAGACCGCGGCGATCTCCTCGGGCTGGCCGAGCCGGCCGAGCGGCACCTTGGCGACCATCTTCTGCATCACTTCCTCGGGAATGGTCTCGAGGATCGGCGTCTTCACGAAGCCCGGGCACACCGCGTTGACGCGCACGCCCTTGGGGCCGAGCTCGCGCGCCCAGGTCTTGGTGAAGCCGATCACGCCGGCCTTCGTGGCGGCGTAGTTGGTCTGGCCGAAGTTGCCGTACAGGCCGACCACCGAGGAGGCGTTGACGATCGATCCCGAGCCCTGCGCGACCATCGTGTCGACGACGGCCTGCGTGCACTCGAACACGCCCTTCAGGTTCACCGCGATCACCGAGTCGAACTGCGCCGACGTCATCTTCGCGAGCCGCGCGTCCTTGGTGATGCCGGCGTTGTTGATCAGCACGTCGATGCGGCCCCAGTGGTCCTTGGCCGCGGCGACCATCGCGTCGATCGTCTCGCGCTGCGTCACGTCGACGACGCAGCCCATCGCGCGGCCGCCGGCGGCGCGCAGCCCTGCGACCGCCGCCTCGACCGCCTGCGGGCGCAGGTCGGCGACGACGACTCGAGCCCCTTCCGAGGCGAAGCGCACCGCGGTCGCGAGGCCGATGCCCTGCGCCGATCCGGTGACGAGGGCGACTTTGTCTTGAAGGCGCACGATCCGGGATCCATGGAAATCGGGACGGGCCGCATTCTAGACGCACCGCGCGGGAGTCCGCGCGTCGGATGTCCACTCAGGGCGGTGTCCAGGCGGTGTCCGGGTCGATCGGGAAGATCGGTCGCGGGATCCGGCGCCAGGGCACGTTCGCGAGCACCGGCGTGGTCAGCCCGGGCGCGTCGACCTCGACGATGCGCGCCTCGTCGAAGGACTCGTCGAACGCCGCGCGGAAATGGCCCCGGGACTTCACGACCAGCGTGCGCACCGCGCGCAGGTCGACGCCGAGCCGCTCGAACTGGACCGGGTCGCGGGCCTGGTCGCGGCGGCCGATCGCGACGAGCCGCACGCCGCCCAGACGCAGCAGCGCGGTCGGGCCGTCGTCGATCGACTGCCCCGCCGCGATGCCGCGCCGGCCGACGACCGGCCCCGCGTCGAGCCGCTCGATGTGCGCATCGGCCTCGAGCCGGCCCGACAGCGGGTGCGTCTCGTCGCGGTTCAGCCGCGCGCGGAACGTGGTGCCCGTGCCGAGCCGGTGCGCCTCGTCGACCAGCGCGGGGTCGAAGAACGGGCCGAGCACCGCGCCCTCGACGCCGGCGGCGAGCAGTGCCTCGAGCAGCCACACGGTGTTGCCGCGCCCGCCGCCGCCGGGGTTGTCGGCGACGTCGGCGAGCAGCAGCGGCGCGAGCGCCGGGTCGCGGCCGGCGTCGCGCGCGAGCGCGACCGCGTCGGCGATCGACGCGAGCCGCGGCACCCACGCATGGCGGCCGTCCCACGCATGCCGCGCGACGCGTACCGCGATGTCCTGCGCGAGCGTCGCGTCGCCGCGCGTCGTGACGATCACCGACATCCCGTTCTTCGGCGTGTCGCCGAGCGTGAAGCCCGACAGGATCGACACGTCGACGACGTCCGGGCCGCGCAGCGACTGCCCGTACGCGATCAGGTCGCGGTACGGCCCGGACGCGGTGTTCTGCGTGACCGACGGCGGCACGAACGGCAGCTTGACGAAGGCCGACGCGAAGCGCGCGCCGCCGAGCCGTTCGTGCAGCGCGGCCGCGCAGTCGGCCCCGCGCCCGGCGAGGTCGACGTGCGGGTTGGTACGGTAGGCGACGAGCAGGTCGGCGCGATCGACCATCCGCCGCGACACGTTGCCGTGCAGGTCGAGCGTGGCCACGATGGGCACCGCCGGCCCCACCACCTCGCGCACGCGCTCGAGCACCGTGCCGTCGGGGTCGTCGTCGCCGGTCGCGATCGCCGCGCCGTGCAGCGACAGGAACACGCCGTCGACCGGCAGCGCGGCGCGCAGCCGCTCGCGGATCTCGTCCACGAACGCGTCGAAGAAGCCCTGCTCGACCGGCCCGCTCGCGTCGACCTGGGCGTGGCGCAGCGGCAGCGCGGTCCAGGGGCCGTGCGCGTCCATCGCGGCGACGAAGCCGGCGAAGGTGGCGGGGCCGCGCGGGTGCGGCGCGCGCCAGTCGGCCGCGAGCGCGTCGCCGGCGAGGTCGCAGTCGGCCGCGAACTCCTCGGCCGTCGCGACCGGCGCGTGCGAGTGGCTCTCGAGCATGAAGCCGCCGACGGCGATTCGCGGAACGCGGGGTGGCATGGGGTCCGGGCGGCGTCGAGAATGGTCGGCCGAGCATAGCGCGCGACCGTCCGGCATCGCGCGGCCCGACCCGAGGAGCGAGCGATGGCGAACGGCACGACCCACGACCTGGTGATCCGCGGCGCGACGCTGGTCGACGGCACCGGTGCCCCGGCCTGCGTCGCCGACGTCGCGGTCGACGGCGGCACGATCGTCGACGTGCGCCGCCGCGGCGCGGCCGGGCTGCCCGGCGTCGAGCGCGTCGAGCCGGGCGCGGCGCCGCGCGACGAGGGCCCCGCCGGGCGCGGCCGGCGCGAGATCGACGCACAGGGCCTGCTGCTGACCCCGGGCTTCGTCGACATCCACACCCACTACGACGGCCAGGCCACCTGGGACGCGCAGCTCGCGCCCTCGTCGGTGCACGGCGTGACCACCGCGCTCTTCGGCAACTGCGGCGTCGGCTTCGCACCGCTGCGATCCGCCGACATCGACCTGCTGATCAACATCATGGAGGGGGTCGAGGACATCCCCGGCTCGGTGCTCGCCGAGGGCATCCCGTTCGGCTGGGAGAGCTTCCCCGAGTACATGGACTCGCTCGATGCGCTGCCCCACGCGATCGACATCGGCGCGCAGGTGCCGCACGCGGCGCTGCGCTGCTACGTGATGGGCCAGCGCGGCGGCGACCACGCCGAGCGGCCGAGCGCGGCGGAGTGCGACACGATGGGCAGGCTGCTCGAGGAGGCGCTGCGCGCAGGCGCGCTCGGGCTGTCGACCTCGCGGACCGTCAAGCACCGTGCTCGCGACGGTCGGCCGACGCCGAGCCTGTCGGCCGACGAGTCCGAGCTCGGGGCACTGGCCCGCGCGATGCGGCGCGCGGGCCGCGGCGTGCTGGAAGTGAACTCCGACTTCGGCGACGGCGACTTCGAGGTGCTCGCCGCGGTCGCGCGCGAGGCCGGCCGGCCGCTGTCGCTGCTGCTGATCCAGGTCGACCGCGCACCCGCGCTGTGGCGCGAGACGCTCGATGCGATCCACGCGGCGCGCGCCTCGGGGCTGTCGGTCAACGGCCAGGTCGGCGCACGCGCGATCGGCGTGCTGCTCGGCTTCGAGGCGACGCTGAACCCGTTCGCGACGCACCCGAGCTGGCGCTCGGCGCTGGCAGCGCTGCCGCACGCCGAGCGCGTCGCGCGGCTGCGCGCCGACGCGGCGCTGCGCGGGCGACTGGTCGCCGAGGGGCCGACCGACGCGAAGGGGCGCTGGGTCACGGCGATGCTCGAGCGCGCGTTCGAGATGGGCGCGGTGCCGGACTACGAGCCGTCACCCGAGGCGTCGATCGCCGCGCGCGCCCGCGCCGAGGGCCGCCCGGTGCAGGCGCTCGCGCTCGACGCGCTGCTCGCCGACGACGGGCGCGGGCTGCTGCTGCACCCGTTCGAGAACTACACGCACGGCGACTTCGAGGTGGTGCGCACGATGCTCGAGGACGATGCGACGGTGATGGGCGTCGGCGACGGCGGCGCGCACGTCGGCACGATCTGCGACGGCAGCGGCCCCACGTTCCTGCTGACGCACTGGGCGCGCGACCGCCGGCGCGGCGCGCGGATCCCGATCGAGCGGCTGGTGCGCAAGCAGACGCTGGACAGCGCGCTCGCCTACGGCCTCGCCGACCGGGGTGCGGTGCGACCCGGGCTGCGCGCCGACCTCAACCTGATCGACCTGGCCGGCCTGACGCTGCACCGGCCCCGGATCGAGCACGACCTGCCGGCCGGCGGGCGACGCTTCCTGCAATCGGCGAACGGGTACCGGCACACCTTCGTCGCCGGCGTCGAGACGCTGCGCGACGACCGGCCGACCGGCGCGACGCCGGGGCGGCTGGTGCGCGGGGTCGGCGCCGCGCGCTGACGCGCCGCGCGGGCGGGCGCGCGGGGCGGTGCGCAGCCGCCGACCGCCCCCGCCGCGCCGGGGTCACGGGCAGCGGTCGCCCTGGCCCTCGTCGAGGACCTTGCCGACGCTGCGGTTGCCGCTGCAGACGGCGCCGGACGTGCCCTTGTTCAGCACGACGTGGGCGCGTGCGGCCTGCAGGCCGCCGAAGTCGTTGTCGACGAGCCTCGTGCCGCGGCCGGCCAGCACGTCGAAGGTGCCGACCCCCACGCCGACGCCGCCCCGGCCGCGCAGCACGTTGCCGGCGAGCTCGACGTCGGAGCCGAGCACGAGCGCCGCGACCGACGTGTCGCCGTCGATCGTGATCGTGTTGCCGCGCACGCGCACGCCGTCGGCCAGAATCGAGAGTCCGGTGGACGTGCGGCCGTGCGTCTCGACCGCGTTGCCCTCGATCTCCATCGGCACGGCGCGGGCCGGGTCGATCGCCGCCTTGCGGTCGGAGAAGTAGCCCACGAGGATGCCGTTCGGCGTCTGCGGGCCGGGGAACGGCAGGCCGGCCGCGGCGGTCGCGAGGCGGTTGCCCCGCACGACGATGCGTCCGGACCCGTCGGGCCCCTTGTAGTGGTCGATCGCCTCGAAGGCCGTCCGGGTCGCGCCGGTCACGGTGTTGTCCGCGATCGTCGCGTCGACGCCGTCGGTCCACTGCCCGTAGATGCCGTAGCCGAGGGTGAGCGCCGGCGCGTCCGTGCGCACGTCGATCACGTTGCGCTCGATGATGACCCGGCCGGTGAACACGCCGGGCACGTAGCGCCGGTCCTTCAGGCCCTGCGCCCACGCCTCGCCGTACAGCACGCCGGCCTGCGTACGGCCCTCCGGGATGTTCGGCATCGGCAGCGGATGCGGCCGCAGCGCGGAGATCCGGTTGCCCGACACCACCAGCGCGCTCGCGTGGCCGACGTTGATCGGCGACCACAGCGCGCCGGTGAAGGTCAGGTCGCGGATCGCGATCCGTGGCCCCGGCCCCGCGGGCGGCAGCGTCGCCGGCACCGGGCTCATGAAGGTGAAGAACCCCCCGCGGATCGTCGCGCCGTCGCGCCCGACGATCTCGACGTCGCGGGTCAGCGTCACGCGGCCGCGCTCGCCGAAGTCGAAGGTGCCCGCCAGCACGACGCGCCCGCCGGCGTCGGCCGCGGCCTGCACTGCGGCCACGTCCTTCGCCGGGTCGCCGGTCCCGGTCACCACCGTGCCGCCGCCGCCCAGCGTCTGGCAGCCCGCGAGCGCCGCCACCGCGCAGGCAATGCCCAGCACCACCCTGCGCGACATCCCGATCCGATCCGTGTCCATCGCTCGTCCGCCTCCTGCGGGCGACCGACCCGGCGCGCGGCGCGCGCCGCGGACCGGTCGCATCCCGACGGAGCCAATCTGCGCAGCCGGGCCGTGCGCCGGATTGAGGCGGATCAAGTGGCGCGCGACGGCGCGACGGCGCGGCGACGGGTCTTGAGATGGATCAAGCACGGCCGCGGCCGGCGCGCGACGGCACGCTCAGGCGCGGGCTGCGACGGCCGCGAAGGCCAGGACCTCGTCGAGGTACGCCGCGAAGTCGGACAGCCCGTGGTCGCTGCCCTCGATCACCCGGTGGCGCGCCCCGGGGTAGGCCGCGACCATCTCGCGCCAGTCGAGCAACTCGTCGCCGGTCGCGGCGACGAGGAAGTAGCGCTCCGGCCGGGTGATCGCCGGCACCTCGATCGCGCGCAGCTCGTCGAGGTGCCGAGGCAGCAGCTCGAAGGCCTGCGACGGGTCGTGGAACATCGTCTGCGGCCCGAGGTAGCGCGCGAGGCCCGCCGCCGGACGCGTCGCTGGGTTCAGCAGCACCGCGCGGCAGCCGTGGCGCTCGGCGAGGTGCGTCGCGTAGCAGCCGCCGAGCGAGCTGCCGACCAGCGTGTCGCCGGGGCCGGGCGCGAACTCGCGCTCGACGAGCTCGATCGCCTCGCGCGGCGATACCGGCAGCGCCGGGCACGCGTAGTCGGCCGCGCGGCCGAGCGCCGCCATCCGCTCGCCGAGCATCCGCGCCTTGAACGAGGACGGCGACGAGCGGAAGCCGTGCAGGTAGATCAGCATCGGGCGCCGCGCGGACGGCCCGAGGCGGGGCCTGCGGGCCGGGCCGCGCTCACCGGCGCCCCAGCGCGTCGAGCAGCCGGCCGTGCACGCCGCCGAAGCCGCCGTTGCTCATCACCAGCACGCGGTCGCCCGGGCGCGCCTCGGCGACGACCGCGGCGACGAGCGCGTCGAGCTCGTGGTGCACGCTCGCCTTGGCGCCGAGCGGCGCGAGCGCCTCGGCGGCGTCCCAGCCGAGGCCGCCGGCGAAGCAGAAGGTCCGCTCGGCGCCGGCGAGGCTGCCGGGCAGCAGCGCCTTCATCGCGCCGAGCTTCATGGTGTTCGAGCGGGGCTCCACCACCGCGAGGATCCGCTCGCCCGGCGCGAGCCGCGCCCGAAGGCCGTCGATCGTGGTCTCGATCGCACTCGGATGGTGGGCGAAGTCGTCGATGACGGTGACGCCCCCGGCGGTGCCGCGGACCTCGAGGCGCCGCCGCACGCCGCCGAAGCGGCCGAGTGCGTCGATCGCATCGGCGGGCGCGACGCCGACGTGCTCGGCGGCGGCGATCGCGGCGATCGCGTTCGCGCGGTTGTGGCGGCCGGCGAGCGGCATCCGGCAGCGGCCGATCCGGTCCGCGCCGCGCATCACGTCGAACTCGGTCGCATCGCTCGACTCCACGACGTTCGCCGCGTGCCAACCGGCTTCGGTGTCGAACTCGACGCGTTCGCTCCAGCATCCGCGCGCGATCACGCGGGCGAGCGAGTCCTGCGCGCCGTTGACGACGAGCCGGCCACGCCGCGGCACGGTACGCACGAGATGATGGAACTGCGTCTCGATCGCGGCAAGATCCGGGAAGATGTCGGCGTGATCGAACTCGAGGTTGTTCAGGATCGCGGTCGTCGGCCGGTAGTGGACGAACTTCGAGCGCTTGTCGAAGAACGCGGTGTCGTACTCGTCGGCCTCGATGACGAAGGGCGCGTCGGCCGCGGCGGCGCGCGCCGAGAACGGGAAGTTGGT
>JBILTM010000114.1:0-16138 GCA_044371545.1 Burkholderiaceae bacterium
GCCTGCCCCGATGCCCAGCGCGCGCTCGCCGAGGCCTACGGCCGTGCGCTGCTCGCCGCCACCGCGTGGCGCATCGACGGCACGACGCTGCGGCTGCTCGGGGACGGCGGCACATCGCTCGCCTCGCTCGAGCCGCAGCCGACCGGGCTCGCCGGCACCGCGTGGCGGATCGTCGCCTACAACACCGGCCGGCAGTCGGTGACGAGCGTCGGCGCGGGCGCCGCACCGACGCTCGAGTTCGGCACCGCGGGCGGGGTCCGCGGCTCGGCGGGCTGCAACACCTACAGCGGCGCCTGGACCGAGGCCGCCGGGCGCGTGACGATCGGGCCGCTGCGCACGACGCGCATGGCCTGCTCGGACCCGCCCGACGCGATGGAGCGCGAGGCCGCCGTGCTGCGTGCGCTCGAGTCGGCCGCGACCGCACGCCGCGAGGGCGAGCGGCTCGAGCTGCGCACCGCGTCCGGCGCGATCGCGGTGTCCGCGCTCGAGGCCCCCGGCCGCTGAGCCCCGCGTCGCGGCGCGGCTGGACCGCGGCGGCGATCAGCCCATCTTCACCGCGGTCCCGCTCACGGTGACCATCATCATGCCGTTGGCCTCGCCGAGCACCTCGTAGTCGAAGTCGATGCCGACGATGCCGTCGGCGCCGAGCGCCCGGGCCGCCTCCTTCATCTCGTCGAGCGCCGCGTCGCGCGCGCCGGCGAGCGCGCGCTCGTAGCCGCCCGCGCGGCCGCCGACGACGTCGCGCACCGACGAGAACATGTCGCGGAAGATGTTCGCGCCGATCACCGCCTCGCCGTTGACGATGCCGAGCCACTGCGCGACGCGTGCACCGTCGCCGCTCGGCACGACGGTCGAGAGGAAGAAGCCGGGTTCGGCCTTCGAGAACCAGCCCATGTGACCTCCGGGGGACGGGGCGACGCGCGGGGCGCGCGTCGCCGTCCCGATGTTACCGCTCGGCCTGGCGCCGCAGCGGCACCACCGCCGCGCGCGAGGCGACGGCGAGATGGGCGTGCGCGTGGGCGTCGACGCCGGCCGAGCCCCGCAGCCGCGCCGGGTCGGGCACGACGATCCGGCGGAAGCCCAGTTCGACCAGCCCTTCCTGCTGCAGCGCGCGCAGCCGCTGGGCCAGCCGCTGGCGCGACATCCCGACCATCGACGCGAGGTCCGCCTGCGACAGCACCAGCTCGACCGGCCCGTCGAGGCCGCCCTGCCTGCGCGCGCGCTCGGCCATGTCGGCGATCCGCACGCGCAGCACGCCGTCGAGCGTCAGGCCGGGCAGCTCTCCGAGGTAGCGGATCAGTTGCGCGAGCAGCTCGAAGGCGAGCGTCGAGAACGGCCGGAAGCGACGCGGGTCCTCGTCGATGATCCGCTCGAACTCCGAGCGCGGCAGCAGCATCGTCTGCGTCGGCGCGTCGGCGACCACCGACATGAAGGCGGCCGCGCTCGGGAACGTCGCGGCCGGGCCGAACCAGAACCCGGGTCCGCCGACGTGGGCGACCGTCTCGCGTTCCGTGCCGCATCGGATGAGGCAGCGGACCCGGCCCGACAGGACGAAGCCCATCTCGCGCGGCCACTCTCCCTCGCGCTGGATCGAATCGCCGCGCCGGAAGGTGCGGATCGTCGATCGACGCACCACGACGTCCTGAAGAGGGGTCGGGAGGGCGCTGAACCAGGCGCTGCGCTGCAAGACGCGCTGGACGACGGCGGGGGGATGGGCGTTCACGTGACGCTGGTTTTCATTCGGTGATCGAAGCGGTGACAACTGGACGACACACGGTACGTGCAGGATGCCTGCATCGGGTTCGACTGCGTCACGGCCGCACCCGGTCGTCACCCTTTGACACGTTCGTTCCCAACGCGCCCCGGCCCATGTCCTTCGTCGCCCTCGCACTCCTCCTCGTCGCGCTGCGGCTGCACTCGCGGGTCGCCACCGTGCTGGTCGCGATCGCGGGCCGCGCCGGGCATGCGCCCGTGCGCTGCGACGACTCGGCCGCACCGCGCGCCTCAGCAGTGCGCCGCGTGCCTCGCCTTCATCGTCGCGAGCACCTCGTCCGGGTCGCGCTGCCACCAGTCGCGCGAGGAGAAGATCTCGCACTCGTGCAGGCCGCGGTAGCCGGCGGCCTCCACCAGCCCGCGCAGCCGGCGCAGGTCGATCACGCCGTCGCCCATCATGCCGCGGTCCTCGAGCAGGTCGCGCGTCGGCACGAGCCAGTCGCAGACGTGGAACGCGTGCAGCCGCGCAGCGCCCGCGCGCGCGACCTGCGCGTCGAGGTCCGGATCCCACCAGACGTGGTAGACGTCGAGCGCGACGCCGAGCGCCGCGGCCGGCGCCCACGCGCCGCCGTCGGCCGCGGCGCGCGCGTGCACCCCCGCGCCACCCGGGTCGAGCGCGTCGCACAGGTCCAGCGCCTGGCCGAGCGTGTTCACGCACGCGCGGTCGGCCGCGTACATCGGGTGCAGCGGCTCGATCGCGAGCGGCACGCCGGCCGCGCGCGCATGCGGCAGCACCGCGGCGATGCCGTCGCGCACCTGCGCGCGCGCGCCGGCGAGATCCTTCGAGCCCGCCGGCATGCCGCCCACCACCAGCACGAGGCACTGCGCGCCGAGCTCGGCGGCGTCGTCGATCGCGCGGCGGTTGTCGTCGATCGCGGCGCGTCGTCCGGCCTCGTCGGCGGCCGGGAACATGCCGCCGCGGCACAGGCCGGTGACCGTCAGGCCCGCAGCGCGGATCCGGCGCGCGGCCTCGCCGACGCCGAGCTCGGCGAGCTTGTCGCGCCACGGCGAGATGCCGCGGATGCCGTGCCGCGCGCAGCCGTCGATCATCCGCGCGAGGTCCCAGCGGACCTTCACGGTCGCGGTGTTCAGCGACAGCGCGCGCGGATCGGCCGGCGTCACGCTCACGACTCGATCCCGTTGACCGCGAGCAGCGCGCGCATCCGCGCGCAGGCGAGGTCGGGATCGCGCAGCAGGCCGGCCGCGTCGGCGAGGCGGAACAGTTCCGCGAGGTGCAGCACGTGGCGCGCCGACTGCTGGCCGCCGACCATCGTGAAGTGCGACTGCAACCCGTTGAGCCAGGCCATGAAGACGACGCCGGTCTTGTAGAAGCGCGTGGGCGCCCGGAAGATGTGCCGCGACAGCGGCACCGTGGGCCCGAGGATGTCGTGGAAGCGCGCGACGTCGCCGCGACCGAGCGCGGTCAGCGCCGCCGACGCGGCCGGCGCGATCGCGTCGAAGATGCCGAGCAGCGCGTCGGAGTGGCCGTGCGCGTCCCCGGCGATCAGCTCGGCGAAGTTGAAGTCGTCGCCGGTGTACATCCGCACGCCGGGCGCGAGCCGGCGGCGCATCGCGATCTCGCGGTCCTTGTCGAGCAGCGAGACCTTGACGCCGTCGATCTTGTGCGCGTTGCGGTTGATCACGTCGAGCGCGACGTCGGTCGCCGCGTCGAGGTCCTCGGCGCCCCAGTAGCCGGCGAGCGCCGGGTCGAACATGTCGCCGAGCCAGTGCACGATCACCGGCTCGCGGACCTGCGAGAGCAGCCGGTCGTAGACCAGGCCGTACTGGTCGGGCGAGCGCGCGCACGCGGCGAGCGCGCGGCTCGCCATCACGATCAGCCGGCCGCCGAGGCCTTCGATCGCCTCGGCCTGCGCCTCGTAGGCGCCGAGCACGTCGGCGACGGTGGTGCGCGCGTCGGGCACCAGGTGGTCGGTGCCGCAGCCGGAGAAGACGCGCGCGCCCGGGTGCGCGCGCGACGCGTCGATCGAGCGGCGGATCAGCTCGAGCGAGGTCGGCCAGTCGAGGCCCATGCCGCGCTGCGCGGTGTCCATCGCCTCGGCGACGCCGAGGCCGAGGTCCCACAGGCGGCTGCGGTAGGCGATCGTCGCGTCCCAGTCGACCGCGCAGCCGACCCACGGGTCGACGCTCGACATCGGGTCTGCGACGACGTGCACCGCCGAGAACGCGATGCGGTTGAACGGACCCTGCGCGACGTCCGGATAGCCGCGCGGCGCGGACGTGGTGAAGGGCGCGAGGCGGCCGTCGGGGCCGGGCAGCGTGATCGTGGGCATGGCGGGCTCGGTGTCGGGTCGGACGGGACTCAGGCGGGCAGCGCGCCGACGTCGACCCAGCGGCGCTCCTTCCACGAGCGCAGGCCGGCCTCGACCAGCTGCACGCCCTTGGCGCCCTCGCGCAGGTTCCACGGGAACGGCGTGCCCTCGCAGACGTGGCGGATGAAGAGCTCCCACTCGGCCTTGAAGGCGTTGTCGAACACCGTGTACTCGGGCACGTCCTGCCAGCCGGCGAGGAAGTCGATCGGCTGCGGCAGGTCGGGGTTCCACACCGGCTTGGGCGTCGCGACGCGCGGCTGCACCTTGACGTTGCGCAGGCCCGCGACGGCCGAGCCGTGGGTGCCGTCGACATGCAGCGTCAGCAGGTCGTCGCGCCGAACGCGCGTGACCCACGAGCTGTTGAAGTGCGCGACGACGCCGGTCGCGAGCTCGAAGGTCGCATAGGCCGCGTCGTCGGCGGTCGCCTCGTAGGCGCGGCCCTGCTCGTCGATCCGCTTCGGGATGTGGGTGGCGCCGAGGCACGAGACCGCCTTCACCTCGCCGAACAGGTTGTCGATCACGTAGCGCCAGTGGCACAGCATGTCGAGGATGATCCCGCCGCCGTCCTCCTTGCGGTAGTTCCAGCTCGGGCGCTGCGCGGGCTGCAGGTCGCCCTCGAACACCCAGTAGCCGAACTCGCCGCGCACCGACAGGATCTTCCCGAAGTAGCCCGAGTCGATCAGCATCTTCAGCTTCAGCAGGCCGGGCAGCCACAGCTTGTCCTGCACGACGCCGTGCTTCACGCCCTTCTTCTCGGCGGCGCGCCAGATGCCGAGCGCCTCCTCGAGGTTGGTCGCCGACGGCTTCTCGCAGTAGACGTGCTTGCCGGCGGCGATCGCCTCGTGCACGAGCGAGGGCCGCATCTGCGTGGTGGCCGCGTCGAAGAACACCTCGTCCTTCGGGTCGGCGAGCGCCGCGTCGAGGTCGGTGCTCCAGCGCAGCCCGCCGTGCTGCGCGGCGAGCGCCTGCATCCGCTCGGCGCCGCGGCCGACGAGGATCGGGTCGGGCATCACGCGGGTGCCGTCGGACAGGCGCACGCCGCCCTGCTCGCGGATCGCCTTCACCGAGCGGATCAGGTGCTGGTTCAGGCCCATGCGGCCGGTGACGCCGTGCATCACGATGCCGAGTCGACGGGTGCTCATGCGGGGATCTCTCCGGATAGGGAAGGTCGGCTGACGCGCAGCTTCGGCGCGTGGTCGCAGGGCAGCGCCTCCCTGCGTTGTTGTAACCTGTTGGTTAATTATTTTCCGGTCCGGAGGCCCCCCGGTCAACCCTTGTCGGGCACCGGAGCCGGCGATAGCATCGACTTCTCACCGGTTGGTTAACTCGGCCGCAGCATCCAGGGAGACATCGCATGCCCCGCATCCAGACCACCGTCGTCGGCTCGTACCCCGTGCCCGACTGGCTCGCCGCGCTGCCGTCCGAGCAGGCGCTCGCCGACGCGACGCGCGTCGTCATCGGCATCCAGGAGCAGGCCGGCATCGACCTGGTCTGCGACGGCGAGCTCTACCGCTTCGACGTCAACCATCCCGAGACCAACGGGATGATCGAGTACTTCGTGCGGCCGATGGACGGGATCACGCAGCGCTTCTCGTTCGACGAGCTGATCGCGTACCGCTCGAGCAGCGGCATGAAGTTCCGCACCCGCCCGCCCGGCACGGTCGTGGGCCCGATCGGCTCGGGCGCGCTCGACCTGCCGCTCGCCTGCGCGCGGGCACGCGCGCTCGCCTCGAAGCCGTTCAAGTTCACCGTGACCGGCCCGCACATGCTCGCCAAGACGCTGATCGACCGGCACTACGGGACCCTGCCCGACCTCGCGAACGCGATCGCCGACGCGCTCGCCGAGCAGGTCCGGCACTGCGAGGCCGAAGTCGTGCAGCTCGACGAGGCGAACCTGCCGGGCCATCCCGACGAGTGGGAGTGGGCGGCCGCGGCGATCAACCGCGTGCTCGACGCGGTGCCGGGCAAGGCCTCGGTGCACCTGTGCTTCGGCAACTACGGCGGGCAGTCGGTGCAGAAGGGCACCTGGGACCGGCTGATGCGCTACCTGAACGCGCTGCACGCGGACCATGTCGTGATGGAGGTCGCGCACCGTCCGCCCGAGGAGCTGGCGGCGTTCCGCGAGCTCAAGCCCGAGATCGGCTTCGGCCTCGGCGTCGTCGACATCAAGGCGAACGAGGTCGAGTCGCCCGAGCAGATCGCCCGCGCGATCGAACGCGCCGAGAAGACGCTCGGCGCGGGTCGCGTGAAGTACGTGCACCCGGACTGCGGCTTCTGGATGCTGAAGCGGCCGATCGCGGACGCGAAGATCCGGGCGATGCCGATGGGGCGGGACCTGTACGAGCGGGCGGGCGGGTGAGCGGACTGCCCGCGCGCTTCGCCGGAGAGGCCGCGCTCGAGGACTTCATGACGGCGCCGTCGCCGGCGCTCGCCGCCGACCTCGCGCGCGCACCGGGGGACATCCTCGTGCTCGGCGTCGGGGGCAAGATGGGCCCGACGCTCGCGCGGATGGCGAAGCGCGCGGTGCCCGACCGGCGCGTGATCGCGGTCGCGCGCTTCTCGGACAAGGCGCTGCCGGACGCGCTGCGCGCGCACGGCATCGAGCCGATGGCCTGCGACCTGCTCGACCGCGCGGCGCTCGAGCGGCTGCGCGACGCGACGGCGAGCGCGACCAACGTGGTCTTCATGGCCGGCCACAAGTTCGGCGCGTCGGGCAACGCGTCGTTCACCTGGGCGATGAACGTCGGCGTGCCGGCGATGGTCGCCGAGGCCTTCCGCGACCGGCGCATCGTGTCGTTCTCGACCGCCTGCGTGTATCCGTTCGTGCCGGTCGACGGCCCGGGCGCGCCCGAGTCGACGGAGGCGGTGCCGCCGCCCGGCGACTACGCGTGGTCGTGCGTCGGCCGCGAGCGGGCCTTCGAGCACGGCTCGCGGACCTGGGGCACACCGGGGCGGATGGTTCGGCTCTCCTACGCGATCGACATGCGCTACGGCGTGCTGCGCGACGTCGCCGACGCGGTGTTCCACGGCCGCCCGCTCGACCTCGCGATGGGCTTTGCCGACGTGATCTGGCAGGGCGACGCGAACGAGCAGGCGCTGCGGCTGCTCGCGCACTGCACGACGCCGGCCTCGCCGATCAACGTCACCGGGCCGTCGCACACCTCGATCCGCTGGCTCGCCGGCGAGTTCGCCCGCCGCTTCGGCCGCGCGCCGGTACTGGCCGGCACCGAGGCGCCGACCGCCTGGCTGATCGACACGACCGAATCGCAGCGGCTGTTCGGCCCGCCGCGCGTGCCGATCGACGCGATGATCGACTGGGTCGCCGACTGGGTCGCGCGCGGCGGCGCGAGCCTCGGCAAGCCGACCCACTTCGAGACGCGCGATGGGAAGTACTGAGGCCGACGGGCCCGGGCCCGTCGCGCATCCGCTCGGCACCGCCTACCTCGAGGGGCTGCTGGCGCTGTCGCGCTCGGCGAACTGGAACCAGGACGCCGACGACTGGCGGCACATGCTGTCGGCGGGCCGAGGCTGGGGCCTGTCGGCGCCGGACGGCACGCTGCTCGCGTCGACGGTCGCGCTGCCGTACCGCTCGGCGGCGACGCCGTTCGCCTGGATCAGCATGGTGCTCGTGCTGCCGGCGCACCGCCGGCGCGGCTTCGCGTCGCGGCTGCTGCGCGAGGCGCTCGCATGGCTGGACGGCGAGCACCTGCTGCCGGTGCTCGATGCGACGCCCGACGGGCATCCGGTCTACCGGCGCGAGGGCTTCGTCGACACCTGGGGCTTCGCTCGACACGCACGTGCGGCCGGCGTGGCGACCGATGCGCCGCACGCGACCGCCCCGGCGGACGTGCGCATCGAGCCCCTGCTCGACGCGCACCGGGGCGCGCTGCTCGCGCTCGACGCGCGCGCGTTCGGCGGCGACCGCGGCGCGCTGCTCGGCGCGCTCGCGGCGCGGCTGCCCGCGGCCGCGCGCGTCGCGCTGCGCGGCGATGCGGTGGTCGGCTTCGCGCTGGGCCGTCCGGGCCGTGTCGCCACGCAACTCGGGCCGCTGGTGGCCACCGACGCCGCGACCGCCGTCGCGCTGCTCGACGCCGCGCTCGATGCGGTGACCGGACCGGTCTTCGTCGACGTGCCCGACGCGCAGCCGGCGATGCGCGAGGCGCTCGCGGCGCGCGGCTTCTCGTTCCAGCGACCGTTCGTGCGGCTGGTGCACCCGGGCCGCCGCGCCGCGGCCCCCGACGCGCCGGGCGACGCGTCGATCGTGAGGCTCGTCGCCGGGCCCGAGCTCGGCTGAGGCGCGGGCAGGACGCGTCGACCCGGGCGATCCCGACCCGTGTGTCGCGACCCGTGTGTCGCGACCCGTGCCCCAGCACGGTGCGGCGCGGCCGCGACGGCCCGTTCCGCGATCGGCGTGCCGGACCCGGCCGTCCGACCGCCCGCCCCCCCGGCCCGGCCGCCGATCGAGAAGCGTGGCCGCGGTCCCGCTGTTCCGACGACCGCGCCAGCGGCACGGGTCGCATCGTCCCGGGAACGTAGGCGTTTTCCGACAACGCAACCTCGCTCTCGATCCGACCGATGCCCGCACCCTCTTCCGCGCCCCCTTCCCCGCCCGCCGCGCAGCCCGCGCGCAGCCCGTCCCCCGCGCCTGCGACCGCGGGCGCCCGCCCCGCCAAGGAGCGGCCGCGTCCGGGCCCGCCCGGCGCGATCGACGGCACCGCCGAGCTGCTGCGCCGCACGCTGCCGCTGATGTCCCGGCACGCGGCCGGCTACGCGCCCGACTCGTACGAGCTCTGGTACGAGTACGTCCGCGGCGGCAACCCCCAGCTGCGCGCGGACCTCGACGCGCTGGTCAACACCTGCGAGCGGCTGTCGCACCAGGTGACCTTCGAGCTGCACCAGAAGCACCTCGCCGACCGCAGCGAAGAGACCACCCGCAAGGCCGGCGCCGGCCTGCTCGAGCTGATGCACACGGTGCGCAGCTCGGTCGAGGCCGCGAGCTCGGGCGCGACCGAGTTCGACGCCCAGCTCGCCGCGTTCGGCGAGGGCATCGCATCGGCCGGCTCGGCCGAGGACATGCGCCAGCACGTCGACACGATGCGCGGCGACGTCGACCGGATGAACCGATCGCTGTCGACGCTCAACGACCGGCTCGAGGCGAGCCACCGCGAGGTCTCGCGGCTGCAGAGCGAGCTCAAGCGCGCGCGCGACGAGGCCTCGCTCGACCCGCTGTCGGGCATCCTGAACCGGCGCGGCTTCGACGCGGAGATCCGCAGGATCTGCGCGGCGGCCGCGCAGCACGGCTCGCCGTTCAGCGTCGTGATGATCGACATCGACCACTTCAAGCGGGTCAACGACACCTACGGCCATCCGTTCGGCGACCAGGTGATCCGCGCGGTCGGCCAGATGCTGTCGCAGCTGACGCAGCGCAAGGACGTCGCCGCGCGCTACGGCGGCGAGGAGTTCGCGCTGCTGCTGCCCGAGACCGCTGCGAACGGCGCGCACGACGTCGCCGAGCGGCTGCGATCGGCGATCGCGCGCGGCCACATCAAGCGCGGCAACGGCGGCGAGCCGGTCGGCAACATCACGGTCTCGGCCGGCGTCGCGCAGTACGTGCGCGGCGAGGACCCGATGTCGGTGGTCGCGCGCGCCGACCGCGCGCTCTACGTGTCCAAGCAGTCCGGCCGCAACCGCGTGACCGTCGACCGCTGAGCCGGCGCACGGCGTTCAGCGCGCCTCGCCGCGGCCGCGCGGCTTCGCCGATGCGAACAGCGTCTCGGCCCGCTGCACGTCCTCTTCCGACAGCCGCGTGACCTGCGCGATCGCGAGGCGCACCTCGTCCGACAGCAGCCACGGCGCGTCGTCCGCCGCGTCGACCAGCGCGCCGCCGAACGCGAGCCGGCCGTCGACGGTGCGCACCCAGCCGAGCGTGCCGAGCGTCGCGATGATCGAGCGGAACGACCCGCGGTCGAAGAACTCCGGCGAGCCCGGCTCGTGCAGGAACGCCATCCGCTGCGCGAGCAGGAAGCACAGGTCCTCGAGCGCCTTCGCCGACAGCGCGCCCGAGCCCTGCCCGGTCAGCACCGACAGCACGATGAACCACCGTTCGAGCGGCTGGCGCATCAGCTGCGCGAGCACGTGCAGCGCGGTCGAGTCGCGCGGCGCACCGGGCGCGCCGACGAGCCCGAGCGCGTCGAACGCGTCGATACAGGCATCGACCTTGGCCGGCAGCGCGTGCACGTCCCAGGACAGGAAGAGCTCCGCGCGCAGGAAGGGGAACACGCGCGACGACACCGCGAGCAGCCGCTCGCGCCCGATGCCCGGGTGGCGCGACAGCAGCGTCGCGAGCAGCGCCGGCAGCGCCCACGCGTGCAGCACGTTGTTGCGGAAGTAGGCGAGCAGCGCGACCTGGGTGCCATGGACCTGCAGCACGTCGCCCAGCGGATGCTCGATCCGCCACAGCAGCCCGGTGCGCTCGGCCTGCGCGACGATCTCCGCGCCCGACATCGGCACGACGACCAGCCGCGACGAGTAGGGCGCGCGCGCCAGCAGCTCGCGCAGCAGGTCGAGGTGACGGACCAGCTGCGCGGCGTCCATCGCGTGGCGCGGCGAACCGAGCATCGCGACCGACACGAGGTTGACCGGGTTGACGACGACCGCGTCGTTGATCCGCGTGACGATCTCGAGCGCGAGCGCGTCGATCGCCTCGCGTCGCGTCGCGTCGGCCTTCGCGAGCGCGGCCGCGGCGCGCGCGGGCGTGGTCGGCGACATGCTCGGTGGTGATGCCGGGGCGCCGTCGGTCGCGGGCGCCGCGCCGTGCGCCGCCATGAACGGCCCGAGCTCGATCGGATCGCCGACGTTCACGTGTACGCGCCCGAAGTGCTCGCGCAGCTTGCGCAGCGAGCGCACGAGGCCGAGCAGCGACTCCTTCTGCTTCGGCCGCCCCGACAGCTCGGCGACGTAGGTGTCGCCCTCGAGCAGCCGCTCGTAGCCGATGTAGACCGGCACGAACACCAGCGGCCGGTGCGGCGAGCGCAGCCAGCTCTCGACGGTCATCGCGAGCAGTCCGGCCTTCGGCGTCAGCGTGCGGCCGGTGCGGCTGCGGCCGCCCTCGACGAAGTACTCGATCGGGAACCCGCGCGCGATCATCGCGTGCAGGTACTCGGCGAACACCGCGGCGTACAGCGCGTCGCCGCGGAAGCTGCGGCGCAGGAAGAACGCGCCGCCCCGGCGCAGCAGGCCACCGACCACCGGCAGGTTCAGGTTCGCGCCCGCGGCCACGTGCGGCGGCGGCAGTCCCTGGTAGTAGATGAGGAAGGACAGCAGCAGGTAGTCGATGTGGCTGCGGTGGCACGGCACGTAGACCACGGTCGCGTCCGACGCGATCCGGCGCAGCTCGTCGAGCCGCGTCGCCGAGATGCCGTCGTAGAGCCGGTTCCAGAGCAGCTGCAGGCCGAGGTCGAACGCGCGGATGAACGGGTACGAGTAGTTGGACGCGATCTCCCACGCGGCGCGCCGCGCGGTCGCCTCGGCACGGTCGCGGCCCGCGCCGCGCGTGCGCGCCTCCTCGTCGATCGCGGCCTGCACCGGCTCGCCGGCGATCACCGCGTTGATCAGCACGTGCCGGTGCGACAGGTCCGGCCCGACGACGCGCTCGCGCACCCGCCGGTACTGCGCGCGCAGCAGGCGCGCGGCGCGGCGCACCGCGTGCACGTCGTCCTCGGCGCCGTCGACCATCGCGCGCAGCGACATCGGCTCGCCGAACTCGATCATCGACTGCCGCCCGTGCACCAGCACGCGCGCGACCTGGCGCAGCGCGCCGGGGATCGCCCAGCCCTCGGAGAGCAGCGCCTTCAGCACCGAGTCCTGGTTGCGCGGTGCACGGCCCCAGAAGACGTGGACGGGCACGATCGTGACGTCCGCGGCCGGGTCGGCACGGACCGCGGCGGCGAGCCGCTCCAGGCGCGGCGCATAGGCATACGGCCGCGCCGCGAGCGGCGACGGCTGGCCGTCGCGGGTCAGGTAGAAGAACGAGTGCGACTCGGCCGCGACCTGCGTGCCGTCGGCGCCGGCCGCGGCGAGCGGCGCGAGCGGCAGCGGCAGCCCGAGCCGGCGCGCCTGCTCGTCGAGCACCACCAGCGAGGTCAGCGAGCGGAACTGCAGCGCCCAGCAGACCGGCGTGCCGCGATCGAGCGTCGCCGCGAGCGCGTCGGCGCCGACCACCTGCACGTCCACCCAGCGCCGCAGCAGCGGCCGAAGCAGCGCGATCGCGAGCCGCCCGAGCGGCGACGCGCGTGGCGGCTTCAAGCCGGGTCGGGCGCCAGCACGTGCCCCTGCTCGGGGCGGCCGCGACCGTCGACGAGCTCGCGCCAGACGCGGACGACGTCGGCCGGGCCGCGGCCCTCGACGACCGTCATCCAGCCGCCGTCGCCGCGCAGCTTCGCCGAGAACGCGTCGCGCGCCTCGGACTGGCGCGCCATGAAGCCGGCGGCGCCCCAGTCGGCCTCGCGCTTCTTCCAGCGCGCGGGCGCGAAGAACATCGCGGGCTTCGGGCCCGGCAGCGGCGCGGGCGCGGCGCCGTCGGCGCGGCGTCGGCCGACGCCCTCCTCCCAGCGCGTGAGCCCCACCGCGCAGTCGTGGCGCAGCGCGTCGCCGAGCCGGCGGTGCACGCGTTCGCGCAGCCCCGCGTCGCCCGACATGTCGACGTAGACGGTCGGCACGTCGGCCTCGAGCCGCTCGGCGTCCGCGTACGCGAGCACGCGGTCGTAGCAGCCCAGCCGCTCGACGAACCCGACGTTGGCCGGCGAGGTGAGGCCGACGACCTCGACGGCCTGCGGCGTGCCGCGCCGGCGCGCGAGCAGGAACGCGGTCGCGTAGGCGGTCTTGCTCGACGCGCTCGCGAGCACGATGCGACGCGCGCCGAAGAAGCCCTCGTCGGCGAGGAAGTCGTCGATCAGGAACGCGGTGGTGAAGAGCGGCCGCAGCAGCATCGCCTCGGCCTCGGACGCGGCGCGCGCCGCCGGATCCCGGCCCGGCTGCTCGCGCACGCGAACGTAGGTGTTGTAGACCGGCGAGAGCCCCTGTCGGTGCGCGGCGCCGTCGACGAAGCCCTGCGGGCCGGCCGCGGCGGGCTCGACGACGAGGTGCGTGGACATCGGCAGGAAGCCGTAGAAGCGATCGCCGACCGCGACGTCCGGGTGCGAGGACGCGACCGCGGTCGCGAAGCCCCACACCGGCACGCAGCCCCAGCCCTCGGGCGCCGGGAAGAAGCGCCAGTACTCGAGCCCGGGCAGCTCGCCGCAGGCACCGTAGGTGACGTTGTTCGCGGTCAGCGCGAAGCGCTCGACGCGCAGCACCGCGCGCCCCGGCTCGAGGCCGGTCGCGCCGGGCACCGGCGTCTCGACGACGCGCGCATCGCGCAGGTCGCCTCGGCGGACCTGGATGTCGAGGGCGACCGGTGCGGCGCTCATCGGGCCATCTTCACCGAGCGGTCGAGGAACTCGTTCGTGTACGTGGACTTCACGTCGAATGTCTTGTCGAGCCCGATGTACTCGCGCACCAGCTCGTAGTCGGCGGCCATCCGGGCGTCGTCATGGATGCCGAGCGCGACCTCGCGGGAGAACTTGTCGCTCATCAGCACCTCGACCAGCTTCCAGTTGGTGAGCTCGTTGTCGAACTTGAGCGCGCCGTTCGCCTCGACCAGCGCCTGCACGCACGGGTTCGGCTGCGCGACGCAGGCCGCGAACGCTCGCTGCGTGACCTTGACGAACCGGTCCACCAGCGGCCGGTTCTTCGCGAGGAAGTCGGCGTTGACGACGATCGAGTTGCCGTACGGGTTCAGGCCCGCGTCGCGCCACGCGAGGAAGCCCATGTCCTCGCCGAGCTCGGCCTGGAAGATGTGGTGGATGTTGTAGAACGACGTGGTCGCGTCGATCGACTTGGCCTTGAGCGCCGAGAGCTTCGCGTTCGCGTCGATGTTGACCCAGGTCACCGACTTCGGATCGATGCCGTTGGCCTTCGCGAGCGCCGGCCACATCGTGCGCGCGCCGTCGGCCGCGGGGTTGCCGATCTTCTTGCCGACGAGGTCCTTGACCGACCTGATGCCCGAGCTCTTCAGCCAGTACAGGCCCTGCGGCGAGTTCGCGTAGACGTTGTAGACCGCGACCAGGTCCGCGCCCTTGCCCTTGGCGACCAGCACGCCGCCCATGTCGGCCAGGCCGATCGGGTTCGCGCCGGCGCCGACCTTCTGCGTCGCGAGCGCCGAGCCGCGGCCAGGCTCGAGGTTCAGGTCGATGCCTTCCTTCGCGTACCAGCCCTGCTTCCTCGCGAAGTAGTACGGCGCGTGGTCGCCGCCCGGCACCCAGTTGAGGATGAAGTCGACCTTCGTCTGCGCGCTCGCCGCGATCGGTGCGAGCGCGGCCGCGCAGGCCAGCGCGAGCGTCGCCGCCGCGCCCGTGAATCGGTTGCTCCGTGCCATCTCCGTCCCTCTCCCTGTGTCGTGGAACCGTGCCGCGGGCAGCGTCGCGCGGGGTCCGGTCGATGGTATCGACCGGTTTCCGAGGGTGTCAACGCTGCCCGGCCGTTGACGCTCCCGGACCCTTCGATTAAGTTAACCGGATGGTTACATGCGCTGCACGATAGCACGGCACCGATGGCGCTGCACCGCTCGGAGCTGCCCTCGGACGTGCTCGCGCTGCTGCGCCGGGGCACGGTGATTCCCGCCCACCCGCTCGCCCTCGACGCCGCGCGCAGGCTCGACGCGCGACGCCAGCGCGCGCTGACGCGCTACTACGTCGACGCCGGCGCCGGCGGCCTCGCGGTCGGCGTGCACGCGACCCAGTTCGCGATCCGAGAGGTCGGGCTCTACGAGCCGGTGCTGCGGCTCGCGATCGAGACCGCGCGCGCGTGGACCCGTCGGCCGCTGGTGATGATCGCCGGCCTGTCGGGCCGGACCGCGCAGGCGGTCGCCGAGGCGCGAACCGCGGTCGCGCTCGGCTACCACTGCGGGATGCTCTCGCTCGCGCCGATGAAGGGCGAGCCGATCGACGCGCTGGTCGCGCACTGCGCGGCGGTCGCGGCCGAGATCCCGCTGGTGGGCTTCTACCTGCAGACCGCGGTCGGAGGCATCCCGCTGCCCGCGGCGTTCTGGGAGCGCTTCGCCGCGATCGACAATGTCGTCGCGATCAAGATCGCGCCGTTCGACCGCTACGCGACGCTCGACGTCGCGCGCGGCGTGGTCGCCGCCGGCGCCGACGAACGCGTGACGCTCTACACCGGCAACGACGACCACATCGTGCTCGACCTGCTCGCGCCGCTCGCGGTGCGGCGGGAGACCCCCGACGGCGTCGAGGAGGTCCGCGTGCGGATCCGCGGCGGCCTGCTCGGGCACTGGAGCGTCTGGACGCAGGGCGCGGTGCGGCTGTTCGAGCGGATCGGCCGCGCGATCGAGGAGGACCGCCTCGACGACGACCTGCTCGCGCTCGATGCGCGCGTGACCGACTGCAACGCGGCGTTCTTCGACGTCGCGAACGCGTTCGCCGGCTGCATTCCCGGCTGCCACGAGGTGCTGCGCCGGCAGGGACTGCTCGAGGGCATCGGGTGCCTCGATCCGGCCGAGACGCTGTCGCCGGGGCAGTCCGCCGAGATCGACCGCGTGAGCCGGCTGCACGCCGACCTGTCGGACGACGACTTCGTGCGTGCGAACCTCGCGCGCTGGCTCGCCGACTGACGCGCAGGCGCCCACGATGAACCGGCTCGACTCGCCCGTCGCCCGCTGGACCTTCGCGATCCTCGCGCACCTGCTGCTGGTGCTCGCGTGGTACCTGTTCGTCGAGCTCGGCAAGGTCCCGAAGTTCGTGATGCCCTCGCCGCAGGCGACGCTCGCGGCGCTGACCAACGCCGACTACGCGTGGGGGACCAACGCCGCGGTCACCGCCACCGAGATCTTCGGCGGCTATTTCCTCGCGCTGGTCGTCGGCGTGCTGCTCGCGCTGGTGTTCACCTGGTCGCGCACGCTCGAGGCGCTGTTCCTGCCGCTG
>JBILTM010000115.1:0-16057 GCA_044371545.1 Burkholderiaceae bacterium
CCACCGCTAGTCGGTGCAGAGCAAGGTGTTCCGCGCGCTGAAGATCGGCCCGGAGGAGGCGCGCGCGAAGTTCGGCTTCCTGCTCGACGCGCTGCAGTACGGCGCGCCGCCGCACGGCGGCATCGCGTTCGGCCTCGACCGCATCGTCACGATGATGGCCGGCGCCGAGTCGATCCGCGACGTGATCGCGTTCCCGAAGACCCAGCGCGCGCAGGACCTGCTGACGCAGGCGCCGAGCCCGGTCGACGAGAAGCAGCTGCGCGAGCTGCACATCCGGCTGCGCCAGCCCGAGGCGAAGGCCTGACGGGGGCGGCGCGGGGCGCGAGGCGAAGGCGGGCCGCATGGCGGGCACCAAGATCCCCGAGTCGGTGCTCGTCGTCGTGCACACGCCGGCGCTGCGCGTGCTGCTGCTCGAGCGGGCCGACCACCCCGGCTTCTGGCAGTCGGTGACCGGCAGCAAGGACCGCGCCGACGAGCCGCTCGCCGAGACCTGCCGGCGCGAGGTGCTGGAGGAGACCGGCCTCGACGCCGCGGCCGAGGGCTGCGTGCTCGAGGACTGGGGCCTGCGCAACGTCTACGAGATCTACCCGCACTGGCGCCACCGCTATCCGGACGGCGTCACGCACAACACCGAGCACGTCTTCGGGCTCCTCGTGCCGCGCGAGCTGCCGGTGCACGTCGCGCCGCGCGAGCACCTTCGCTTCGAGTGGCTCGCGTGGGACGAGGCGGCCGGGCGCTGCTTCTCGATGTCCAACGTCGAGGCGATCCGGATGCTGCCGGCGCGCGCGGGGGCGCGGTGAGCGCGCCGGCCGGCGAGCGCCGGATCGGCCCGGCCGAGGCCGGGCTGGTGTCGACCCACGCGCCGCCCACCGAGCGCAAGACGCTCGACGAGGCGCCGACCGAGCGGCCGCGCGGCCGGCTGCGGGTCGCCACCTACAACATCCACAAGGGCGTGATCCGGGACCTGTTCGGCCTGAGGCGCGTCGCGAGCGTGCACGAGCTGCGCTCGCGGCTGCACGAGCTCGACGCCGACCTGATCTTCCTGCAGGAGGTGCAGGGCAAGAACGATCGGCACGCCAACCGCTTCGAGGGCCAGTGGCCGGGCGAGCCGCAGGACCAGTTCCTCGCGCGCTCGCCCACGCTCAAGCACACCTTCGAGACCGCCTACGGCCGCAACGCCAACTACCTGCACGGCCACCACGGCAACGCGCTGCTGTCGCGCTTCCCGATCGTGCGCCGCGAGAACCGCGACTTCTCCGACCACGCGCTCGAGAAGCGCGGCGTGCTCCACTGCGTGGTGCGCGTCGACCGGCGCAACGTCCACTGCTTCGTGATCCACTTCGGGCTCTTCGCGAAGAGCCGCGAGCGGCAGGCCGACGCGCTGGTCGACTGGATCGTGCGCGAGGTGCCGCGGCGCGCGCCGCTCTTGATCGCCGGCGACTTCAACGACTGGCGCGATCGCCTCTCGCGCCGCTTCGTCGAGTCGCTGCAGGTCTGCGAGGTGATGGGCTCGGCGCGCACCTTCCCCGCGCTGGTGCCCTGGCTGCGGATGGACCGCATCTACCAGCGCGGCTTCGAGCTGCGCCGCGCCGACGTGCTGCGCGGCCCGTCGTGGGCGCGGCTGTCGGACCACGCGCCGTTGGTCGCGGACCTCGAGCTGATGCGTCCGTAGCGGCCGGACACGACCGGTGGACGCCTCCGTGCTGCCCGACCCGGGCCTGCTCGAGCGGCTGCGGCCGGTGCCGGTCGACGGCAACGACGTCGCGCTGCTGGAGTCGGGCGCCGAGTTCTTCCCGTCGCTGATCGCCGCGATCGACGCCGCGCAGCGCGAGGCCTGGCTCGAGACCTACATCTTCGCCGGCGACGAGACCGGGCTGCGCGTCGCCTCGGCGCTCGCGCGCGCGGCCGCGCGCGGCGTCTCGGTGCGGCTGATGATCGACGGCTTCGGCACCCGCGAGCTGCCGGCCGCCGTCGCGCAGCGCCTCGCAGGCGCGGGCGTGCGGGTGCTCGTCTACAAGCCGATGCCCTGGCTGCTGTCGTTCGACCGCCAGAGGCTGCGGCGGCTCCACCGCAAGCAGGCCTGCATCGACGGGCGCGTGGCCTTCGTCGGGGGGCTCAACGTGCTCGACGACCTCTGGGACCCGAACCACGGCGCGCTCGAGCACCCGCGGCTCGACTACGCGGTGCGGCTGCGCGGGCCGATCGTCGCGGCGGTCCATGCGTCGATGGCCCGGCTCTGGAACCAGATCGAGGTCGCGCAGGCGCCGCTGCGCGCGCGTGCGCGCGACGCGCTCGACGGCCTGGGGCAACTCGGTGCCCTCGCGAGGCACCGGCTGCCCGAGCGGCTGCGCCCGGCCTCGCGCGGCCCGCGCCCGCGCCGGCCGCGCGCCGGCGTGCGCGCGATGCTGCTGCTGCGCGACAACCTCGCCAACCGACGCGCGATCGAGCGCGCCTACCTGAAGGCGATCGGCAGCGCGCGCCGGGAGGTGCTGATCGCCAATGCCTACTTCTTCCCCGGGCGACGCTTCCGTCGCGCGCTCGCCGAGGCGGCGCGCCGCGGCGTGCGGGTGCGCCTGCTGCTGCAGGGCCGCGCCGAGTACGTGCTGCCGCACTTCGCGACGCAGGCGCTCTACGACCCGCTGCTGCACGCGGGCGTCGAGATCGTCGAGTACCACCGCAGCTTCCTGCACGCGAAGGTCGCGGTCGTCGACGACTGGGCGACCGTCGGCTCGTCGAACATCGACCCGTTCTCGCTGCTGCTCGCGCGCGAGGCGAACGTCGTCGTGCTCGACGCCGGCTTCGCCGCGACGCTGCGCGAGCGGGTGCTCGCGTCGATGGCCGAGGGCGGGCGGCCGGTGCTGCACGACGAGCACGCGAAGCGGCCCTGGACGCAGCGTCTGTGGGGCTGGTTCGCGACGCGGATGCTGCGGCTCGGCGTGGTGGTGTCGGGCCACCGCAACCGGTATTGAGGCGGCGCCGGCCGCCTCGCCCGGCCGCTCAGAGCGTCCCGTCGCGCAGCATCTCGCGCAGCCGGAACTTCTGGATCTTCCCCGAAGGCGTCGCCGGCATCGCGTCGCGCACGACCAGCCGCTCGGGGACGTACTGCTTCGCGACCTTCTGTTCCGACAGGAACGCGACCATGCCCCCGAAGTCGATCGACTGCCCCGGCTTCGGCACGACGACCGCGCACGCGCGCTCGCCGAGCCGCTCGTCCGCGTACGCGACGATCGCGACCTGCGCGACCGCCGGGTGGCGGTAGAGCAGCGCCTCGATCTCGACCACCGGGATGTTCTCGCCGCCGCGGATGATCACGTCCTTGCTGCGGCCGCTGATCCGGATGTAGCCCCGGTCGTCCATCCGCGCGAGGTCGCCGGTGTCGAACCAGCCGTCGGTGTCGGTGTTGTTCAGGTGCGGGCGCCGGAGGTAGCCGCCGAAGTTCGAGCAGCCGCGCGCGAGCAGCCGGCCCGGCTCGCCGCGCGGCAGCTCGCCACCGTCGGCGTCGGCGATCTTCAGCTCGACGCCCGGCAGCGGCCTGCCGTCGGTGTTGCAGGCGCGCTCGTCGTCATCGTCGAGCTCGATCGTCGTCACCGCGCCGTTCTCGGTCATGCCCCAGGCCGACACGATCTTGGTGCCGAGCGTCGCGCGCGCCTGCTCCACCAGCGCGCCGGGGATCGGCGCGCCGGCGCACAGGAAGGTGCGCAGGCTCGGCACGTCGAGCCCCGTCTCCTTCACGACGCGGGTCAGGTCGGCGAGGAACGGCGTCGAGGCCATCGTGAAGGTCGCGCCCTCGGCACGGATCAGCCCGACCGCGCGCGCCGGGTCCCAGATGTCCTGCAGCACCGCGCGGGCACGCAGCACCACGGGCATCATCAGGCCGTACATGAACCCGGTCTGGTGCGCCATCGGCGAGGCCATCAGCACGACGTCGTCGGCGCCGAGGCGCATCCGCTCGGCGTACGGCAGGATGTTCGACATCAGCGTGTTCGCCGAGTGCATCGCGCCCTTCGGCTCGCCGGTCGTGCCCGAGGTGTAGATCAGCTGCGTGACGTCGTCCGGGCCGGGGCGGGCGGCCGACAGCACGGCCGAGGCATCGGGCTCGCGCTCCCACGCAGGGCCGGCGAGCAGCGCGTCGAAGCCGTCGGGGCCGTCCTCGTCGATGACCACCACGCGTTCGAGCGTCGGCAGCGCCGCCTGCAGCGTGCGCCCCATCGCCGCGTGGTCGAAGCCGCGGAAGCGCTTCGGCACGACCAGCACCTTCGCCTCGCCGTGGCCGAGCATGAAGGTCAGCTCGCGCTCGCGGAAGATCGGCATCAGCGGGTTGGCGACCGCGCCGATCCGCGAGCACGCGAGGTACAGCGCGGTGAACTGCCACCAGTTGGGCAGCTGCATCGCGACGACGTCGTTGCGGCGCACGCCGAGGCGGTGCAGGCCGACCGCGATCCGGTCGGCCATCGTCGCGAGCTCGCGGTAGGTGAAGCGCCGCGTGTCGCCGGCCTCGACGCGCAGGCCGACCAGCGCGACCCGGTCGGGGCACTGCGCCACGCACGCGTCGAGCGCGTCGTTGATCGTGCGGTCGCCCCACCACCCCTTCGCGACCGCGTCGGCGCGCCGGGGCGCGAGCAGCAAGGCGTCGAACTCCATCTCGTCTCCTCCTGCGGTCGTCGCCGCACGAAGTGGTGTCGGCCGGCCGGACGGCCGCCGCCGGTCCCGGCCTCAGGCCGGGACCGCCTGTCGCCCGGCACGGGTCCGGGCGACGATCGTCTTCATGATCTGCGCGGTGCCGTCGCCGATCTGGAACCCGAGCACGTCGCGCAGCCGCTGCTCCATGATGCCCCGATCGTAGCCGGCGTGCCCGTGCATCAGCAGGCACTGGTGGATCGCGTCGTAGGCGAGCTTGGGCGCCCACCACTTGCACATCGCCGCCTCGGCGCCGTGCGGCAGGCCGCGGTCCTTGAGCCACAGCGCCTGCAGGCACAGCAGCCGCGCGGCCTCGACCTGCGTGTCGAGCTCGGCGAGCGGGTGCGAGACGCCCTGGAACGCCGACAGCGGCTTGCCGAAGGCCTCGCGCTGCGCGACCCAGGCCCAGGTCTCGTCGAGCGAGGCGCGCGCGACCGCGAGCACCTGCAGCCCGATCAGCGCGCGCGAGTAGTCGAAGCCCTGCATCACCTGCGCGAAGCCGCGGTCCTCGTCGCCGAGCCGGTGATCGAGCGGCACGCGCACGTTCTCGAAGAAGATCGAGCCACGGCCGATCGCGCGCTGGCCGTGGCAGTCGAAGCGCCCGCGCGAGACGCCCGGTGCGTCGAGCGGCACCAGCAGCGCGGTCACGCCGCGCGCGCCCGACTCGGGCGTGCCGGTGCGGCCGAACACCACCGCCGCGTCGGCCTGGTCGGCCGCCGAGATCGAGGTCTTCTCGCCGTTCAGCACGTAGGCGTCGGCCTGCCGCTCGATGCGCAGCCGCAGGTTCGCGGCGTCCGAGCCGCCGCGCGGCTCGGTCAGCGCGATCGCGAGCAGCGTCTCGCCGCGCACCAGCCGCCGCATCCACGGCCCGACCACCTCGGGCCGCCCGTGCGCCGACAGGATCTGCCCGTTCAGCGACGCGAGCAGGTTCACGTACGACAGCGACAGGTCCGCGCGCGCGATCGCCTCGTGGATCACGCCGGCCGCGAGGCTGCCCAGCCCCTGGCCGCCGAAGGCCTCGGGCAGCTCGGGCGCGATGAAGCCCAGCTCGCCCATCTCGCGCATCAGCGCGCGGTCGAGCACGCGCGTGCGGTCGCGCTCGAGGAAGCCGGGTGCGACGCGCTCCTCGGCGTAGCGACCCGCGTGCTCGGCGAGCGCGCGCAGGTCGTCGTCGAGGTAGGGGTTCATCGACGACGCGCCGCTCATTTCGCGTGCTTCCTGAACTCGGGCTTGCGCTTGTCCTTGAGCGCCGCCACGCCCTCGCGCGACTCGTCGGTGTCGTAGTAGAGCTTGAGCGCGAGCATGCCCATGCCGGCGATGCCGGCCTGGTGCGCGGTGTCCATGTTGAAGCTGCGCTTGGCGATCGCGATCGCGGTCGGGCTGCGCTCGCAGAGCTCCTCGCCCCACTTCTGCACCTCGGCGTCGAGCTGCTCGTGCGGCACGCAGACGTTGGCCAGGCCCATCGCGACCGCCTCCTGGCCGCTGTAGCGGCGGCACAGGTACCAGATCTCGCGCGCCTTCTTCTCGCCGACGACGCGTGCGAGGAACGCGGTGCCGTAGCCCGGGTCGACCGAGCCCATCTTCGGGCCGACCTGGCCGAAGATCGCCTTCTCGGAGCAGATGGTCAGGTCGCAGATCGTCGCGAGCACGTTGCCGCCGCCGATCGCGAAGCCCTGCACCCGCGCGATGACCGGCTTCGGCACGTCGCGGATCGCGGTGTGCAGCTCCTCCATCGGCAGGCCGATCGTGCCGCGGCCGTCGTAGTTGCCGTCGTGCGCCGACTGGTCGCCGCCGGTGCAGAACGCGCGCTCGCCGGCGCCGGCGAGCACGATCGCGCCGATGCTCCGGTCGTAGCCGGCGCGGTACAGCGCGCGGATCAGCTCGTCGCAGGTCGTGCCGCGGAACGCGTTCATCTTGTCCGGGCGGTTGATCGTGATCCAGGCGACGCCGTTGCGCACCTCGTAGAGCAGGTCCTCGTACTGGCCGGAGTCCATGTCGTGCCTCGTTTCGATGAAGGGGGGCGCGGCGCTCAGCCGGCCATCGTCAGGCCGCCCGAGACGCTCAGCACCTGGCCGGTCACGTAGGCGGCGTCGTCGCTCGCGAAGAACGCGATCGCGCCCGGCAGGTCCTGCGGCTGGCCGATGCGGCCGAGCGGGATCGATCGGGTGAACGCCTCGACGAGCTTCTCGGGGTTGCCCGCGCCCTGCTTGTAGCCGTCGAAGAGCGCGGTGTCGGTCGGGCCGGGGCACACCACGTTGCAGGTGATGCCGTGGCGCGCGTGCTCGCGGGCGATCGTCTTGGAGAACGCGACGAGCCCGCCCTTGCACGCGGCGTAGACCGCCTCGCCGGACGAGCCGACGCGGGCGGCGTCCGACGAGATGTTGACGATCCGGCCCGCCTTGCGCGCGACCATGCCCGGCAGCACCGCGTGGTGCATGTGCAGCGCGCCGACGAGGTTGATCGCGATCAGCCGCTCCCACTGCGCGGGCTCGGTCTTGGCGAACGGCTTGAACACGTCCCAGCCGGCGTTGTTGACCAGCACGTCGATCGCACCGAGCGCCGACTCGGTGCCGGCCACCGCGGCGTCGACCTCGGCGCGCTGCACGATGTCGCAGCGGAACGCCTTCGCCGAGCCGCCGGCGTCGCGGATCGCGGCGGCGGTGCGCTCGGCCGCGTCCGCGTCGAGGTCGAGCACCGCGACCTTCGCGCCCTCGGCCGCGAAGCGCCGGCAGGTCGCCCCGCCGATGCCGCCGCCGCCGCCGGTCACCACCACCGTCCGTCCCTCGAACCGTCGCATCGCGTCTCCTCCGTGTCGGTCGTCGTGTCCCGGCGCAGGCTTGCCACGCACCTGGATAAGGAAATATATTGACGTATCCTAGCGCCGGGCCCGACCGCGCGCAAGGGGGTTCCGGACGGAGCGGAGATGGCCGATTCAGCCAGGAAAGCGGAGCAGGCGAAGATGGAGCTGGCGAATCGGCTGTTCTTCCGGATGTACCAGTGCGCCAACATGTTGCACAAGACCGGCACGCGCGCGGTCGAGGCCGAGGGGCTGACCACGCAGCAGTGGGCGGTGCTCGGCGCGCTGTCGCGCGAGAAGGCGAAGGGCGGCATGGGCATGGGCGAGCTCGCGCGCTACCTGATGGTGAGCCGCCAGAACCTGTCGGGGCTGATCGGCCGGATGGCGCGCGACGGCCACGTCGCGGTCGCCTCCGATGCGCGCGACCGGCGCTCGCGCGTGGTCACGATGACCGACTCCGGCCGCCACGTCTGGCGCGTGCAGGCGCAGCCCAAGATCCGCGCCTACTACCGGGCGGTGCTCGACGACTTCTCGATCAACGACACCGCGCACGCGCTGCACTACCTGCTGAAGATCCTCGACAACATGAAGCGGGTCGACGCCGGGCAGTCGGGCGACGAGGACGCGGGGGACGCGGGGGACGCCGAGGCGCAGGCCGACGCGGGCTGAGCCGATGTCCGGGCGGCGGCCGGGCGACAATCGCCCGATGCTGCTCGTCCACCGTCCCGAAGGCCTCTGGTGCGAGGCCGGCGACTTCTTCGTCGACCCGTGGCGCCCGGTCCACCGCGCCGTCATCACCCACGCGCACGCCGACCACGCGCGCCCCGGGCACGCCGCGTACCTCGCGGCCGCGCCGGCCGAGGGCGTGCTGCGCGCGCGGCTCGGCGCAGGCATCGCGCTGCGCACGCTCGGCTACGGCGAGACGGTCGAGTCGAACGGCGTGCGCGTGTCGCTCCACCCGGCGGGGCACGTGCTCGGCTCGGCGCAGGTGCGCATCGAGCACCGCGGCGAGGTCTGGGTGGTGAGCGGCGACTACAAGGTCGAGCCCGATCCGACCTGCGCAGCCTTCGAGCCGGTGCGCTGCCACACCTTCGTCACCGAGTCGACGTTCGGGCTGCCGATCTACCGCTGGGCGCCGTCGGCCGAGGTGTTCGCCGACGTGAACGCGTGGTGGCGCGCGAACGCCGATGCAGGCCGCGCGAGCGTGCTGTTCTGCTACGCGTTCGGCAAGGCGCAGCGCATCCTCGCCGGCGTCGACGCGTCGATCGGCCCGATCGTCTGCCACGGCGCGATCGAGCCGCTGAACCGCGCGTACCGCGCCGCCGGCGTCGCGCTGCCGCCGACGCGCCTCGTCTCCGAGGTGAAGGACCGCGCCTGCCTGTCGCGCGCGCTGGTGCTCGCGCCGCCGTCGGCCGGCGGCACGACGTGGATGCGACGCTTTCCCGTCCCGAGCGACGCGTTCGCATCGGGCTGGATGGCGGTGCGCGGCGCGCGCCGCCGGCGCGCGGTCGACCGCGGCTTCGTGCTGTCCGACCACGCCGACTGGCCGGGCCTGAACGCCGCGATCGCCGCGAGCGGCGCGCAGCGCGTCTTCGTCACCCACGGCCAGGTCGCGGTGATGATGCGCTGGCTCGCCGCTCGGGGGCTCGACGCGCGCTCGTTCGAGACGGAGTTCGGCGGCGAGGAGGGCGCGGCGGTCGACGACCTGGCCGCCGGGCCGGCCGACGGGCGCGCCGGCGCGGGCGATGCCGGCCGGGAGCCAGCGTGAAGGCGTTCGCCGACCTCTACGCCGAGCTCGATGCGTCGACCTCGACGCTGCACAAGGTCGACGCGCTCGAGCGCTACCTTCGCGGCGCGGCGCCCGCCGACGCGGCCTGGGCGGTCTACGTGCTGGCGGGCGGCAAGCCGCGGCAGGCGGTGCCGTCGCGGGTGCTGCGCGACGCCGCGCGCGAGGCCGCCGGGCTGCCCGAGTGGCTGTTCGACGAGAGCTACCTCGCGGTCGGCGACCTCGCCGAGACGATCGCGCACCTGCTGCCCCCGCCCGGCGCGCTCGAGGACGCCGGGCTCGCGACGTGGATGTCGGAGCGCCTGCCGTCGCTGCGCGGCGCGCCGGCCGAGGACATGAAGGCGGCGCTGTGCGGCTGGTGGTCGACGCTCGACTGGAACGGCCGCTTCGTGCTGGGCAAGCTGATCACCGGCGGCTTTCGCGTCGGCGTCTCGAAGCTGCTGGTGCTGCGCGCGATCGCGCGGGTCGCGGGCCTCGACGAGAAGCTCGTCGCGCAGCGGATGATCGGCTACACCGATGCGCGCGCGGCGCCCGACGCCGCGCGATTCCTGGCGCTGCTCGCGCCGCCCGACGCGGCCGCCCCGGGTGCCGCGGTCGCGGGGCACCCGTACCCGTTCTTCCTCGCGCATCCGCTGCAGCAGCCGGCGGTGGCCCTGGGTGCGCCCGCCGACTGGCTCGTCGAGTGGAAGTGGGACGGCATCCGCGCGCAGCTCGTGATGCGGGCCGGCGGCGCCTGGCTCTGGTCGCGCGGCGAGGAGCTGGTCACCGAGCGCTTCCCCGAGATCGACCGCGCCGCCCGCGCGTTCGCGTCGGTGCTCGCTCCGGCCGGCGAGGGCGTCGTGCTCGACGGCGAGGTCCTCGCGTGGGACGCGCAGGCGGCGCGTCCGCTGCCGTTCGCGGTGCTGCAGAAGCGCGTGACCCGCAGGACGACGACCCCGGCGGTGCTGCGCGCCGCCCCGGCCGCGTTCGTCGCGTACGACCTGCTCGAGTGGCGGGGCGAGGACTGGCGCGCCCGGCCGCAGGCCGAGCGGCGCGCGATGCTCGAGTCGCTCGTCGCCGCCGCGCCGGTGCCCGGGCTCGCGCTGTCGCCGCGCGTCGTGGCCGAGAACTGGGACGCGCTCGCCGCGCTGCGTGCCGGATCGCGCGAGCGCGGCGTCGAGGGCTTCATGCTCAAGCGCCTCGCCTCGGCGTACGGCGTGGGCCGCACGAAGGCCGACGGCGGCGACTGGTGGAAGTGGAAGGTCGATCCGTTCAGCGTCGACGCGGTGCTGGTGTACGCGCAGCGCGGCCACGGTCGGCGCGCGAGCCTGTACACCGATTACACCTTCGCGGTCTGGGACCGCGCGGCCGATGGCGCGGACGCGTCGCAGCGTGCGCTGCTGCCGTTCGCCAAGGCCTACTCCGGCCTGACCGACGACGAGATCCGGCGGGTCGACGCGATCGTGCGGCGCACGACGGTCGAGCGCTTCGGGCCGGTGCGAAGCGTGACGCCCACCCTGGTGTTCGAGCTCGGCTTCGAGGGCATCGCCCGCTCGCCGCGGCACCGCTCCGGCATCGCGGTCCGCTTCCCGAGGATGCTGCGCTGGCGCACCGACAAGCGCGTCGAGGATGCCGACACGATCGACGCGCTGCGCGCGCTGCTGCCGTTGCCGTGAGCGCGCACGGCGCTCGGACTGGGGTGACCCGCGCCGGGCGACGACGGCCGTGCGCGGGCGGCGGGCCGGGGCGCCGGCCCGGGCCGCGAGGGTCGGCTCGTATACTCGCGCCGATGACGACCGGCCCCCGATTCGACGCGCTGCGCGCGCGGTTGCTGTCGCGCCCGCGGCCCGGCGCGCGGCTCGGCCTGGTGATCCGTGCGTTCCCGGCCGCCGGCGGCGACTGAGTGCGGCTCGCGGGCGTCGACTTCACCAGCGCGCCGCGGCCGCGCAAGCCGATCACCGTGGCGCTCGCCGACGGCCTCGGGCGCGACCCCGACGGCGGCCTGCGCGTCGCGGTCGCGCGCATCGAGGCGCTCGAGTCCTTCGACGCCTGGGAGGCGTGGCTGCGCGCGCCCGGTCCGTGGCTCGCCGCGCTCGACTTCCCGTTCGCGTTCGCGCGCGCGTTCGTCGCCGCCCAGGGGTGGCCGACGGACGGACCGGACGCATGGGCCGCGATCACGGCGCGCGTGGCGGCGCTGTCGCGCGCCGAGCTGGTCGTGCGTTGCCGCGCGTGGTGCGACGCGCGCCCCGCGGGCGACAAGTTCGCCCACCGCGCCTGCGACGCGACCGCGGGCAGCAGCGCCTCGATGAAGTGGGTGAATCCGCCGGTCGCCCTGATGCTGCACGCGGGCGCGCCGCGGCTGCTCGCCGCCGGCGTGACGCTGCCCGGGCTCCACGAGCGCGGCACCGATCCCGCGCGGATCGCGCTCGAGGGCTACCCGGGGTTGCCGGCGCGCGCCGTGCTGGGCCGTGCGTCGTACAAGAGCGACGACCCGAAGCACCGCGACGATCCCGGCCGGCGCGCCGCGCGAGAGCGGCTCGCCGCGGCGCTCGAGGCGGGCGCGGCGCCGTTCGGCATCCGCGTCGACCTCGGGCGGTGGCGCGACGCGTGCGTCGCCGAGGCCGGCGCCGACCGGCTCGACGCGGTGCTGTGCCTGGTGCAGGCGGCGTGGGCCTGCAGCCGGCGCGACGCGAACTGGGGCCTGCCGGTCCGCGAGGACCGCGTCGAAGGCTGGATCGTGGGCGCCTGAGCCGGGTCGCCCACCCCGGGCGCACGGGGCGTCGCGCCCTCACCGGCTGGCATCGAGGCATGCCCGCGTTCCCCCGCCCGCGACCGATCCCGAGGCGCACCGGGCGCGCAGCGACGCGCGCGGCGCAGCGGGCGGCGACGCGCGTCGCGTTGCGTCGCGCCCGCAGCGCGCCGCGCACCCGCGCCGGCCGGCACGAAGCACGGTGCCGTCCGTCGGCCGCCGGGGGCCGCGTGGTTCCGTCGCCCGCCGCGGGTCGGCACACTCGGCGGGCACCCGGCCCGTGCCGGCCGGATCGGACCCCGCGACCGCCCCTTCGTCCCTTGACGCATCCGCTCATCGATCTGCCCGCCGTCCGGCCCGCGCCGGCCGGCCCGCCCTCGCCGGCCTCCGTGCCGCCGTCGCCGCGGGCGTCGCCGCGCGCCGGCCCCGCGCCCGGCGACGTCGCCGACGCCCTCGCGCAGCTCGCGCTCGTGCGAGAGCTGGCCGCATGCGCCGACTTCGACGGCGCGGCCGCGCTGCTGTGCACGCGGCTCGCCCGGGCGGTCGGCGCCGCGCGGGTGGTGCTCGGATGGCGCGACGGTGTCCGGGGCTCGATCCGACCGGTCGCGCTGTCGGACGCCGGCGAGCCCGAGTGGCAGGGCGAGGCCGTGCAGACGCTCGCCGCGGCGATGGAGGAAGCGATCGCGCAGTCGCGCATCCTCGCCTGCCCCGCGCCCGACGGTGCGCGCACGCTGGTGCGCGCCGCGGAACTCGCACGGCGGGCCGGTGGCGCGGCGGCGATCGTCACCGTGCCGGTCGCGATCGCCGGCGTGCCGCTGGCGGCGGTGCTCGCGGAGTTCGAGGGGCCGCCCGCGGACGGCGCGGGCGAGCGGCTGCACGCGCTCGCCGAGCTCGCCGTGCCGTGGCTGCGCCTGCTGCGCGCGCGGCGCCCGGGTCGGCTGCGGCGCGCGCTCGGGCTGCTTCGGCCGGGCGGCGGCGAGGCCGGGACGCGCCCGCGGGCGGCGACGCTCGCCTGGGTCGTGGTGACGGCGGCGATCACGATCGCGCTCGCCGCCCCGATCGAGCTGACCGTGGGCGCGCCGGCCCGCATCGAGGGCGCGGTGCAGCTGACCGTCGCCGCGCCGATCCGCGGCTACCTGAAGGGCGTCCGCGTGCGTCCGGGCGACGCGGTGCGCGAGGGCGACGTGCTCGCGGAGCTCGGCGATCGCGACCTCGAGCTCGAGCGTGCGAAGCTGACGAGCGAGCTGTCGCAGCACGAAGGCGCCGCATCGGCCGCGATGGCCCGGGGCGAGCGCGCGACGATGGCGATCGCGCAGGCGAAGGTCGACGAGACCCGAGCGCGGCTCGGCCTGGTCGACCACCAGCTCGAGCAGATCAGGCTGCGTGCTCCGATCGACGGCATCGTGCTGCAGGGCGACCTGTGGCAGCAGATCGGCGTGCCGGTCGATCGCGGGCAGTCGATGTTCGTGGTCGCGCCGGCGCGCCGTCACCGCGTGATCGTCGAGCTCGACGAGCGTGACCTGCGTCGCGTCCAGGCGGGCGCGCACGGCCGGCTCGCGCTCTCGGCGCTGCCCTGGGACACGCTGCCGCTGCGCGTGGAGCGGATGGCGCCGGCGGCCACCACCGTCGACGGCCGGAACGTGTTCGAGCTCGAGGCGCGGCTCGAGGGCGGCGAGGCGGGGGGCGCCGGCGCGATCGAGCCGCGCGCGGGCCAGCGCGGCGTCGCGCACCTCGCCGCCGGTCGCGGGCCGCTCGCGCTCGAGTGGGCCCGGCGCGCCGGCGACATGCTCGCGCGGCTCGTCTGGCTCTGGACGCCGTGACGCCGCAGCGGCCGCTCCACAGTGAGCGATGGCACCAGGTCGCGTCGCTGCGCCCCCGCTGGCGGCTGCACGCACGCAGCGATCCGCAGCGGGTGCGGGGCGCCACGTGGCACGTCGCGAGCGGCGACGGGCGCGCAGGCGCGATCCGTCTCGATGCGTCTGCCTGGTCGATAGCGGGTCGCTGCGACGGCCGTCGCACGGTTCAGGCGATCTGGGACGCCGCGCTGGCGGCGGACCCCGAGGGCGCGCCGACGCAGGACGAGACGATCGAGCTGCTCGCGCGACTCGTCGAGGAGCGCTGCCTCGCCTGCGAGGGCCTCTCGGACGTGGACGTTCTGCGCGGCGACGACCGGCTGCGCGCGAGGCGGCGGATCGTCGGCCGCCTGAACCCGATCGCGCCGCGGATGCCGCTCGGCGATCCGCACCGGCTGCTGCGCCCGATCGAGCCGCTCGCCGGGCCGCTGTTCTCGCGCGCCGGCGCGATCGCCTGGCTCGTGCTGGTGCTCGTCGCGGGCGCGATCGCGCTCGTCGAGTGGGACGCGGTCGCGCGGCACGCGCAGCGCTGGCTGCAGACGCCGCGCTACCTGCTGCTCGCCTCGCTCGCGTGGCTGCCGATGAAGCTCGTCCACGAGGCGGCGCACGCGCTCGCGCTGGTGCGTCACGGCGGACGGGTCGGCGAGGTGGGCGTCTCGTGGATGCTCGGGCTGCCGGTGCCCTACGTCGACGCGTCGGCGTCGGACCGGTTCGCCCACGCCTCGCAGCGCGCGCTGGTCGCCGCGGCGGGCATCCTTGCCGAGTCGGCGCTCGCCGCGATCGGCCTGATCGCGTGGGCCGCGACCGAGCCCGGGTGGCTGAACGACGCGGCCTTCGCCGTGGCGGTCGTAGGCGTCACCTCGACCCTGCTGTTCAACGGCAACCCGCTGGTGCGCATGGACGGCTACTTCGTGCTGTGCGACCTGGCCGGGCTGCCCAATCTCGCGACGCGCAGCGGCGCGTGGTGGCAGGCCGTGCTGCGGCGCGCGCTCGGGTGGCGCGAGGCACCGGGGCCGGACGCGGCGCGCGCGGAGCGCCCCTGGCTCGTCGGGTACGCGCCGCTCGCGCTCGCATGGCGCGCGGCGATCCTGGCGACGCTGGTGCCGTGGGCCGGTGCCCACCATCGGCTCGCCGGGGCGGCGGTGGCGGCCTTCGGCATCGCCTGGCTCCTGGTGCTGCCGCTGCACCGCCTGCTGGCGGGCCCGGCCCGCGCCGGCGCGCCGGTGTCCGTGCGCTGGCAGGTGTGGCTGCGCGCCGGTGCGATCGCGGGGCTCGCGGGGCTCGCCGCGTTCACCGTGCCCGTGCCCGACCGCGTGGTCGCGCCGGCCCTGGTCAGCCCGCACGAGGATGCGCGCGTGCGCGCCGGCGTCGACGGGTTCGTGGTCGCGACCGCGGGCGAGGCCGACGTCGAGGCCGGTGCCGAGCTGGTCCGGCTCGACGATCCGTGGCTGCGCCAGGAGCGCGAGCGGCTGCTGCGGGAGCAGCCCGGCCTGCGCGCCGAGCTGTTCGCGCACCTGCGCTCCGAGCCGGCGCGCGCGCGCCTCGCGCAGGAGTCTCTGGCCCGCAACGAGGCCGAGCTCGCGCGGGTCGAGGAGCGTCTGGCGCAGCTGCGCCTCGTCGCGCCGGTGTCGGGCCGCTTCGCGATCGCGCGCGCACAGGATCTGCCCGGGCGATTCGTGCGCGAGGGCGACGAGATCGGCGCGCTGCTCGACGCGCGGCCCGCGCAGCTGCGGCTCGCGCTCGACCAGGATGCCGCCGCGCGGTTGCGCGAGGGCGTGCGTCGCGTCGACGTGCGCCTCGCGGAGGCCCCGGGACGCGTCTACGGGGCGACCCTGCAGCGGCAATCGCCGGCCGCGGTGGCGACGCTTCCGGGTGCGGCGCTCGGCGAGCGCTTCGGCGGGCCGGTGCAGGTCGATCCCTCCGACGGCGACGGCCTGAAGCCCGCGCAGCCGACCTACGTGGTCGACGTCGGGCTCGAGCCGGCCCCTGGCGAGCCCGCGCCCCGGCCCGGCGGCCGCGCCTGGGTGCGGCTCGACTTCGGCGACGCGCCGCTGGCCGCGCAGGCCGGTCGCTGGCTGCGCCAGACGGTGAGGGCGCGCTTCGCGCCCGACACGATGTGACGGCCGGGCTGCGGCTCCCGGTGCCCGGCCCGGTCTGGGGCGAGCGACCGCACCGCCCCGAGCCCGTGCATGCGGGCGGCGCCGCGCCGACCGCGC
>JBILTM010000116.1:0-15942 GCA_044371545.1 Burkholderiaceae bacterium
GCGGACACGAACTCGACCTTGCCCGAGGGCGTCGGGAAGCCGCCGTGCGCGTACGGCGCCTCGGGCACCGAGAGCTTCGCCCAGCCGCGCTCGACCAGCGCGTCGACCGCGGCGCGCGCCGCGCGCGCGCCGGCGCCGCCGTGTTCGGCCGCGGCCGCGGCCAGCTCGGCCGGCATCCGCGGATCGTCGAGCCGCAGCGCGTCGGCGGCCACCTCCTCGTCCGACGCGCGCAGCGCCGGATGGTCGAGCCCCATCCGCGCGGCCAGCCGCCGGAAGATCTCCGAGTTCGGCAGCGCCTCGCCGACCGGCGCGATCGCCGGGCTGTTCGCCACCCACCAGCGGTGCCCGTATGTCTTGTGCACGTCGAAGTGCTCGAGCTGCGTGGTGGCCGGCAGCACCCAGTCCGCGTGGTCGGCGGTGTCGGTCATGAACTGCTCGATCACCACGGTGAACAGGTCCTCGCGCGCGAAGCCGCGCCGGACCTCGTCGCCGTGCGGCGCGACCGCGACCGGGTTCGAGTTCCAGACGACCAGCGCCTCGATGGGCGGGTCGGCGCGCAGCAGCGCGTCGCCGATCGTCGACATGTTGATCGTCCGCGGCCGCCGGCCGGCGAGCAGGTCGGGCCGCTGCCAGGCCGCGACGTCGAGGTTGTAGTGCCCGCTCGCCGACAGCAGCACGCCGCCGGCGGGGTGCTTCCAGGCGCCGACCAGCGCGGGCAGGCCCGCGACCAGCCGCACCGCGTTCGCGCCGCCGCGCACCCGCTGCATGCCGTAGTTGAGCCGGATCGCGGCCGGCGCGATCGTGCCGTAGTCGCGGGCGAGCGCGACGACGGCCGACGCCTCGATCCCGCAGGTCTCGGCCACGCGCTCGGGCGTCCACGCCGCCGCGCGCGCGGCGAGCTCGGGAAAGCCCAGGGTGTGCGCGTCGACCCAAGCGCGGTCGACCAGGCCCTGCGCGACCAGCTGCTGCACCAGGCCGAGGGCGAGCGCGCCGTCGGTGCCCGGCCGCAGCGCCAGGTGCACGTCGCAGCGCTCGGCGGTGGCCGTGCGGTACGGGTCGATCGCGACCAGCTTCGCGCCCCGGCGCTTCGCCTGCTGCGCGAGCGCCCAGAAGTGGACGCTCGAGGTGATCGGGTTCGAGCCCCAGATCAGGATCAGCCCCGCGTCGGCGAAGCGCTCGACGTCCATGCCGACCGGCCCGCCCAGCGTGTAGGTGAGCCCGTGGATGCCCGGCGACGAGCAGATCGTGCGATCGAGCAGCGACGCGCCGAGCGCGTTGAAGAAGCGCTGGCCCATGCCGTCGCCCTGCACCAGCCCCATCGTGCCGGCGTAGCTGTAGGGCAGGATGCGCTGCGCATCGCGCGCGGCGATCGCCGACAGGCGGGCCGCGATCGCGTCGAGCGCCTCGTCCCACGAGGCCGGCTCGAAGCGCCCGGCGCCCTTCGGGCCGACGCGCCGCAGCGGGCGGGACAAGCGGTCGGTCGAATAGGTGCGCTCGAGGTAGCGCGAGACCTTGGTGCAGAGCACCCCGTTCGTGGGCGGGTGGTCCGGGTCGCCGGCGACCCGGATCGCGACGCCGTCGCGGACGGTGACCCGCAGCGCGCAGGTGTCGGGGCAGTCGTGCGGGCAGGCGCCTCGGACGACGGTCTCGGTCCCGGAAGCCGGGCGATCGATGGGGTTGGCGGCCATGACCACGATGTTAAGCTAATCGTTTTCATGCAGGAGATACCGCCATGATGCTGGCCGAAGGCATTCTCGAGCTGCAGACCGAGATCCAGGCGATCCGGCGCGACCTGCACGCTCACCCCGAGCTGCGCTACGAGGAGCACCGCACCGCGGGCGTCGTCGCGGCCAAGCTGCGGGCCTGGGGGCTCGAGGTCACCGAGGGGATCGGCGGCACCGGCCTCGTCGGCACGCTGCGCCGCGGCACCGCCACCCGCGCGGTCGGCCTGCGCGCGGACATGGACGCGCTGCCGCTGCAGGAGCACAACGCGTTCGCCCACGCCTCGAAGCACGCCGGGAAGATGCACGCCTGCGGCCACGACGGCCACACCGCGATGCTGCTCGCCGGCGCCCGCTGGCTCTCGAAGCACGGCGGCTTCGACGGCGTCGTCCATTTCATCTTCCAGCCGGCCGAGGAAGGCGGCGCCGGCGCGCAGAAGATGATCGACGACGGCCTGTTCGAGCGCTTCCCGTGCGAGGCGGTGTTCGGCATGCACAACTGGCCCGGCATGGCGGTCGGCCAGTTCGCGGTCACGCCCGGCCCGATGATGGCCTCGTCGAACGAGTTCGAGATCACGATCCGCGGCAAGGGCGCGCACGCCGCGCTCCCCCACAACGGCGTCGACCCGGTGCTGGTCGCGACGCACCTGGTGCAGGCGCTGCAGTCGATCATCACCCGCAACAAGAAGCCGGTCGAGGCGGCGGTGCTGTCGGTCACCGAGATCCACGCGGGCGACGCGACCAACATCATCCCCGACAGCGCGATCGTGCGCGGCACGGTCCGCACCTTCACGATGGAGACGCTCGACCTGATCGAGTCGCGGATGAAGGCGCTGACCGAGCAGCTGCCGCCGGCGTTCGGCGCCACCGGCTCGCTGCACTTCCACCGCAACTACCCGCCGACGATCAACGAGCCGAAGCAGACCGCGTTCGCGGTCGAGGTGATGAGGGAGCTGGTCGGCGCCGACAACGTCGATGCCGCCTGCGAGCCGACGATGGGCTCGGAGGACTTCGCGTTCATGCTGCTCGCCAAGCCCGGCTGCTACGCGTTCATCGGCAACGGCGACGGCTCGCACCGCGAGGGCGGCCACGGCATGGGGCCGTGCATGCTGCACAACCCGAGCTACGACTTCAACGACGAGCTGATCCCGCTCGGGGGCAGCTTCTGGGTCAAGCTCGTGCAGCGCTTCCTGCCGGCGACGGCGTGACGCCGCCCCGCCCCGCCCGCGTGGAGCGCTGCCGGCGATGATGCTCGCCTTCATCGTGCGCCGCCTCGTGCAGGCGGTGGTCGTGATGCTGGTCGTCGCGTTCGTGTCGTTCTCGCTGTTCCAGTTCGTCGGCGACCCGGTCGTCGCGATGCTCGGCCAGGACGCGACGCCCGAGCAGCGCGCCGACCTGCGGCGCGACCTCGGCCTCGACGAGCCGATCCCGATCCAGTTCGCGACCTTCGTCAAGAACGCGGCGCAGGGCGACTTCGGCCTGTCGTACCGGCAGGGCCGCAAGGTCTCGACGCTGATCCAGGAGCGGCTGCCGGCGACGCTCGAGCTGTCGCTCGCGGCGGCCGCGCTCGCATTGATCGTCGGCATCCCAATGGGCGTCTATACCGCGCTGCGCCGCAAGGGCTTCCTCGCTAACGTGTTCCTCGCGGTCTCGCTGATCGGCGTGTCGCTGCCGACCTTCCTGATCGGCATCCTGCTGATCCTGGTGTTCGCGGTGCTGCTCGGCTGGCTGCCCTCGTTCGGCCGCGGCGACACCGTCGACCTCGGCTGGTGGTCGACCGGGCTGCTGACGCGCGACGGCTGGTCGCACCTGGTGCTGCCGGCGATCACGCTGTGCCTGTTCCAGATGACGCTGATCATGCGGCTGGTGCGCTCCGAGATGCTCGAGGTGCTGCGCACCGACTACATCAAGTTCGCGCGCGCCCGCGGCCTGCCCGACCGCGCGGTCTACTTCGGCCACGCGCTGAAGAACACGCTGGTGCCGGTCATCACCATCACCGGACTGCAGCTCGGCGCGATCATCGCGTTCGCGATCATCACCGAGACGGTGTTCCAGTGGCCCGGCATGGGGCTGCTGTTCATCCAGTCGGTGCAGGTCGCCGACATCCCGATCATGGCCGCCTACCTGTGCCTGATCGCGCTGATCTTCGTCACCATCAACCTCGTCGTCGACCTGCTCTACTTCGTCGTCGACCCGCGCCTGCGCGTCGAGCGCTCCACCGCCGGCCACTGACCCGCCGCCCTCATGTACCTCGCCGATCACCCCGCGGTCGCCGGCCTGCGCGCCTGGCAGGCCGAGCTGTCGGCGATCCGCCGCACGCTGCACGCGACGCCCGAGCTCGGCTTCGAGGAGCACGCGACTGCCGAGCTGGTCGCGCGCCAGCTGCACGCGTACGGCGTCGACGAGGTGCACCGCGGGCTCGGCCAGACCGGGCTGGTCGGCGTGATCCGCGGCGAGCGCCACGGCTCGGGCCGCACGATCGGGCTGCGTGCCGACATGGACGCGCTGCCGCTCGCCGAGGAGAACGAGTTCGCGCACCGCTCGACGGTGCCCGGCCGGATGCACGCCTGCGGCCACGACGGCCACACCGCGATGCTGCTGGGCGCGGCGCGCTGGCTGGCCCGCACGCGCCGCTTCGACGGCACCGTGAACCTGATCTTCCAGCCCGGCGAGGAGGGCTTCGCCGGCGCGCGCGCGATGATCCAGGACGGGCTCTTCGAGCGCTTCCCCTGCGACGCGGTCTACGCGATGCACAACTGGCCGGGGCTGCCCACCGGCACGATCGCGGTCAAGCCCGGCCCGATGATGGCCGCCGCCGACCGCGTGACGATCACGATCGAAGGCAAGGGCGGCCACGGCGCGCACGCCTACCTCGCGATCGACCCGGTGGTGGTCGCCGCGCACGTGATCACCGCCGCGCAGACCATCGTCTCGCGCAACGTCGGCCCGCTCGACTCGGCGGTGGTCAGCCTGTGCTCGATCCAGGCCGGCCACCCGCAGGCGATGAGCGTGATCCCGCGCGAGGCGGTCATCACCGGCACCGTGCGCTCGTTCCGCGCGCAGACGCAGGACATGATCGAGGCGCGGCTCACCCAGCTCGCCGAGCAGGTGGCCGCGGGGCTCGGCGCGAAGGCGCGCGTGCAATACGAGCGGATGTACCCGGCGACGGTCAACACCCGCGACGAGGCCCTGTTCGGCGCCGAGGTCGCCGAGGAGCTGGTCGGCGCCGAGCGCACGATCCGCGACCTCGAACCGAGCATGGGCGCCGAGGACTTCGCGTTCATGCTGGAGAAGCGTCCCGGCGCCTATTTCCGCATCGGCCAGGGCGGCGCAGAATCCGGGTGTTTCCTGCACAACCCGCGCTACGACTTCAACGACGAGATCCTGCCGCTCGGAGCGGCGCTGTTCGTCCGGCTCGCCGAGCGGGCGATGCCGCTGTGAGGCCGGACCGCACCGGGCGCACGCGTCGCGCCGCCGATCCCGCGAGAGAGCTCCGATGAGTCCCCGCCCCGCCCCGCTGCTCCGCACCCTGAGCGCCGCCGTGCTCGCCGCCGCGCTGTCCGCGGCCGCGGTGCAGGGCAAGACGCTGCGCACCGCCGACCAGGGCGACGCTGTGTCGATGGATCCGCACTCGCTGAACGAGACCACCCAGCTCGGCTTCACCGGCAACGTCTACGAGCCACTGGTGACGCGCGACGCGCAGCTCAAGCTCGCGCCGTCGCTCGCGACCGCGTGGAAGCAGGTCTCGCCGACGGTCTGGCGCTTCGAGCTGCGCCGCGGCGTCGCCTTCCACGACGGCTCGCCGTTCACCGCCGACGACGTGGTGTTCTCGTTCCAGCGCGCCGCCGACCCGGGCTCGGACATGCGCGGCGTCGTCGGCCCGGTCAAGGAGGTGCGCAAGGTCGACGACTTCGCGGTCGAGATCGTCACCGCCACGGCGCAGCCGATCCTGCCCGACTCGCTCACGAGCTTCTACATGATGAGCCGCACCTGGTGCGAGGCGAACGGCGCCGCGAAGCCGGTCGACAAGCGCAAGGGCGTCGAGAACGCGGCCTCGGTCCGCGCCAACGGCACCGGCCCGTACCGGCTGCGCTCGCGCGAGCCGGGCGTGCGGACGGTGCTGGTGCGCAACCCGCAGTACTGGGGCAAGGTCGAGGGCAACGTCACCGAGGTCGTCTGGACCCCGATCGGCAACGACGCGACGCGCGTCGCGGCGCTCAAGTCGGGCGAGATCCAGCTGATGCAGCCGGTGCCGGTGCAGGACGTCGACCGGCTCAGGCAGGATGCGAACGTCAAGGTGATGCAGGGGCCCGAGCTGCGGACGATCTTCCTCGGCATGGACAGCCGCCGCGACGAGCTGCTGCACTCGAACGTGAAGGGCAGGAACCCGTTCAAGGACAGGCGGGTGCGGCAGGCGTTCTACCAGGCGATCGACGTCGAGGCGATCCGCACGCGGATCATGCGCGGCGCGGCGACGCCCACCAACCTGATGATCGCCCCGGGCGTGAACGGCTTCGACGCCGGGCTCAACAAGCGCGCGCCGCACGACCCCGAGGCCGCGCGCAAGCTGCTCGCCGACGCCGGTTACCCCAGCGGCTTCGAGGTCCGGATGAACTGCCCGAACGACCGCTACGTCAACGACGGCGAGATCTGCCAGGCGGTGGCCGGCATGCTCGCGCGGGTCGGGGTCAAGGTGAACCTCGAGGCCGAGTCGAAGACCACCTACTTCCCGAAGATCCTGTCGCGCAACACCTCGTTCTACCTGCTCGGCTGGACCCCGACGACCTACGACGCGCACAACACGCTCTACAACATCATGGCCACGCCGCAGGGCGGCCAGGGCGTCTTCAACCTCGGCGGCTGGTCGAACCCGCGCTTCGACGAACTCACCACGCAGATCGGCACCGAGACCGACCCGACCAGGCGCAACGCGATGATCGCCGAGGCGATGCGGATCCACGCCGAGGACTTCGGCCACGTGCCGCTGCACCAGCAGGCGCTCGCCTGGGCGACGCGCAAGAACGTGTCGGTGCTGCAGCGCGCCGACAACCTGATCCTCTACCGCTACGCGACCGTCGACTGATCCGTCTCCATGAGCACCTCGGCCCTCGCGCGCTTCCTCGACGGCGACGTCTTCCACAGCTTCCGCAACAGCCCGGTCGCGATCGGCGCGGCGCTGGTCGCGGCGGTGATGATCCTCGGCGCGGTGCTCGCGCCCTGGATCTCGCCGCACGACCCGTTCGACCTGAAGACGCTCGACCTGAACAACTCGCTGATGCCGCCGGCCTGGACCGAGCTGGGCAACGCCGCCTACCCGCTCGGCACCGACGACCAGGGCCGCGACGTGCTGTCGACGATCCTGTACGGCTCGCGGATCTCGCTGCTGGTCGGCATCGCGTCGGTCGCGTTCGCGATGGGGCTCGGCATCGGGCTCGGCCTGCTGTCGGGCTACCTCGGCGGGCGCCTCGACGCGTTCATCATGCGGGTCGCCGACGTGCAGCTGTCGTTCCCGGCGATCCTGATCGCGCTGCTGATCAACGGCGTCGCGCGCGCGGTGCTGCCGTCGGACGCGAACATCGACGCGATGGCGCTCGCGGTGCTGATCGGCTCGATCGGGCTGGCGAACTGGGTGCAGTACGCGCGCACGGTGCGCGGCTCGACGATGGTCGAGAAGAACAAGGAGTACGTGCAGGCGGCGCGCGTGATCGGCGTCGGGCCGATCACGATCATGCTGCGCCACGTGCTGCCGAACGTGCTCGGCCCGGTGCTGGTGATCGGCACGATCAACGTCGCCACCGCGATCATCACCGAGGCGACGCTGTCGTTCCTCGGCGTGGGCGTGCCGCCGACCTCGCCGTCGCTCGGCACGATGATCAACAACGGCAACAACTTCCTCTACTCGGGCGAATGGTGGCTGGTGATCTTCCCGGGGGCCGCGCTGATCCTGCTGTGCATGTCGGTGAACCTGCTCGGCGACTGGCTGCGCGACGCGCTGAACCCGAAGCTGCAGTGAGCGAGACACGATGACCGCCCCCCTGCTCGAGGTCCGCAACCTGCGCGTGGAGTTCCCCACGCGGCGCGGCACGCTGGTCGCCATCGACGACGTCTCCTTCGACATCGCGCCGGGCGAGGTGCTCGGCGTCGTCGGCGAGTCCGGCGCCGGCAAGTCGATCACCGGCGCCGCGATCATCGGCCTGCTCGAGCCGCCCGGACGCATCGCCGGCGGCGAGATCCGGCTGAACGGCCAGCGCATCGACGACCTCGATCCGGCGCGGATGCGTCGCGTGCGCGGCAAGGAGATCGGCGCGATCTTCCAGGACCCGCTGACCTCGCTGAACCCGCTCTACACCGTCGGGCGGCAGATCGTCGAGACGGTCCGCACGCACCTGGACCTGACCGAGGCGCAGGCGCGCACGCGCGCGATCGACCTGCTCAAGAGCACCGGCATCCCGGCGGCCGAGCAGCGCATCGACCACTACCCGCACCAGTTCTCCGGCGGCATGCGCCAGCGCGTCGTGATCGCGCTCGCGCTCGCCGCCGAGCCGCGGCTGATCGTCGCCGACGAGCCGACCACCGCGCTCGACGTGTCGATCCAGGCGCAGATCATCGCGCTGATCAAGCGGCTGTGCCGCGAGCACGGCACCGCGGTGATGCTGGTCACGCACGACATGGGCGTGATCGCCGAGACCGCCGACCGCGTCGCGGTGATGTACGCCGGGCGTGTCGCCGAGATCGGCCCGGTCGCCGACGTGATCCACCGGCCGCGCCATCCGTACACCGTCGGCCTGATGGGCTCGATCCCGTCGGTGGGCGAAACGCGCGAGCGGCTCGCGCAGATCGACGGCGCGATGCCGCGCCTGAACGCGATCCCGAAGGGCTGCGCATTCAACCCGCGCTGCCCGAAGGCGTTCGGCGCCTGCCGCGAGCGCCGGCCCGACCTGATGCCCGCGGGCACCTCGCTCGCCGCGTGCTGGCTGCACGACGCGTCGGTGGCGAAGGAGGCGGCATGAGGCGTAGCCGGGGTTTCGGCGAGCACTGCTCGCCGCCGGCGGAGCGGGCGCCGCCTGCGTGCGGCGCACAGGTGCGTCCCGGACGTAAATCCGGCGATAGCCGGCTGTCCGCGGCGGGGACCGGAAGGACGCAATGAACACGGCCATCGCACCCACCCCCACCCCCACGCGCGCGGGCGAGCCGATGGTCGTCGTGAACGACATCGCGAAGCTGTTCGACGTGTCCCCGCCGTGGCTCAACCGCGTGATCGAGCGCAAGCCGCGCACGCTGCTGCGCGCGGTCGACGGCGTGAGCTTCGAGATCGCGCGCGGCGAGACGCTCGCGCTGGTCGGCGAGTCGGGCTGCGGCAAGTCGACGGTCGCACGGATGCTGGTGGGGCTGTACGCGCCGTCGCGCGGCTCGATCACCTTCGAGGGCACCGACATCGCGACGCTCGGCACCGCGGCCGGCCGGCCGCTGCGCTCGAAGCTGCAGATGATCTTCCAGGACCCGTACGCGAGCCTGAACCCGCGCTGGAAGGTCGCCGACATCATCGCCGAGCCGATCCGCGTGCACCGGCTGATCTCGGGCGACGACGCGATCCGCGCGCGCGTCGGCCAGCTGCTGCAGCACGTCGGGCTCGCGCCCGCCGACGCCGAGAAGTACCCGCACCAGTTCTCCGGCGGGCAGCGCCAGCGCCTGTCGATCGCGCGCGCGCTCGCCTCGCAGCCGAAGTTCCTGGTCTGCGACGAGCCGACCTCGGCGCTCGACGTGTCGGTGCAGGCGCAGGTGCTGAACCTGATGCGCGACATCCAGCGCGAGGACGGCCTCACCTACCTGTTCATCTCGCACAACCTCGCGGTGGTCCACCACGTCAGCGACCGGGTCGGCGTGATGTACCTCGGCCGGATCGTCGAGCTCGCGCCGAAGCGCACGCTGTTCGCGACGCCGCGGCATCCCTACACGCGGATGCTGCTCGACGCGATTCCCGACATGCAGATGACCGGCAAGGCCCGCACGCCGGTCGCCGGCGAGGTGCCGAACCCGCTGAACCCGCCGACGGGCTGCACGTTCCACCCGCGCTGCCCGCTCGCGAACGACCGCTGCAGGGCCGAGCGACCGGTGCTGCGCCGTCTCGACGACGGCGCGCAGGTCGCCTGCCACGCGGTGGAGGAAGGCCGAGGCTGACGCCATGCGACCCGCACCGCTCCGACGGCTCCTCGCACCGCTGCTTGCGGCGACGCTGGCGCTCGCGGGTTGCCAGACCGACCTGCCGCTGGTCGACCTGAAGGAGAAGTACGGCGCGCCGCCGTCGCGCTTCCTGCCGATGGACGGCATCGAGGTGCACTGGCGCGACGAGGGGCCGGGGGCGGCGGAGCGCGCCGAGGCGCGGGCCGCGGTCTCGACGGCGTCGGGGGTGGCGCCCTCGCCCGCCGCACCGCCCGCCGCGTCCGCCGGCGGCGCGGCGCCGGTGCCGGCACCCGCCGGCGAGCCGCCGACGATCCTGCTGCTGCACGGCACCGCCTCGTCGCTGCACACCTGGGACGGCTGGGCGAAGCAGCTCAGCCCGTCGGTGCGCGTCGTGCGGCTCGACCTGCCGGGCTTCGGCCTCACCGGACCGCATCCGTCGGGCGACTACTCGGGCTCGGCGACGGTCGACTTCCTCGAGCGCTTCGTGAACGCCGCCGGCATGACGCGCTTCGCGATCGCCGGCAACAGCCTCGGCGGCTACTACGCGTGGCGCTTCGCGCTGCGGCACCCCGAGCGGGTGACCGGGCTCGTCCTGATCGACGCGGTCGGCTACCCGATCCAGGGCGGCGCCTCGCAGGCCGCCGCGCTGCAGCTGTCGCGCATGCCGATCGTCAGCGAGCTGATGCGCTTCACCGCGATCCGCTGGGCCGTCGAGCGCAGCCTGCGGGAGGTCTATGCGGACACCTCGAAGATCACGCCCGAGCTCGTCGACCGCTACGAGTCGCTGATGCTGCGCGCCGGCAACCGGCAGGCGATGGGCGACCGCGCGCGCGCCGAGCGCCGGCCGATCGGCTGGCAGCGGCTGCCCGAGCTGCGCGTGCCGACGCTGGTGATGTGGGGCGCGCAGGACACCTGGGTGCCGGCGGAGCACGCCGAGCGCTTCCGCAACGACATCCCGGGCTCGCGGCTCGTCGTCTATCCGAAGCTCGGCCACCTGCCGATGGAAGAGGACCCGACGGCCACCGCGGCCGACGCGCTTCGCTTCCTGCGTGGCGAGCCGGTCCCCGGTCAGAAGTAGGTCCGGATCGCACGGGTCACGCGCCCGTCGTCGTCGATCCCCCAGACCAGGCGCCACTTGTCGAAGGTGGTGCACGGATGCGAGACACCGAAGCCGACCAGGTCGCCCACCGCGACGTCGTCGCTCGGGTCGACGCGCAGGTACCCGTGCTGGTCGTTGTGCCCGAAGACCGCCCAGTGCGCGGGCGCCGGTCGAGGTGCCGCGTCCCGGCCGGGCCGGACGATCCACTTCGCGAGGGCGAGGTCGGCGTCGGTGCCGACGTCGCGGCGCCCGAGCGTGACGATCGCGCGGTCCGGCTCGGGGCGCGACTGCACCGCCGCCCAGACCTCGAGCGCGCCGGTCGGCGGCGCGTCGCGCAGGCTGGGCTCCAGGGCGCGCGCGGCGATCGCGGCGACGTGGCGACGGTACATGCCGTCGTCGTGGCTCAGGTAGCAGCCGCTGCGCAGCACGATCCGCGTCGGCCGCGCGAGACCCGCGTCGCGCAGCCCGCGCACGACGAGGTCGTAGGCGGCCGAGCCGCCGGCCGACAGCAGCACCTCGTCGAGCGCCGCGAACAGGCCCTCGGCCTCGCAGGCGCGCGCGAGCTCGACCAGGCCCCGCATCCAGCCGCCGACGAAGGCGCCGTCGCGCGCGTCGTCGTCGACCACGTTCAGGCCCTCGAAGGCCTCGACGCCGGCCAGACGCACGGCGGGCTCGGCGGCGACCGCTCGCGCGAGCGCGAGCGCGTCGGCGACGCTGCGGCAGCCGGTGCGTCCGCCCGGCGTGCCGAGCTCGACGAGCACGTCGAGCGGCGGAGCGGACGCGGCGGCGAGGCCGCGCGCGAGCGTCGCGAGCTGTGCGGGCGAGTCGGTGAGCGTGATGAAGCGCACCGCCGGGTGCGCGCGCGCGAGCAGCCCCCAGCGCCGCGCGTCGGCCTCGGTCGCGAGCTGGTTCGCCATCAGCACGCGCGGCGCGCCGGCCTCGAGCGCGAGCCGGCCCTGGTGGACGTTCGCGACGGTGATGCCCCACGCGCCGCCGCGCAGCTGCTCGGCGAAGAGCTGCGGCGCGTTGGTGGTCTTGCCGTGCGGCGCGAGGCTCGCGCCGGTCTCGCCGACGAAGCGCATCAGCCAGCGCGCGTTGTGCCGCAGCGCCGACTCGCGCAGCACCGCGACCGGCATCGGCAGGTCGCCGCGCAGCAGGTGCAGGCCCTGCGCGCCGGCATCGGCGACGCGAAACGGGGCGCGCTCCGGGGGGAAGCCCTTGAAGCTCGCGTCGAGGCGCTCGGCCTCGATCTCGGACGGGGTCGGCATCGGTCGAGGGCGCGCGGGGCGCGCCTGAGTGTCGGTGATCGCGCGATTATCCGCGCGCCGCGGCGGTCGCGCGCGGGTCGCGGCGCCCTCGGCCACGCGCTGCGGCCCGGCACCGTCCTTCGCCGCCCTCGGTCGTCCTGCGCCGCGCTCAGCCGCGCGAATCCCCCGCGATCAGCGCGACGTCACCGCCGGCCGCCGCGGTGTTCTCCGTGAAGCAGCGCTCGGTCCCGAAGCGATGCAGCGTCCACGGTCCGCCCGCCTTCGGCCCGGTGCCCGACAGCCCCTCGCCCCCGAACGGCTGCACGCCGACGACCGCGCCGACGATATTGCGGTTCACGTAGAGGTTGCCGACCCGCGCTTCGCGCCGCACCAGCTCGGTCCGAGCGTCGAGGCGGGTGTGCAGGCCCATCGTCAGGCCGTGGCCGGTCGCGGCGATCCCGCGCAGCAGCGCGGGCAGGCCTTCGCGCGGCCAGCGCACGACGTGCAGGATCGGGCCGAAGCGCTCGCCGGGCAGCTGCGCGATCGTATCGAGCGTGACGATCGTCGGTGCGACGAAGTGGCCGTGCGCGCAGTCCGCCGGCAGTGGCAGCCGCTCGACCGCGTGCCCCGCGGCGCGCATCGCATCGACGTGGCGCTCGAGCGCGTCGCGCGCGGCGGCGTCGATCACCGGGCCGAGGTCGGTGGCCGGGTCGGCCGGGTCGCCCGGCACGAGCGTCGCCATCGCGTCGCGGATCATCGCGAGCTGGGCGTCGGCGATCTCGTCCTGCAGCGCCAGCACGCGCAGCGCCGAGCAGCGCTGGCCGGCCGAGCGGAACGCGCTCGCGACCACCGCATCGGTCACCTGCTCGGGCAGCGCCGTCGAGTCGACGATCATCACGTTGACGCCGCCGGTCTCGGCGATCAGCGGCAGGATCGCGTCGTGCGCGTCGGCGAGCCGGCGCTGGATCCGCTTGGCGGTCGCGTTCGAGCCGGTGAACGCGACGCCGGCCAGCCCGCGCGCGCCGACCAGCGCGTCGCCGACCTCGGCCCCGCCCGGCAGCAGCGCGAGCGCGCCCGGCGGCACGCCCGCGCGCAGCGCGAGCTCGACCGTGCGGTGCGCGGCCAGCGGCGTCTGCGGCGCGGGCTTGGCGAGCACGACGTCGCCCGCCGCGAGCGCCGCGGCCGCCTGTCCGACGAAGATCGCGACCGGGAAGTTCCACGGCGCGATGCAGGCGAACGGGCCGCGCCCGGCGAGCGACAGCTCGTTGAGCTCGCCGGTCGGCCCCGGCAGGCGCACCGGTGCGGCGAACAGGCGGCGCGCCTCGGCCGCGTAGAAGCGACAGAAGTCGACCGCCTCGCGGACGTCGGCGATCGCGTCGCCTAGGGTCTTGCCGGCCTCGTGCACGCAGCGCGCGACCAGCTCGTCGACGTCGGCCTCCAGCATGTCGGCCCAGGCCTCCAGGCACGTGGCGCGCGCGTCCGCGTCGCGGCGGCTCCAATCGGGGAATGCGTCGAGCGCGACCTGCATCGCGGCCGCGACGGTCGACGCGTCGGCGTCGAGCACCTCGCCGATCGCTCGGCGGCGGTCGGCGGGCGAGAAGACCGCGTGCGGTACGCAGGCGGTCGGCGGCGCGGCACGGTGCACGCCGCCCTCGACGGGCCTGCGGCCGCCGGGTTCGACGCCGTCGACGATCGGCGCGGCGCGCCACGGCCCGCGCCGCTCGGCGGCCGCGCGCACGAAGCGCGCGAGGTCGGCCGGACGGCCGAGGTCCCAGCCGGCCGCCACGCGGCGGCCGTCGGGCAGGATCGCGCGGGGCGCGGGCATCGGGGCGTTCACGGGGCGGTCTCCTCGGGCGCGACGAACGCGTCGAGCTCGGCGTCGACGAGCTCGGCGGCGGACAGGTCGGGGTCGGCGAAGCGGCGCACGAACGACGTCGACGCGCCGTTCTCCAGGATCCGCCGGATCAGGTAGGCGAGCAGGTCGCGCTGCTCGCCGACGGGCGCGTAGACGCGGCGCTGCGGCAGGCCGGGCGATGCGTCGGCGGCGGCCCCGGGCGCGGACGACGACGCGCCGGCGCGCGCCGCGACCGGCAGCGCCCGACGGGTCGCCAGCGCGCCGAGCGCCGCGTGCAGCGCCGCGCCCATGCCGTGCAGCCGCTGCAGCTCGAACGCCTGCGGCGCGGCGCCGCGCACCGCGGCCTCGCGCAGCACGCAGGCGACGGTCACCGCGTTGTGCGTCGCGAACTGCGGGCGCAGCGCGTCGGTCGCGTCGAGCAGCGCGCGGGCGCAGCGCGCGTAGCTCGCGTCGGTGTCGGCCTTGCGCACGAACACCGGGTAGTCGTCGAGCCCGAGCTCCTGAGCGCGCTTGACCTCCGCGTCCCAGTAGGCGCCCTTGACGAGCCGCACCGCGATCGGCGCACCGCCTGCGGCGACGCGCCCGCGCGCGATCGACACCAGCGTCGCGACGGTCGAGGCCGCCGAGCGCTGGTAGGCCTGCGCGACGATGCCGAGCCCCGACCAGCCGGCGAGCGACGCGTCGCGCGCGAGCGCCTCGAAGAGCTCGAGCGTCATCGACAGCCGGTCGTGCTCCTCGGCGTCGATGTTGAGCGGGATGTCCGCATCCGCCGCGGCCCCGCACAGCGCGCGCAGCCGCTCGAGCAGCGCGCCGCGCTCGCGCGCGAAGCGCGGCAGCTCGAAGCGCGGATGGATCGCCGACAGCTTGATGGACACGCCCTGGCGCGCGTGGCAGGGCCGGTCGCGGCCAATCGCACCGACCGCCGCGATCGCGTCGAGGTAGCGGCGCTGGTTGCGGTCGGCGTCGGGCCAGCCGCGCGCGCCCTCGCCGAGCATGTCGAACGAGTGCAGCGCGGCCTCGCGCGCGGCCCGCCCGAGCGCCGCGTGGATGTCGTTCGCGTGGACGAACTGGGCACCGATGCGTTCGAGCACCGCGCGCGCGGCCGGCATCACCAGCGCGCGGGCGAGCGGCGACGACGCGGTGCCGGCAGCCGCGTCGCGCGCGTCCGGCAGCATCGCGCGCGCCGCGGGCATCGCCGCGCGGACCGCGGCGCCGAGCGCGCCCGCATGCGCGCCGGCGGCCTCGCTCCAGTCGACCGGATCGAGCTTGTCGGCGAGCAGCGCGATCCGCGTCGGCGCGTCCGGCGTGCGCGGCAGCGCCTCGGCGAGCCGCATCAGGCGCGTGCCGCCCTCGCGCTCGAGCGGCAGCACCTGCAGCATCCGCGCGAGGTCGAGGGCGTGGCCGCGGTGCGCGCGCTCGGCCTCGACGAGGCGGATCGCGAGGTCGCGCAGCGCGGTGCGGGCGGCGACCGCGAGCGACGGCGGGGCGGACGGGTCGGCTTGCGTCATGACCGGAGATCCTCCAGCATGCCGAACCGAACTTCATTCGGAATCATGGCCTCTTCACCGAAGAAAGCAAGGTCGAAGCCCTCTCCGGCCCGTCCCGACCGAACGAACGCGAGCTCGTCGGCCGCATCCTCCCGGTCGCCCGCCCGGTCCGCCGACCCGCGAACCTCCGAAGCGCGGACGCGGGCTCCGGCTGCGTCGCCGCGACGGCCCGCACCGCCGGCCCTCACCCGCGCCCCAGCCCCCGCCGCGATGCGCCCGCTCGACCGCATCGACCGCGCGATCCTCTCGACGCTGCAGCGCGACGGCCGGATCAGCAACGCCGCGCTCGCCG
>JBILTM010000050.1:0-27444 GCA_044371545.1 Burkholderiaceae bacterium
ACCTACGATTGGAAGGGCGCGATGAATCAGTTCGCAGTGCTGTTCGGCGAGCGCTTCACCGCAGCTCGGGCCTGAACGGCTTCAGGTGTTCAAACCGCCTCGCCCACGAAAAGACGGATAGGTCCCAGGCTTTCGCTCCGCCCCCACGAAAGTCAGCTTCAGCTCAGCAAGCCGACGCTCACGGTACCCCTGTCTGCTCCACTTTACGCACTGCCAAGACACGGCCAGGGTCCCCGACAGGCGTTCCGATTGACGGAATCCGTTCGGCGGATCACAATCGCGCATGATCCGCTCGTTCGCGTGCTCTGATACTGAGGCCTTGTTTCACAGCCGCCCGGTATCCCGCTTGCGCAACATCGAGCGCGTCGCGAGACGCAAGTTGCTTCAGATCCACGCCGCCACCGAGCTGGCCAGCCTGCGCGTCCCACCGGGCAACCAGCTGGAGGTGCTGAAGGCCGACCGCAACGGCCAGCACAGCATTCGCATCAACGACCAGTGGCGAATCTGCTTTGTCTGGAAGACCGATGGTGCGCATCGCGTCGAGATCGTGGACTACCACTAGGAACGCGGAACATGGCCAAGTTGCTCGAAGAGATTCATCCTGGCGAGATCCTGCTGGAGGATTTCATGAAGCCCATGGGCATCAGCGCCCGCCAGCTCGCGGCGGACATCGATGTCTCGCCGAGCAGGATCAGCGAACTGGTGAATGGCCGACGCCCCATCACCGCGGATACAGCGCTTCGGCTCGGGTTGTTCTTCGGCATGGAGCCCAGGTTCTGGCTGAACCTACAGTCCGAGTACGACATCCGAGTCGCGGAGCGGGAACTCCGAGCCAAGCTCTCGCCAAGGATCCGCGTCTTCCAGCCGGCCGTGGCGTGACGGTCGGCTCTCGTGGCTATGCACGGCCGGCTTTCGGAGGCACCCAGGACCGCTGCGGGTGGGGTGCAGGTCCTCGTGCTTCTCGCCGACGATGACGGTAAGATGTTCGGAATGAAAGGGGTATGCAACAAGCACTTACTTAGTCCGCTCTGAACAACCCGAAGACCGGTCATTGATGCGGGTTTCGAGGCGATAGGGGTGCGCTGAATCTGCAGGAACGAGAAAAGGTGGGCTCGTTTTCCTGCAAATCCGGCGAGGTTGGCGATGGGCCCGAAGGACACGAGCGAGCGCGTTTCGGACATGTTTCGCCAGCCGCTGGTCGAGCTGCTGAACCCGCGCCGCGAGTTGGTCAAGCTGGCCGCGGTGATGGACTGGGGACTGATCGAGGCGTCGTTCTCGCGGCACTTCGCGAGCACGACGGGCCGACCTGCGCTGCGTCCTCGGCTGGTCGCCGGACTGCTGTACCTGCAGCACGCCTACGACTGCTCCGACGAGGTCGCAGTCAACACCTGGGTCGAGAACCCGTACTGGCAGCAACACACGGGCGAGACGTACTTCCAGACCGAGGCGCCGATCGATCCGTCGAGCCTGTCGCGCTGGCGCAAGCGGGTGGGCAAGGAAGGCGTGGAGACGATGCTGACGGCGACGATCGAGGCGGGGCGCAAGCTGGGGCTGCTCAAGCACTCGAGCATCGACCGGGTGGTCGTGGACACGACGGTGATGCCCAAGGCGGTTGCGCATCCGACCGACAGCCGACTGCTGGAGACCTCGCGCCGGCACCTGGTGTCGCTGGCCGATGAAGAAGGCCTGACGCTGCGGCAGAACTACAACCGCGAGGCCCCGAGGCTCGCTGCGCAGATCGGGCGCTACGCGCACGCCAAGCAGTACCGGCGGATGAAGAAGTCGCTGCGCACGCTGCGCTCGCGCGTGGGCCGGGTGATGCGCGATGTCGATCGCCAACTCGAGCGGATCGATCCGAGCCGCCAGGGCCGCGCCCGCGAGATCCTGGGCCGCGCGAACCGGATCCTGACCCAGCAGACGAAGGACAAGAACAAGCTCTACGCGTTCCATGCACCCGAGGTGGAATGCATCAGCAAGGGCAGGGCGCGCACGCCGTACGAGTTCGGCGTGAAGGTGACCGTGGCCACGACGCTCAAGGAAGGCTTCGTGGTGGGAATGCGCTCGATACCGGGCAATCCGTACGACGGACACACGCTCGGCGAGGCGATCGAGCAGGTGAGCATCCTGGCCGATCACAAGCCTAAGACGGTGATCGTGGACCGCGGCTATCGCGGCGTGGAGCTCGACGGCATCCAGATCCTGCGCTCCGGACAGAAGCGCGGCATCACGCGCACGCTGCACGCGATGATCAAGCGAAGGAGCGCGAAGGAACCGACGATCGGACACATGAAGACCGACGGGCGACTCGGACGCAACTGGCTCAAAGGGGCACTGGGCGACGCGCTGCATGCGGTGCTGTGCGGCGCGGGTCACAACGTGAGGCTGCTGCTGCGGGCGCTGCGGCTTTCTTGTGCCCGACCGATCGCGACCTTGCTCGCCGCGATGGGCCTCACTCTGACTTCGCTGGATCACGGCTGATCGGTTACGGCGTTATTCAGGACGGACTGATGGCAACCTATACTGGCCGAGGGATGGGGATTCGAACCCCGGAAGGGCCATTCACTCTTGCACGCCCCCCTGCGGCGGCGCTGCATGGCCACCCGCTGAATCAGGCTTCGATTCAGCGGGCGGTACGCATGGCCGCCCGTCCCGCGTCAGAGCGGGCTCGGAATCAGCACCTTGTCGATCACGTGGATCACGCCGTTGCTGGCGCGGATGTCCACGGCAACGATACGCGCCGGTGTGGCGGTGCTGTCGGCGATCGAGGCGATCGCGGGCGCCGGCCCGGCCGTGATGGTGAACTGCCGGGGTGCGGCGACGGTCGTCACCGGCGTGCCGAACGGGATGCCGGTGGACAGCACCTGACCCGCCAGCACGTGGTAGGTCAGCACCGTGTCGAGTTGCGGACCGGTCAGCGAGGCGACCGTCGATGCGATCGCCGTGAATGCGGCGTTGGTGGGCGCGAACACGGTGAACGGACCGGCAGCTGACAAGGTGGGGACCAGATTGCGGCTTGCCAGTGCGCCCGTCAGGGAGGTGAAGTCCGGGTTGGCGAGCGCCATCTGGACGACGTTGAGCACGCCCGGGGGCACCAGAACCTTGTCGATCACGTGCACCACGCCGTTGGAGGCGGCGACGTCCGCCGTCACCACGTTGGCACGGGTCAGGACGGCATCGGTGAAGCCGACCCCACCGGTCGTGGACACCGCCAAGGTGGCGGGTGCAGCGCCGAAGGTGTACAGCGTCGGGCGCGTTGCGGGGCCTGACTGGATCGCCGCCGCACCGACGCGGCCCGCGATCACGTGGTACTGCAGGATGCTCTGGAGGGCTGCCGCCGGGAGCGCGTTGACGAGGGCCGTGGCGTCCGTGAAGCCCAGCCTCGTGGCCAGGGTGTTGAAGGCGGCATTCGACGGCGCCAGCACGGTCAGATTGGCATTGGCATCCGACAGCGTCGGCACCAGCCCGGCCTTGGTGGCTGCCGCGACGAGTGCGGTGAGGTTTGCATCGGTTGCGGTCTGCGCGATCGAGACGGGCGCGGTGGCCGGGGCGGGGACCGGATCGTGGTCGCTGCCGCAAGCGGCGACGAAGGCAACGGCACCGACGGCCAGGGCGCGGTGGAACCAGCGGATCATGGATTCGACTCCTGAGGGAGGCACCGCGACAGGCGGGGTGGAACGCCACCGAATGAACTATCCGGTCACGGAAAGACTACGCAGTTACGTCGAGACCGTCAAGTCAATTCGTGCCCGAGGAGTTTCCGTGACGAAACGGTCGGAACGTGCCGAGATCCGACCGCTTCGGGGGACAGAAATTTCAAACCCCCTCCCAATGCCCGGCATGGGCAGCGGGCCGCGCGACGCGAAGGCGTCCTTTCGGACGCACCCTGGACGCATCCGGGTGTGAGCGCTGCCGGGCTGCGAGCACCCGCGGGTCGCGTTCTTGGCCCCGATCCCGGGCTCCGGCCTGATGTCGGACACGGTGTGCAGCCGCCACCCCAACTGCAGCGCCGCAGCGGCAGCCCATGGCGGCGTTCGAGCGCTCGCATGGTCGTGTCTCGGCGAAGGGTGCGCGGCCGCGGCGCCACCGGGGGCGGCTGCACGCGGTCGAGCACCTCCGGGTGATGCGTTCGTTCGGCTCGGTGGCGCCTGCCGCAGAAGGATCGGTTCCGCGTCCTTCGTTCGAGTGCGAGCGAATCGCCTCGGATGTCGGATGATTGCGAGGCCCGCGTTTCGGGATCCCCCACGAGATGACCATGCTTCTCACTGCCGGCGTGAAGGCGCTGTGCCGCCTGAACCGAGTGCATCCGCGACGACGTGTCGAATCCGTCGAGGACCGGGCGGGCGCCGCGCCCGCCGAGAGGAAACGCGGACGTCGGGCCGCCGGGGCTCGATGCATCGGCGCGGCGCTGCTCCTCGCAGCGGGCTGCGCCGTCGCGTTCGAGCCGCTGGACCCGTCCCGCGTCGATCCCGGCCGGTACGCGCTGTCGCGCGAGTCGCGCTTCGCGTCGACCGGCTGGGAGGACATCGAGCGCGCGACGCGGTCGAAGGCCGAGCGCACGATCGGATCGTTCGAGGGCGTGCCCACGGGCCGCAACGACGAGCGTACGGTCCGCATCCACTACCGCCTGTACCGCCACCGCGCCGAGACGCGCGGCGGCGTCGTCGTCGTGCCCGGGTTCACCGAGGGCCTGTCGATGTACCAGGAGCTGATCCACGACCTGGTCGCCAACGGCTGGTCGGTCTACGTGCACGACCACCGCGGCCAGGGCTTCTCGAGCCGGCTGCTGGCCGATCCCGACGAGTCGACGAAGGGCCACATGGACCGGTTCGACCATCTCGTCGCCGACCTCGAGCGCTTCGTGGGGATCGTGCGCGCGTCGCGCTCCGGCAATCCTCGGCCGCTGGTGGCGCTCGCGCACTCGATGGGCGGCGCCGTGGTGTCGCTGCACCTCGCGCGACGCGGCACCGACACACCGTTCGCGGCCGCCGCACTGGTGACGCCGATGCACGAGCCGCGGGTGGCCGAGCCCGGCAGCCTCGAGCCGGTGCGGAACTGGTGCGACCAGGCGAGCTCAGGCGGCCTGGACGCGCCGCTGCCGTGGGTCTCCTCGATCCAGGTCACCGACGGCTTCGAGGCCCAGCGCAAGGCGTTCGCCGCGTTGCCCGACAAGCGCATGAACGACATGTCGCACAGCGTGCCGCGGCTCGAGCGCCGCTGGCTCGACCGGCAGGCCCGCTGCGAGGGCGAGCACTGCGGCAGCGCCGACGCGCGCGTGGCCGGCCCGACGCTGCGCTGGGTCGTGCAGGCCTGCGCCGCCTCGCACGAGGCGCGCGGTCCGGCGGCCGCGCGGATCGCGGTGCCCGTGCTGCTGCTGCAGGGCGGCCAGGACACGGTGGTCGAGCCGGCCGCGCAGGAGCAGTTCTGCGCCAACGTCAACGCGGGCGCGGCCAGCCGCTGCCGCGGCCAGGTGCTGCCGAGGGCGCGCCACGCGCTGCTGGTCGAGTCGGACGACCTGCGCTCGCCGGCGCTCGCGGCGGTGCTCGGGTTCCTCGAGGCGCAGGCCGTCGGACAGGCGCGGCGCAGGCCTTGACCGCGCTGTCCACCGATGCGCCCCCATGTCCCGACGGACGCAGGTGCGCCGGGTCGAAGGTCTTCGCGCCGCATCAGCGCCGCCGGGCCAGCGTCACGCCATCGCCGATCGGCAGCATGGCGCGGTCCACGCGCTCGTCCGAGGCGATCTTGTCGTTGAGCGCCCGGATGGCCACCGTGCCCGCCTCCACGATGCCCGGATCGACGACACGCCCCAGTCGGAGCACGTTGTCGAGGATGATCAGGCCGCCCGCGCGAACCAGCCGCAGGGCCGACTCGTAGTACAGGTCGTAGCCCTCCTTGTCGGCATCCACGAACACCGCGTCGAAGCTGCCCGCCGCACCCTCGGCTTCGAGGGCCGCGAGCGTGTCGGCGGCACGCCCGAGGCGGACCTCGATGCGCGGTGCGACACCCGCCTGCGCCCAGTGGGGCCGACCGACGTCGACCCACGCCCCGTCGACGTCGCAGGTGACCACGCGCCCGTCGGCGGGCAGGGCGAGCGCCATCGCGAGCGCGCTGTATCCGGTGAAGGTGCCCAGCTCCAGGACGCGACGCGCACCGACCAGCTTCAGCAGCAGGGCCATGAAGTGGCCCTGATCGGGCGCGATCTGCATGAACCGGTTCGGCATCGCCTGCGTCGCCTGGCGGATCGCCTGCAGCGCCGGATGCTCGGGCGGCTGGTGGGCGAGCAGGTAGGCGTACAGCGGCGTCCCGGGGTCGGAGACGGACATGCGGGTCGACGGAAGGGCGGGCGTCATGGCGCGGACTCGTCCAGGGGCGAAGGCAGGAGAGCCTGAGATCAGTCGAGCCGGATGCCCGCGGCGCGGATCACTTCGTCCCAGCGGCGGCGGTCCTCGACGAGGAAGGCCGCAAGGGCGTCGGGCGAGCTGCCGACCGGCCGCACGCCGAGATCGAGCAGGCGCTGCACGTCGGGCTCGCGGAGCGCCCGCGCGACCTGCTCGCCGAGGCGATCGACGATCGGTCGTGGCGTCTGCGCGGGTGCGACGAGCGCGAACCAGGACGAGACGTCGAAGCCGGGCAACCCGGCCTCCGCGGTGGTCGGTACCTCGGGGAGCTGCGGCAGTCGCCGCGCTCCTGCGACAGCGAGCGCCCGCAGGCTGCCGGCCCGGATCTGCGCCATCACCACCGGCGGATTCGTGAACATGCCGGTCGCCTGGCCGGACAGCAGCGCGGTGGCGGCCTCCGCGCCGCTCTTGTACGGCACGTGCAGCAGCGACACGCCGGCGGTCCGCTGGAACAGCTCGGTGGCCAGGTGCAGCGAGCTGCCCGCGCCGGGCGACGGGAACACCAGCCTGCCCGGCTCGCGGCGCGCCTGCTCGACGAGTTGCTGCAGCGTGGTCGCGGGATGCTTCGCCGGCACGACCAGGACGACGGCCATGTCGGCGACCAGTGACACGGGTGCGAACGACGCGTCGCCGAACGGCACCTTCGCGTACAGGCTCGGGTTCATGGAGAGCACGCTGCCCGGGGCGACCATCAGCTGGTGGCCGTCGGGCGCGGCCGCGGCCACCGCACCTGCACCGATGTTGCCGCCGGCGCCGGGTCGGTTCTCCACGACGAACGACTGGCCGTTGTAGCCCGACAGCTTCTCGGCGAGGTATCGGCCGAGCACGTCCGCGACGCCGCCTGCACCGAAGCCGACCACGATGCGCACCGGCCGAGCGGGCCATGCCGGATCGGCCAGCGCGACGCTCGCGCAAGCTGCGAGGCACAGGGTCGCCAGAATGCCGCGGATGCGTCGGGCCACTGTGCGGGCCCTGTCCGAGGTACCGGGTGCTTCGATCCGCATGCGCTTTCTCCACGATCTCGGGTCGGTGAGCGGGGAGCGCCTTCGCGCCGGTAGAATCCCGGCGCCCGACCTGCGATCGGACAAGTATCCTGCCGTCCGACCCGCGCACGGAACGAGGCGACCTGCAATACGGGTACGGCCGCCATACCCCCATCGGGAATCGCGATGACGACGCACCGCGACGAGCTGCGCAACCGGATAGCACGACGGATCAGGCTGCGCGACCTGCAGGTCCTGGTCGCGGTCGCCGCATGCGGCAGCATGGCGAAGGCCGCCGCCCAGCTCTCGACGACCCAGCCCACGGTGTCGCAGGCGATCGCGGACCTCGAAGACACCCTGGGCGTGAGGCTGTTCGACCGCAGTACGCAGGGCGTGACGACGACACCGTACGGCGACCTCTTCCTGAAGCGGGCCGGCGAGGCGTTCGACGCGCTCGCTCAGGGGCTGCGCGAGATCGAATTCCTGTCGACGTCGGGCGAGGGCGAGGTGTGGATCGGCTGCGCGGAGGCGACCCTTCACGGGTTCGTCCCGATGGTGATCGAGCGCCTCGCGAAGGCGCATCCCGGCATCGTGGTCCACGCTTTCGACGCGAACACCGCCGACAACGTGTTCCAGCGGCTGCGCGGCCACGAGCTGGACCTGATGATCGGCCGCTCGTCGCATGCCGCGCTCGACGACGACCTCACCGTCGAGACGCTGTTCGAGGAGCCTTTCCTCGTAGTCACCGGCGCGCAGAGCCCGTGGGCCCGGCGTCGCAAGCTGGAACTCGCCGACCTGCTCGGCGAGCAGTGGATCTTCGGGGAGCCCACCAACGCGACGCAGGTGCGCATCTCCGAGGCGTTCCGCCAGCGCGCGGGCGGCCTGCCGCCTGTCCGGGTGTTCACCACCTCGATGAACCTGCGCCTCGCGCTGCTCGAGTCGGGGGACTACGTCTCGTGCATCCCCGGCTCGACCTACCGGTTCGGCGCGCAGGGGCGTCCGCTGAAGGCGCTGCCCGTCGACATGGGCCTGAAGCTCCCGGTGTCGATCTTCATGCTCCGCAACCGGACGCCGTCCCCCGCCGTTCTGCACTTCGTCGACTGCGCGCGGGAGACCGCGCGGTCGATGGACGCGCTCTAGTCGCGAAGCACGCGTCCGGGGATCGGCGTCACGTCCGCGCCGCACGCGATCGCTTCCCGCGATGGGGGTATAGGAGCCGTACCCCCATCGGAACGCGCCCGGTTCCGCCGTGCCGGACGCGCGGGCACAGTGCGTCGTCGCCGGACACATCGGGCCTTCCCACGGGCCCGCAGACGCGGAGAAGACCATGAGCATGACGATCGACACGGCCCCGTACCCGAGCACCGAGCCGCCGCGGGGCAGCCTCTACCTGCGCTCGCTGACCTGGCTGTTCACGCTGTTCGGGTCCGTCCGAGTGCTCGCGTACCTGCCGACGGCCTGGGCGATCCACTCGAGTGCCGACTCGAGCGCGCACTCGCTGCTCACCTGGCTCACCTGGGTCGGCGCGAACCTGACGATGGCGGCCTGGCTCCACGAGCAGAACGGCCGGCGCGTGAACCGCGCCGTCGTCGTGAACGCGTGCAACGCGGCGATGTGCGTGGGGATCAGCGCGCTGATCGTGCTGCATCGTCCCTGAGGCGACGCTGCGCGTGCCCCACGGCATCGTCGATCGCCGGCGCAGTACCCCGATATCTGCGCACTGCGCCACGCGAGCGCGTCGAGGATCGCCCGTATCGAGGCTGGAGGCCCGCTCGCCGGACCGCTGAGAGCGCCCGACGGCGGATCAGACCACTGCCCCGAACAGCGCCCCCACGCCCGCGGTGATCGCCATCGCCAGCGCGCCCCAGAAGGTGACCCGCCACGCACCCGCGAGCACGCCGGCGCCGCCGGCGCGGGCCGCGACCGCGCCGAGCACGGCGAGGAACACGATCGACGTCCCGGACACCCACGGGATCACCGATGCCGCAGGCGCCGCCGCGGTCACGGCCAGCGGCAGCGCCGCCCCGACCGCGAAGCTGCCCGCCGAGGCCAAGGCGGCCTGCAGCGGCCTCGCGCTGAACGCCTCCGAGATGCCCAGCTCGTCGCGCGCGTGCGCACCGAGCGCGTCGTGGCGCATGAGTTGCGCCGCGACCTGCGTCGCCAGGTCCGGCTCGAGCCCTCGCGCGACGTAGATCGCGACCAGCTCGCGCTGCTCGGCCGCAGGGTCCGCGTCGAGCTCGGCGCGCTCGCGTGCCAGGTCCGCGCGCTCGGTGTCGGACTGCGAGTGGACCGAGACGTATTCGCCCGCCGCCATCGACATCGCACCGGCCACGAGGCCTGCGATGCCGGTGAGCAGCACGTTGCCGGAACTCGCGCTGGCCGCCGCGACCCCGACGACCAGGCTGGCCGTGGAGACGATGCCGTCGTTGGCGCCGAGCACGGCAGCGCGCAGCCAGCCGATGCGGTCGGTACGGTGCCGCTCGGCGTGGCGGCGCGATGGAGCCATGGTGGAGATCCCGGAGACGATCGACCGCTGGAGGTCGGATCGAGCGTTGCAGGCTACGACCGGGACCCCGGCGGGGCAAGCGCGGCGGCGCGGTCTGCGCCGCATCCTTGACTTCGATCGGCCTCCTCGCGCCGACGCAGTCGCTGGTAAGCTAGCCGCGAGACACGCGCTCGGCGACTGACCGGCGCGACAGGGAGCCCACGATGGATCACGACCGAGGGGGTCGCGCACCGCGCCCCATCCTGCGATGGACGATCGAAGGTCTGGCCGCGCTGGTCGGCGCAGCCTTCGCGTTCGATTTTGGTGCCCAGGTCGGCGGGATCGCGCTGGGCCTGCTCGCCGCCGGATGCGGGGCGGCGTTCTGCGTGATGATCGTGGGCGGTATCGCCGAGCGCCTGGTGCGAGCGCCCGGTCAGGACCGCGGGGCGCGCTGACGCGCGCCCGCCCGCGTCACTCCGTGCGGCCTTCGCGCTGCGCCTTCCACTTCTCGACGCGGTACTTGTATTCCTCGCGCTGGTTCTTCCAGTAGAAGTTGTTGGCCAGCATGAAGCCGATGAGCACGAAGAGGACGATGGTCAGCCAGAACGAGACGGGCACGGTGATCTCCTAGGGGCTCGCCGGATCGCCGGCGCAGCGGGGTCCAACACGAAAGGCCCGGTGCCGCGAAGGCGCCGGACGGAACCGCATGGCGGGTCTGTCCCGCTTATTCTGCACGTTCAGGCGACCGCCCGCGCGCGCGGGCCTCGTGCCAGTGCGGACATCAGCGCGATCGTCGCAACAAGCAGGGCGATCTCCAGCCCGTAGACGGCCAGGTAACCGGTGTCGCGACCCGCGAGAGAGGCGCCGAGCGCGCCCCGGCGGGCGAGCGCACCGACCGCGTCGGCCAGCAGCCCGCCGAGCGCGAGCGCGACCCCGGCGGTCGTCGCCTGGACCGCGCCCCAGGCGCCGAGAGCGAGCCCCGCCTGGTCGCGGGGTGCGTGGTTCATCGTCGCGGTCAGCGTGCCGTGCCCGAAGAGGCCGCCGCCGAGGCCCACGAGGCCGACGCCGAGCGCGAACACCGGCACCGACGCGAGGGCCGGCGACAGGATCACGAGCGCGAAGCCGGCGATGCCGACGAGTCCGCCGGTGATCGCCATCCGGAACGGGTCCGCGCCGCGCGACAGCACGTACGACGCGAGGCTGAAGCCGACGAGGCCCCCGAGCGCGAGGCTCGCCGTCAGCGTGGTCGTCGCGCCGACGGTCATGCCGAGCACCTGCCCGCCGTAGGGTTCGAGCAGCACGTCCTGCATGCCGAACGCGAGCGTGCCGAGACCGATGGCGACGAGGCGCCGCCGGACACCGTCGGCGGCCACGTAGGCGCGCCAGGCCTGAGAGAAGGGTGGGGCGTCGGGTATCGCCGCGCCGCGCCGCGGCCTGCGCGTCTCCTGTTTCCAAAGCGACACGGTGTTCAGCACGAGCGTCGTCACCGCCGCCGCCTGGATCACCTGGATCAGCCGCCCGGGCGTGAAGTCGGCCAGCATCGCGCCGAACGCGAGGGCGCCGACGATCGAGCCGGCGAGCAAGGACACGTACATCAGCCCGACGACGCGCGGGTGCGACTCGGGCGGGGAGAGGTCGGTCGCGAGCGCGAGGCCGGCCGTCTGCACGGTGTGCAGGCCGGCGCCGACCAGCAGGAACGCGACGCCGGCGCCGAGCGGACCGACCCACGCCGGCCAGTCCGTCGCCGCGCCGCGCCCGGCCAGCACCAGCAGCGCGAACGGCATGATCGCGAGGCCGCCGAACTGCACCAGCGTGCCCATCCAGATGTAGGGCACGCGACGCCAGCCGAGCTCGGAACGGTGATTGTCCGAGCGATGGCCGACCAGCGCGCGGAACGGTGCGTACAGCACCGGCAGCGCGATCATCACCGCCACCAGCGAGGCGGGCACCTCGAGCTCGACGATCATCACGCGGTTCAGCGTGCCGACGATCAGCACGAGCGCCATGCCCACCGACACCTGGAACAGCGACAGGCGCAGCAGGCGCGGGAGCGGCAGATCCGGGCTTGCCGCGTCGGCGAACGGCAGGAAGCGGGTGCCCATCCCGACCCAGGATCGGACCAGCTGCCGGGCGAGGGCGTTCATCGGGGGGTGCGCCGCGGGGCGGACGGGGGATCGCCGGCGTCGGCGGCTCGTCGGGCGACTCGGTGGTCGAGCGAGGAACGGCGAAGCGTCATGGCGATGTCCGGACGAGCGGATCGATCGGAGAAACGAGTCAATTCACGGCGGGGTCACGTCACGGCGGAACCCGGGCGGAACCACGGGCGGGGCCAAGGCCCCGCCCGCGTCTCGCGGAGCGAGCCGGATCCTAGTCGGATCCTCGTGTCGTGGACGCCACCAGCACGGTCGGTGGCGGGACGGTCGCCTGCGCGACGTCCTGCTCGATCTGGGCCGCCTTGGCGGGGCCAGGACCGTTGAGGAAGCGCTTCACCCACGTCGTGTTCGTGACCAGGGCCACGTGGACGGAGAACGAAGCGACTGCGACGGCACCGAGGAACAGCGGGATGCCGACGGAGGGCTTCACGTGAAGCCAGACTTTGCCGTAGATCATGTTCGGCTCCTGCGGCCTATTTCAGCCAGGGCGAGTAGATGTAGGCCAGCAGGTGCGCGAAGGCCGCGATGATGCCGAAGATCTGGGTGCCCTGGATCAGATGGCGATGGAGCTCCTGCGCTTCGGGTTCGGTCAGTCCTGTCGGCCAGACCCTGTTCGGGTCGGACGCGGTCGGGTCGGACATGGTTCGATCTCCTGAAAAGAATATCGATGAAATCGTGCTCAGCCCGCACGAGGGCACCGCGACTGTCATTCTGGACTGACAGTAAAGAATGTCAAGGTTTTCGCTTCGTCCTGGACACCGCCGAGGCGGAAGCGGAACGGCGACCGCTCCGTCGCACGACGCCGGCGAGCCCCGGGGCCATGCGCCGCGCGCGTTACCATCACGTCGCCGATGCCCGCCGCGACCCTCCCGCCCCGCACCGCGCGCGACGCGCTGACCGCGCGCCTCGCCGCGACAGGCGAGCTCGACCTGCTGGTCGTCGGCGGCGGCGCCACCGGACTCGGCGTCGCGCTCGACGCGGCTGCGCGAGGATTCCGGGTCGCGCTGCTCGAGGCCGAGGACTTCGCGAAGGGCACCTCGTCTCGTGCCACCAAGCTCGTACACGGGGGCGTGCGCTACCTCGCGCAGGGCAACCTGTCGCTGGTGCGCGAGGCGCTGCACGAGCGGGCGACGCTGCTGCGCAACGCGCCGCACCTGGCCTCGCCGATCGGCTTCGTGATGCCCGCCTACCGGTGGTGGGAGTCCCGCTTCTACGGGGCGGGGCTCGCGCTGTACGACCGCCTCGCCGGCCGCGACGCACTCGGCCCGACCCGCCGGCTCGACCGCGCCGAGACGCTGCGCGAATTGCCGGGCGCGCGAGCGCAGGGGCTGCGTGGCGGCGTGCTTTACTGGGACGGCCAGTTCGACGACGCGCGGCTCGCGGTCGCGCTCGCGCGGACCGCGGCCGCGCACGGCGCGCTGCTGCTCAACCACGTCGAGGTCGTCGCGCTGCTGCACGCGGACGGCTGCGTGCGGGGCGTGCGCGCGCGCGATCGCGAGACCGGCGCCGAGCACGCGATCGCGGCGCGCGCGGTGGTCAACGCGACCGGGGTCTGGGTCGACGCGCTGCGCGCGCGCGACGGCGAGGCGGCCGGCCGCACGGTGCCGCCGATCGTCGCGCCGAGCCAGGGCGTGCACCTGGTCGTCGACCGCGCGTTCCTGCCGGGCCCGCGTGCGTTGCTGGTGCCGTCGACCGCCGACGGGCGCGTGCTGTTCGCGGTGCCCTGGCTGGGGCGTACGGTGCTCGGCACGACCGACACGCCGCGCGAAGGCCTCGCCGTCGAGCCGGAGCCGTTCGCCGACGAGGTGGCCTTCATCCTGCGCGAGGCGGCGCGCTATCTCGCCCGTGCGCCGTCGCGCGCCGACGTGACCAGCGCGTGGGTCGGGCTGCGCCCGCTGGTGCGCCCCTCGGGCGATGCCAGCGCGCAGACCAAGGGGCTGAGCCGCGAGCACACGGTGACGGTGAGCCCCTCGGGCCTCGTCAGCGTCACCGGCGGCAAGTGGACGACCTACCGCGCGATGGCCGAGGACGTGCTCGATCGCTGCTTCGACGCGGGTCTCCTCGAGCGCCGCGCCGGCGGCGTCACGGTGACGCTGCCGCTCGCGGGGGCCGGTCCCGGCGGTCCCGACCCGCGCCCGATCGCGGACGCGCCGGGATTGCACCTCTACGGCGCCGACGCCCCCGCGCTCGATGCGCTGCCCGGCGCCGCCCGCATGCTCGCCGACGGCCTGAGCGAGGCGATGGTGCGGTTCGCCGCGCGGCACGAGTGGGCGCGCACGGTCGAGGACGTGCTCGCGCGTCGGTCGCGGCTGCTGTTCCTCGACGCGGCCGCGGCCGATGCGGTCGCGCCCGAGATCGCGCGCGTGCTTGCCGAGGAGACCGGCGTCGACCCCAGGCTCGACGCATTCCGCGCGCTCGCGCGCCGCTACCGGACACTGCCGTCGTGAGCACGCCACCCGGGCCCGACGATGACGATCTGCGCTTCATGCGCGCGGCGCTCGAGCTCGCCGAGCGCGCGCGCGCCGCGGGCGAGGTGCCGGTCGGCGCAGTGGTCGTGCGCGACGGGGCGATCGTCGGGCGCGGCTGGAACCATCCGATCGGCGCACAGGATCCGACCGCACACGCCGAGGTCGGGGCGCTGCGCGACGCGGCGCGCACGCTCGGCAACTACCGGCTGCCGGGCTGCGACCTGTACGTGACGCTGGAGCCCTGCGCGATGTGCGCGGGTGCGATCCAGCACGCGCGGATCCGTCGCGTGGTCTGGGGCGCGGCCGACCCGAAGACCGGGGCCTGCGGCAGCGTCGTCGACCTGTTCGCCGAGCCGCGGCTCAACCACCACGCGACCTCGGTCGGCGGCGTGCTCGCCGACGCGTGCGGCGCCGCGCTGCAGGCGTTCTTCGCCGAGCGCCGCGCGGCCGCGCGGGCCGCTCGCCGCGCCGCGTCCGCCGATCCGGAGCCGCCGGCCCCGAAATGACGACGCCCCGCGGGGGCGGGGCGTCCGGAGCGGCGCAGCAGCAGCGGTTCTACTGGATCCGCGCCTTCGCCTTCAGGTCCGTCTGCAGAGTCTGGATCCGGCGGCGCTCGAGTTCCTGCTTGATCTGCGGCCCGACCTGCTCGAGCGGCGGCGGTGCCTGGTCACGCACGTCGTCGAGGCGGATCACGTGCCAGCCGAAGTCGGTCTTGACCGGCACGTCGGTCGTCTGGCCCTTCTGCAGCTTCACCATCGCCTCGGAGAACGGCTTGACGAAGGTGTCCGGCCCGTTCCAGTCGAGGTCGCCGCCGTTCGCGGCCGAGCCCGGATCCTTCGACTTCTTCGCGAGCTCCTCGAACTTCGCGCCCTTCTTCAGCTGGTCGATGATCGACTTCGCTTCGGCCTCGGACTCGACCAGGATGTGGCGCGCGCGGTATTCCTTGTCGCCGCCGGCGGCGGTCTTGGTGAGCTTGTCGTACTCGGCCTTCACGTCGGCGTCGGTGACCGGGTTGTTCTTCAGGTGGTCGCGGATCACCGCGCGGATCAGGATGTCCTGGCGGGTCTGGTCGAGCTGGCGCGCGACCTCGGCGTTGCGGGTCAGGCCCTTGCGCTCGGCCTCCTGAACGAAGATCTCGCGCGCGATCAGCTCGTCGCGCACGGCGGTGCGCAACTCGGGCGTGTCGGGGCGGCCCTGCTGGGTCAGCGCGGCGACGAAGTCGTCGACTCGGGACTTGGGGATCGCCTTGCCGTTGACGATCGCCGCGTTCTGCGCGTGCGCTGCGCCCGCGACACCGATCGACAGCACGGCGATCACGGCGGGCAGGGTGCGACGGAAGGATGCGTTCATGGACGTTCGGGATGATGTGGGGGGGCGGGCGGCCGGGCCGCACGGAGAAGGGCCCGCCGACGCGGGCCGGGGAAGCGCACCGGAAAACCGGACCGGCCCCTAGGCGGACGCCTCGGCCGGCGTGCGGGCGACGATCACCAGCGCGTGGACGCGGTGCGGCATCCAGTCCCGCACCGCATCATACACAAGGCGATGCCGGGCCACGGTCGAGGCGCCGTGGAAGCGCGGCGAGACGATCCGCACCGTGTAGTGCCCCGCGCCGCCGGCCGAGCCGGCATGCCCGGCGTGCAGGTGGCTGTCGTCGGCGAGCTCGATCGCGTCGCCGGGAAACGCCGCCTCGAAGCGCGCGCGCAGGTCGTCCAGCGTCGGTCTCATCGGCCGGCGTCCCCGGTCTCGGGCTCCTCGGCATGGCGGCCGATCCACACCGCCTGCACGATCACGAACACGATCGTCAGGCCCAGGGTGCCGAACACCTTGAAGTCGACCCAGGTCTCGAGCGGGAAACGGTAGGCGACGAACAGGTTCAGCGCGCCCATCGCCGCGAAGAAGCCGGCCCACGCCCAGGTCAGGCGCTGCCAGATCCGCGGCGGCAGCGACAGCTGCGCCCCCATGATCGCGCGCAGCGGGTTCTTCCCGGTCAGCCTCGGCGCGAGCAGCAGCGCAGCCGCGAACAGCCCGTAGAGCACCGTCGGCTTCCACTTGATGAAGGTCTCGTCGTGGAACAGCAGCGTCATGCCGCCGAACACGACGATGATCCCGAGGCTCGCCCACTGCATCGGCTCGACCGCGCGCCCGCGCAGCTTGAGCCACGCGATCTGCAGCACCGTGGCGGCGATCGCGACCCCCGTCGCGACGTAGATGTCGGCGAGCTTGAAGGCCGCGAAGAACAGCAGGATCGGGAAGAGGTCGAAGAGCAGCTTCATCGTCTCTGGGGGGCGCCCGGGTGGGCCGCACGAACCGGCCAGGCGGCGCGGGAACGCGCGGCGGGGCACGAAGGGGAATGGCGGCCTCGTATTCTAAAGCCGCGGCCCGCGCGTGCGCAGCGCGGCCGTCTTGACCCTGCTTGACGGGCGGGCTTGCGGTGGCCACCATCCTCGCCTCCACGGCGCGCGCCGCCCGGCCCCGGCCGTGGATCCGACCCCGAAGACCTTCCTCCCAGGAGACGCCCCATGCAGGGTCTGATGATGGACATGCCGCTGCTCGTGTCCAACCTGCTGCGCCACGCCGCCCGCCACTTCCCCGACGTCGAGATCGTCTCCCGCCGGGTCGAGGGCGACCTGCACCGCTACAGCTACCGCGACTGCCACGACCGCTCGGCGCGACTCGCCGACGCGTTCACGAAGCGCGGCGTGCACGTCGGCGACCGGATCGCGACGCTCGCGTGGAACGGCTACCGGCACATGGAGATCTACTACGCGGCCGCGGGCCTGGGCGGCGTGGTGCACACGATCAACCCGAGACTGCACCCGGAGCAGATCGCCTGGATCGTCAACCACGCGAACGACGCGTACCTCGCCTTCGACCTGACCTTCGCACCGATCGTCGAGGCGATCGCCGGGCACTGCCCGAACGTGAAGGGCTGGATCGCGATGTGCGCCCGCGACCGCATGCCGGCGACGACGAAGGTGCCGAACCTGCTCTGCTACGAGGAGCTGCTCGCCGAGGGCGCCGAGGGCTATGTCTGGCCCGAGCTCGACGAGCGCTCGGCCTGCGGCCTGTGCTACACCTCGGGCACCACCGGCAACCCCAAGGGCGCGCTGTACAGCCACCGCTCGACGGTGCTGCACGCCTACGCGGCCGCGCTGCCCGACGCGATGGGCGCGTCGGCGCGCGACTCGATCCTGCCGGTCGTGCCGATGTTCCACGTCAACGCGTGGGGCCTGCCGTACACCGCGCCGCTGGTCGGCGCGAAGCTGGTGTTCCCCGGCCCGGCGCTCGACGGCAAGTCGATCTACGAGCTCTTCGAGAGCGAGAAGGTCACCTACTCGGCCGGCGTGCCGACGGTGTGGCTCGGCCTGCTGCAGCACGTGTCGGCGAACAACCTGAAGTTCTCGACCTTCCGCCGCACCGTGATCGGCGGCTCGGCCTGCCCGCCGGCGATGATCCGCGCGTTCCAGGAGCAGTACGGCGTCGACGTGATCCACGCCTGGGGCATGACCGAGATGTCACCGCTCGGCACGCTGTCGCGGCTGCAGAACAAGCACCTGGACCTGCCGAAGGAGGCGCAGCAGAAGGTCCTCGAGAAGCAGGGCCATGTGATCTTCGGCGTCGACATGAAGATCGTCGACGACGAGGGCGAGGAGCTCGCGTGGGACGGCAAGGCCTACGGCAACCTGCTCGTCCGCGGACCGTGGGTGGTCAGGGAGTACTTCAGGGGCGAGGGCGGCGATCCGCTTGCGTACGACGCGGAAGGCCGGGGCTGGTTCCCGACCGGCGACGTCGCGACCATCGACGCCGACGGCTACATGCAGATCACCGACCGCAGCAAGGACGTGATCAAGTCGGGCGGCGAGTGGATCAGCTCGATCGACCTCGAGAACCTCGCGATCGCGCATCCGGCGGTCGCGCAGGCCGCGGTGATCGGCATCGCGCACCCGAAGTGGGACGAGCGCCCGCTGCTGGTCGTCGTGAAGAAGCCCGGCGCCGAGGTGACGAAGGACGAGCTGATCCGGTTCTACGAGGGCAAGATCGCGAAGTGGTGGACGCCGGACGACGTCCAGTTCGTCGACGCGATCCCTCTCGGGGCGACCGGCAAGATCCTGAAGACCAAGCTGCGCGAGACCTTCAGGGACTATCGGTTGCCGACCGCCTGAAACCGGGGCATGATCAGGCGCCGCCGCTGCAGTGGACAGCGGCGAGCGAACGACACGACAGGAGACAATCGATGGGCATCCGTACCTCGACGGCCGCGTTCGCGCTCGTCGCCAGCTTCGCATCCGGCGCTGCGTTCGCGCAGTCGGGCACCGTCAAGGTCGCCCTGATCGATCCGCAGTCGGGCCTGGCCGCACCGGTCGGGCAGAACATGGCGCGCAGCTGGCAGTACATCGCCGACCTGGCCAACAAGGAGAAGTGGGCCGGGGACACCAAGTTCGAGGTCACGGTCTTCGACAACAAGGGCTCGCCGCAGGAGAGCCTGACGGTGCTCAAGTCGATCATCGACCAGGGCTTCCGCTACGTCGCGCAGGGCAACGGCTCGGGCGTCGCGATCGCGCTGTCCGACGCGATCACCAAGCACAACGAGCGCAACCCCGGCAAGGAGATCGTCTATCTCAACTACGCCGCGGTCGACCCGTCGCTGACCAACGAAAAGTGCAGCTTCTGGCACTTCCGGCTCGACATCAACGCCGACATGAAGATGGAGGCGCTGACCGCCTTCATGGCGAAGGAGAAGTCGATCCAGAAGGTGTACCTGATCAACCAGGACTACGCCTTCGGCCACTCGGTCGAGAAGGCCGCCGAGGAGTACCTCAAGAAGAAGCGGCCCGACGTGCAGGTGGTCGGCAAGGACCGCCACCCGCTGATGCAGGTGCGCGACTTCGCGCCGTACATCGCGAAGATCAAGGCCGCCGGCGCCGACACGGTGATCACCGGCAACTGGGGCTCCGACCTCGCGCTGATGATCAAGGCGGCGAACGACGCCGGCCTGAAGTCGAACTTCTACACCTACTACGCCGGCACGACCGGCGTGCCGACGCAGATGGGCGCCTCCGGCGCCGACCGCGTGCGCGTGGTGTCGTACTGGGACGGCAACGATCCGCAGGGCAAGGTCGGCCACCAGATCATCGAGGGCTTCAAGAAGAAGTTCAACGACGACTACTACGCGATGGCGACCTACACCGCGTTCCGGATGCTCGGCGAGGGCGTCAAGCGCGCCAAGTCGATCGATCCGGTCCGGGTCGCGCACTCGATGTCGGGCATGAAGTTCAACTCGCTCAACGGCGAGGTCGAGATGCGCGCCTCGGACCACCAGCTGCAGCAGGCGGTCTACGTCGCGACCTGGGCGAAGGTCGACGGCAAGAAGGTGCTGTACGACCAGGAGAACACCGGCTACGGCTGGCGCATGGAGACCCGGCTCGACCCGTACGTCGCGGCCCAGCCGACCTCCTGCCAGATGAAGAAGCCGCCCAAGCCCTGACCGGCCGGGCCGGCGCACGCGCGCCGGCCCGATCCGGCGTGCCGGGCCGCGCCCGGCCGTCCCCCGACGCGGGGGCGCTCCGGCGCGCCCGCCGACCCCGAACCTCGCCCCGGACCCCGCGCGGACTCTCGTCGTGGAATTCTTCCTGATCTCGCTGCTGAACGGCGTCAGCTACGGGCTGCTGCTGTTCATGCTCGCCTCGGGCCTGACGCTGATCTTCAGCATGATGGGCGTGCTGAACTTCGCGCACGCGTCGTTTTACATGATCGGCGCGTACGTCGCCTACCAGATCAGCGTGTGGGTCGGCTACTGGCCCGCGCTCGTCATCGCGCCGATCGTGGTCGGCGCGCTCGGCGCGCTCGTCGAGAAGTACGGGCTGCGCCGCGTGCACAAGTGGGGGCACGTGCCCGAACTGCTCTTCACCTTCGGGCTGTCGTACATCATCGTGGAGCTGGTGCAGATCGTCTGGGGACGCGCCGCGGTGCCGTACCAGGTGCCGGCCGAGCTGCAGGGCCCGCTCTTCACGCTCTTCACCACCAGTTTCCCGAAGTACCGCGGGTTCATGATGCTGGTCGCGGTGCTGATGCTGGTCGCGATCTGGCTGATGCTGACCCGGACCCGGATCGGGCTGGTGATCCAGGCATCGCTGACCCACCCCGAGACCGTCGAGGCGCTCGGCCACAACGTGCCGCGCGTCTTCATGCTGACCTTCGCCGGCGGCACCGCGCTCGCCGGGCTCGCGGGCGTCATCGGCGGCAACGCGTTCGTCACCGAGCCGTCGATGGCTGCGCTGGTGGGCTCGATCATCTTCGTCGTCACCGTCGTCGGCGGCATGGGCTCGCTCGCCGGCGCGTTCGTCGCCTCGCTGCTGATCGGGGTGATGCAGACCTTCGCCATCGCGATCGACTACTCGGGGCTCAAGCTCGCGGAGGACGTCGGCCTGAAGATCGGGCCGGACGTGTTGGGCTACGAGCTGCTGAAACTGACCGTGTCGCAGGTCGCGCCGGTGCTGCCCTACGTGCTGCTGGTGCTGATCCTGATCTTCAGGCCGAAGGGCCTGATGGGCACCCGGGAGGGCTGACGACGATGAGCGCCATCCCTTCGCGCGGACGCACCGTCCGCTTCGCCCCGGTCGACGTCGGTCGCTGGCTCGTCTGGAGCCTGACCGCGGTCGCGTTCCTGGTCGCGCCGCTGGTGTTCCGCTCGGGCTTCGCGATCACGCTGCTCTCGCAAATGGGCATGCTGATCATCTTCGCGCTGTCCTACAACATGATCTTCGGCCAGGGCGGCATGCTGTCGTTCGGGCACGCGGTCTACTCGGGGCTGGGCGCGTTCTTCGCGATCCACGCGATGAACTGGGTCGGCGCCGGCACGCTGCCGCTGCCGATCTCGATGATCCCGCTGGTCGGGGGCATCTTCGGCGCGGTGTTCGGCGTGCTGTTCGGCTACGTGACCACCAAGAAGTCCGGCACGCCGTTCGCGATGATCACGCTCGGCATCGGCGAGATGGTGTTCGCGGCCTCGCTGATGTTCCCCGGCTTCTTCGGCGGGGAGGGCGGCATCTCGAGCAACCGCGTGGTCGGCGAGCCGGTCCTCGGCATCACCTACGGCCCGGCGATCCAGGTCTACTACCTGATCGCGGTCTGGTGCTTCGTGTCGATGATCGCGATGTTCGCGTTCTCCCACACGCCGCTCGGCCGGATCTCGAACGCGGTCCGCGACAACCCGGAGCGGGCCGAGTTCCTCGGCTACAACACGCAGCGCGTGCGCTATCTGGTGCTGATCGTCTCGGCCTTCTTCGCCGGGATCTCGGGCGGGCTCGCCGCGATCAACTTCGAGATCGTGACCGCCGAGAACGTGTCGGCGCTGCGCTCGGGCGGCGTGCTGCTCGCCGCGTTCATCGGCGGCGCGATGTTCTTCTTCGGCCCGATCCTCGGCTCGGTGATCTTCGTGCTGTTCGCGGTCGCGCTGTCGGAGTGGACCAAGGCCTGGCAGTTCTACCTCGGCGTGTTCTTCGTGCTGATGGTGATGTACGCGCCCGGCGGCGTCGCCTCGCTGATCCTGATGAACCTGCGCGTCGCGAAGTACAGGCTGTTCGGCCGGCTGCGCGATCCGTACGTCGGGGTGCTGATGACCGGGCTGGTGCTGCTGGTGGGCATCATCCTGGTCGTCGAGATGAGCTACCACCTGACGCTCAACTTCGCGGCCGGCTCGAAGACGGTGATCTTCGGCTTCCCCGCGGACGGCGCCGACCCGGCGTTCTGGGTGCTCGCGTTCGGCATCCTGGCCGCGGGCGCGGCGTCGTTCGAGTCGATGCGACGCTACTTCGCCCGCGAGTGGGGCGCGGTCCAGGAGAAGATCGAGGATCAGATCCAGCGCGAGCAGCGGGTCTGACGGGACGCACGATGACCACCTCCGCACTCAAGCTGTCGGGCGTCCGCAAGAGCTTCGGCAAGACCGAGATCATCCGCGGCGTCGACCTCGACATCCCGAAGGGCGAGCGGCACGCCGTGATCGGCCCGAACGGCGCGGGCAAGTCGACGCTGTTCAACCTCATCTCGGGCCGCTTCCCGGTGAGCGCCGGGCGCATCGAGCTCGGCGGGCGCGACATCACGGGACTCAAGCCCTTCGAGATCAACCGGCTCGGGCTGTCTCGCAGCTTCCAGATCACCAACATCTTCCCGAGGATGTCGGTGTTCGAGAACGTGCGTTGCGCCACCCTGTACCCGCTCGGCTACAAGTACTCGTTCTGGCACAGGCTCGATGCGCTGAAGGACGCCGCCGCGCGCGCCGAGGACATCGTGCAGCGGATCGGCCTGCGCGGCCGGCGCGACACGATGGCCGGCCTGCTGACCTACGCCGAGCAGCGCGCGCTCGAGATCGGCATCACCGTCGCGGGCGGCGCCGAGGTGATCCTGCTCGACGAGCCGACCGCGGGCATGAGCCGCTCGGAGTCGGACGCGGCGGTCGAGCTGATCCGGCGGATGACCGAGGGCAAGACGCTGGTGATGGTCGAGCACGACATGAGCGTGGTGTTCGGGCTCGCCGACCGGATCTCGGTGGTGGTCTACGGCCAGGTGATCGCGTCGGACGCGCCGGCGCGGATCCGCGAGAACGCCGCGGTGCAGGAGGCCTACCTCGGCACCACGCTGACGGAGGACGCCCATGGCCGAGCCGATGCTTGAAGTCAAGGACCTGCACGCCTACTACGGCAAGAGCCACGTGCTGCACGGCGTGGACCTGAACGTCGGCCGGGGCGAGATCGTGAGCCTGCTCGGGCGCAACGGCGTCGGCCGCTCGACGACCGTCAAGACGGTGATGGGGCTGGTCACGGGCGCCGGCTCGGTCCGCTTCAAGGGCGAGGAGGTCCTCGGGCTGAAGGCCTACGAGATCGCGCACAAGGGCCTGGGCTACGTGCCCGAGAACCGCGACATCTTCCCGACGCTGACCGTCGAGCAGAACCTGATCCTCGGTCTGAAGGGCAAGACCGCGGGCCGCTGGTCGATCGACGACATGTACGGGATGTTCCCGCGGCTCAAGGAGCGCCAGCACACGCAGGCGGGCGTGCTGTCGGGCGGCGAGCAGCAGATGCTGACACTGTGCCGCACGCTGATGGGCGACCCGGACCTGATCATGATCGACGAGCCGACCGAGGGGCTCGCGCCGAAGATCGTCGAGCAGGTCGCCCAGTACCTGAAGGAGCTCGAGCGGCGCGGCATCTCGATCCTGCTGGTCGAGCAGAAGCTCGCGATCGCGCTCGACATCTCGCAGCGCGTCTACGTGATGGGCCACGGCCACATCGTGTTCGAGGGGAGCCCGGCCGACCTGCGGGCCAACGCCCAGGTGCGCAAGGAGTGGCTGGAGGTGTGAGCGGGACCCGTGCAGAGGGCGGCGAAGACGCCCGGTTGCACGGCAGGGTCCGGGCACTGCCCGGACGGCTCCGGGCGATCCGTTCCGCCACGGAGCACTGCTCCGGCCGTCCCGCGAACGGCGCAGCGCGCGGAGCGCGCGAGCATCACGTCCGCCGCCGACCTTCGGTATAGTGGCGGGCGACAGGTCACCGACGGGCAGGCGCTGCCTCCGCCCGTTTTTTCCGTCCCAATAAAAGCACGACCGTTCGTTTTCCGAGGAGATCCGGTGCCATGACCCAAGCCAGCTACCGCCAGGACGGCGAGATCGCCGTCATCGTGATGGACAACCCCCCGGTCAACGGCCTGGGCTTCGACCTGCGTACCGGCATCGACGCCGGCATCCGCAAGGCGATGGCCGACGCCTCGGTCAAGGCGGTCGTGCTGACCGGCACCGCGCGCGCGTTCTCGGGCGGCGCCGACATCCGCGAGTTCAACACGCCGAAGTCGTCGGCTGCCCCGAACCTGCAGGACCTGATCGCGCTGATCGAGGGCGCGCCCAAGCCGGTCGTCGCCGCGGTCGGCGGGCTCGCGCTCGGCGGCGGCAACGAGCTCGCGCTCGGCTGCCACTACCGCGTCTGCGCCCCCGGCACGATGATCGGCCTGCCCGAGGTCAACCTCGGCCTGCTGCCTGGCGCCGGCGGCACGCAGCGCCTGCCCCGCCTGATCGGCGCGGCCAAGGCGCTCGACATGATCGTCACCGGCAACCCGATCAAGGCCGAGGAGGCGATCCGCCTGGGCTACGGCTCGAAGATCGTCGAGGGCGACCTGGTCGCCGGCGCGATCGCGTTCGCGCGCGAGGTGGTCGCCGCGGGCGCGGCGCGCCCGAAGATCCGCGACAAGTCCGTCGATCCGGCGTCGTTGCCCGGCGGCGCCGACGCGTTCTTCGCGCAGGCCCGCGAGCACGTCGCGAAGACCTACCGCGGCTACCCGGCGCCGATGAAGAACCTCGAATGCGTCGAGGCGGCGGTCAAGAAGCCGTTCGACGAGGGGATGCTGGTCGAGCGCACGCTGTTCGGGGAACTGATCGACGGCACCGAGTCGAAGTCGATGCGCCACGCGTTCTTCGCCGAGCGCACCGCGGCCAAGATTCCGGACGTGCCCGACGACACGCCGACCCGTCCGGTCAAGTCGGCCGCCGTCATCGGCGCCGGCACGATGGGCGGCGGCATCACGATGAACTTCATCAACGCCGGCATCCCGGTCGTGCTGCTGGAGACCAAGCAGGAGGCGCTCGACCGCGGCGTCGCCACGATCCGCAAGAACTACGAGGCGACGGCCAAGAAGGGCCGGATGACGCAGGAGCAGGTCGAGCAGCGGATGGCGATGATCAGGCCGACGCTGGCCTACGCCGACCTCGCGCAGGCCGACATCGTCGTCGAGGCGGTGTTCGAGGACATGGCCGTCAAGAAGACGGTGTTCGAGACGCTCGACGCGACGATGAAGCCGGGGGCCATCCTCGCATCGAACACCTCGACGCTGGACGTCGACAAGATCGCGTCGTTCACCAAGCGCCCGCAGGACGTGATCGGCACGCACTTCTTCTCGCCGGCCAACGTGATGCGGCTGCTCGAAGTGGTGCGCGGCAAGGCGACCTCCAAGGACGTGCTCGCCACGACGATGGCGCTCGCCAAGAAGATCAAGAAGGTCGGCGTCGTCTCGGGCGTCTGCGACGGCTTCATCGGCAACCGGATGATCGAGCAGTACTCGCGCCAGGCGGGCTTCCTGCTCGAGGAAGGCTGCACGCCGCAGCAGGTCGACGGCGCGATCGAGCGCTTCGGCTTCGCGATGGGCCCGTTCCGGATGGGCGACCTCGCCGGCAACGACGTGGGCTGGTACATCCGCAAGCGCCGCTACCTCGAGAAGCCGAACCTGCGCTACAGCAAGACCGCGGACCTGCTCTGCGAGATGGGGCGCTACGGCCAGAAGACCTCGGCCGGCTGGTACGACTACAAGCCGGGCGACCGCACCGCGTATCCGTCGGACGTGGTCGGGAAGATGCTGGTCGAGGAGCGGGCGCGCCTCGGCGTGACGCCGCGCCAGATCTCCGACGAGGAGATCGTGCACCGGCTGCTGCTCGCGATGGTCAACGAGGCGGCCTACATCCTCGAGGAAGGCATCGCGCTGCGCGCCTCCGACATCGACATCATCTACCTGACCGGCTACGGCTTCCCGCGCTACCGCGGCGGGCCGATGTTCTACGCGGACACCGTCGGGCTGCCCAAGGTCGTCGAGATCATGAAGGGCTTCGCGGCGAACCCGAACGCCGATCCGACGTTCTGGAAGCCCGCCCCGCTGCTGGCGAAGCTCGCCGCCGAAGGCAAGCGCTTCAACGGCTGACCGACCCACCGAACCGAATCCACAGGGAGCACTTCAATGCGTGAAGCAGTCATCGTCTCCACCGCCCGCACCGGCCTCGCGAAATCCTGGCGCGGCTCGCTCAACATGACCCACGGCGCGACCATGGGCGGCCATGCCGTCAAGGCCGCGCTCGAGCGCGCCCGCATCGAGGCCGCCGAGGTCGAGGACGTGATCATGGGCTGCGCGAACCCCGAGGGCGCGACCGGCTCGAACATCGCGCGCCAGATCGCGCTGGCGGCCGGCTGCCCGGTCTCCGTGTCCGGCATGACCGTCAACCGCTTCTGCTCGTCGGGCCTGCAGACGATCGCGCTGGCGGCGCAGCGGATCATGGCGGGCGAGGGTGACGTCTACGTCGCCGGCGGCGTCGAGTCGATCTCGCTCGTGCAGAACGACATGAACAAGAAAGACCTGGTCGACCCGGGCCTGAAGAAGTCGAAGCCCGAGGTCTACTGGCCGATGCTGCAGACGGCCGAGATGGTCGCCAAGCGCTACGGCATCGCGCGCGAGGCTCAGGACCGCTACGGCGTGCAGTCGCAGCAGCGCGCCGCGGCCGCCGCGGCGGCCGGAAAGACCCGGGACGAGATCGCCCCGATCACCGTGGACATGAAGGTGGTCGACAAGCAGACCGGCGTCGAGACGACGAAGCAGGTCGTGCTCGACCGCGACGAGGGCATCCGCGGCGACACCACCTACGAGGGGGTCTCGCAGATCAAGCCGGCGATCGAGGGCGGCGTGATCGCGGCGGGCAACGCGTCGCAGTTCTCCGACGGCGCGGGTGCGTGCGTGGTGATGGACCGCGCGCTCGCCGAGAAGCGGGGGCTGCCGATCATGGGCGTGTTCCGCGGCTTCGCGGTCGCCGGCTGCGAGCCCGACGAGATGGGCATCGGCCCGGTCTTCGCGGTGCCGAAGCTGCTCAAGCGCCACGGCCTGAAGGTCTCGGACATCGACCTGTGGGAGCTGAACGAGGCGTTCGCGGTGCAGGTGCTCTACATCCGCGACCAGCTCGGCATCGACAACGACAAGCTCAACGTCAACGGCGGCGCGATCGCGGTCGGCCACCCCTACGGCGTGTCGGGCCAGCGCCTGACCGGCCACCTGCTGATCGAGGGCAAGCGCCGGGGCGCGAAGCTCGGCGTCGTCACGATGTGCATCGGCGGCGGCATGGGCGCGGCCGGGCTGTTCGAGATCGCCTGAGTGTGGACCGGG
>JBILTM010000068.1:0-21461 GCA_044371545.1 Burkholderiaceae bacterium
CACGCGCCGCCCACGCAGAGGAACCGACCCGTGGATTCGAAGCTGCTGAACCCCCGCGACCTCGCGTTCCTGCTCTACGAGTGGCTCCAGGTGGAGCGCCTGTGCGAGCGGCCGCGCTACGCCGACCATTCGCGCGAGACCTTCGAGGCGGCGCTCGACACCAGCGCGAAGATCGCCACCGAGCACTTCAAGCCGATCAACAAGCTGCTCGACGCCGAGGAGCCGAGCTTCGACGGCGAGCGCGTCCACACGCCCGAGCCGCTGAAGGCGGCGCTGAAGGTGTTCAACGAGGCCGGCCTGATCTGCGCCGGCAACGACTACGAGCACGGCGGCATGCAGCTGCCGGTGACGCTCGCCAAGGCCTGCTTCGCGTGGTTCGACGCGGCGAGCGTCGCGGGGGTCGGGTATCCGTTCCTCACGCAGGGCAACGCGAACCTGCTGCTCGCGCACGGTACCGAGGCGCAGAAGGCGACCTGGGTGCCGCACCTGCTGTCCGGCCGCTTCTACGGGACGATGTGCCTGTCCGAGCCGCAGGCCGGCTCGTCGCTGTCCGACATCCGCACCCGCGCCGAGCCACGCACCGACGGCAGCTATCGCCTCTTCGGCAACAAGATGTGGATCTCGGGCGGAGAGCACGAGCTGACCGAGAACATCGTCCACCTGGTGCTCGCGAAGATCCCCGGGCCGGACGGGAAGCTCGTGCCGGGGACGAAGGGCATCTCGCTCTTCCTCGTGCCGAAGAAGCTGCTGGCCGACGACGGCTCGGTCGGCGAGCGCAACGACGTGACCCTCGCCGGGCTGAACCACAAGATGGGCTTCCGCGGCACGACCAACACGCTGCTGAACTTCGGCGAGGGGCGCTTCCGGCCGGGCGGCGAGGCGGGCGCGATCGGCTGGCTGGTCGGCGAGGCGGGCAAGGGTCTCGCCTGCATGTTCCACATGATGAACGAGGCGCGAATCGGCGTCGGGCTCGGCGCGGCGGCGCTCGGCTACACCGGCTACCTCCATGCGCTCGACTACGCGCGCAACCGGCCGCAGGGCCGGCATCCGCAGGCGAAGGACCCGTCGTCGCCGCAGGTGCCGATCGTCGAGCACGCCGACGTGCGGCGCATGCTGCTGGCGCAGAAGGCGTACGCCGAGGGCGGGCTGGCGCTGTGCCTGTACTGCGCGCGGCTCGTCGACGACGAGCAGACCGGCGACGACGCGCTGCGCGAGCGCGCGACCTGGCTGCTCGAGCTGCTGACGCCGATCGTCAAGAGCTGGCCCTCGCAGTGGTGCCTGGAGGCGAACTCGCTCGCGATCCAGGTGCACGGCGGCTACGGCTACACCCGCGACTACGACGTCGAGCAGTTCTACCGCGACAACCGGCTCAACCCGATCCACGAGGGCACGCACGGCATCCAGGCGCTCGACCTGCTCGGGCGCAAGATGGTGATCGGGCAGGGCAAGGCCGCGATGCTGTTCGCCGGCGAGGTCGAGGACTGCGCCGCCCGCGCGGCCGCCCTCGCCGCGCGGGGGCCGGCGGGCGATGAGCTCGCGGCGATGGGCCGGCAGCTCGCCGCCGCGGCCTCGCGCGTGTTCGCGACGGTGCGCCGGCTGCATGCAGTCGGCGACCTGAACGTGACGCTCGCCAACGCCTCGGTGTTCCTCGAGGCGTTCGGGCACCTCGTCGTCGCCTGGCAGTGGCTCGAGCAGGCGATGGTCGCGCAGGCCGCGACGCCCGCATCCGACGCCGACCGCGACTTCTACGCCGGCAAGCTGCAGGCGGCCCGGTACTTCCTGCGCTGGGAGCTGCCGCGGATCGGCCCGATGCTGGACCTGCTCGACTCGATCGACACCACCACGCTCGACATGCGCGACGCGTGGTTCTGACCCCCACGGAAACACGATGTCCCTGCGCCAGCTGCTCGACCTCACCGGCCGCACCGCGATCGTCACCGGCGGCTCGCGCGGCCTCGGCCTGCAGATCGCCGAGGGGCTCGGCGAGATGGGCGCCGAGGTGCTGCTGACCGCCCGCAAGGCCGACGAGCTCGAGCAGGCGGTCGCTCACCTGACCGCGATGGGCATCAAGGCCTTGGCGATCCCGGGTGACATGGGCAAGCCCGAATCGGTGGCCGCCTTCGTCGACGCGGCGCTCGCGCGGCTCGGGGACGTCGACATCCTCGTCAACAACGCCGGCGCCAACTGGGCCGCGCCGATGGAGGACTACCCGTTCGACGCGTGGCTCAAGCTGCTGAACGTGAACCTGACCGGCGTGTTCCTGCTGACCCAGGCGATCGGCAAGCGCTCGATGATCCCGCGCCGCCGCGGCAAGGTGCTCAACGTCGCGTCGATCGCCGGCCTGCGCGGCAACCGCCCCGACGAGGGCGAGATGATCGGCTACAACACGACCAAGGGCGCGCTGGTGAACTTCACCCGCACGCTGGCCGCCGAGTGGGGCGAGCACGACATCAACGTCAATGCGCTCGCGCCCGGCTTCTTCGAGACCAAGATGACCCGCGGCCTGCTCGCGCAGAAGGGCTCGGCGCTGACCGCGCACGCGCCGCTCGGCCGGCTCGGCGACGCCGAGGACCTGAAGGGCCCGGCGGTGCTGCTGTGCTCGGATGCCGGCAAGCACGTCACCGGCCAGGTGCTGGCGGTCGACGGCGGCGTGATGGCGGCCTGAGGCGCAACGCGTGGAGTTCCCCGACGGCAAGCGGCGGCGCATCCCGTTCCTCGACCACCTCGGCGTCGAGCTGGTGTCGTTCGGGCAGGGCCGCTGCGAGCTCGCGATCACCGTGCGGCCCGAGCTGTGCAACTCGATGCAGGTCGCGCACGGCGGCGTGGTGATGACGGTGCTCGACGCGGCGCTGGCGATCGCCGGCCGGGCCGCGCACACCGACGACTACGACGCGCCGGTCAACACGATCACCGTCGAGATGAAGACCACCTTCATCCGCCCCGGCGCCGGCCGGCTGACGATCCGCGCCGAATGCGTGCACAAGGCGACCTCGCTGATGTTCTGCGAGGGCGAGGCGCGCGACGAGCAGGGCCGGCTGGTGGCGCGCGCCAACGGCACGTTCAAGCTCTGGGTGCCGCGAGCGGGTTCGACCGAGAAGCCGTCCGACGCCTGACCCCGATTCCCCAGGAGACCCGATGACCGTCAACCGCCGCATCGTCCTCGCCGCCCGTCCCGACGGCGCGGTGAAGCCCGAGCACTTCCGCCTCGAGGAGGTGCCCGTCCCGGCCGTGCCCGACGGGCACCTGCTGGTGCGCAACCGCTTCCTGTCGCTCGACCCCTACATGCGGGGCGCGATGAACGACCGCAAGTCGTACCGCCAGCCGCAGAAGATCGGCGACACGATGGTCGGCGGCACCGTCGGCGAGGTCGTCGAGAGCCGGCATCCGAAGTTCGCAGCCGGCGACGTGGTCGTCGGCGGCTTCGGCTGGCAGCACTACGGCCTGTCTGACGGCGGCGGCGGCCTGCGCCGCGTCGACGCGTCGCGCGTGCCGATGCAGGCCTACCTCGGCGTCGCCGGCATGCCGGGCGTGACCGCGTGGGTGGGGCTCAACCGGATCATCGCGCCGAAGGCCGGCGAGACGGTCGTCGTCTCGGCCGCCTCGGGCGCGGTCGGTTCGGTGGTCGGCCAGCTCGCGAAGGCGCAGGGCTGCCGCGTCGTCGGCGTGGCCGGCGGCGAGGCGAAGTGCCGGATCGTCGTCGACGAATTCGGCTTCGACGCCTGCGTCGACTACAAGGCGGGCCGCCTCGAGGCCGACCTGGCCGCCGCGACGCCGGGCGGCATCGACGGCTACTTCGAGAACGTCGGCGGCGCGGTGCTCGATGCGGTGCTCGGCCGGATGAACGCGTTCGGCCGGATCGCGGTCTGCGGGCTGATCGCCGGCTACAACGACGAGCCGATCCCAGTGCAGCGCTTCAACTCGGTGCTGATCAACCGGCTGAAGATCCAGGGCTTCATCGTGTCCGAGGTCCCGGACGCGTGGCCGCCGGCGCTCGCCGAGCTCGCCGCGAAGGTCGCCGACGGCACGCTGAAGTACCGTGAGACGATCGCGAAGGGGCTCGATTCGGCGCCCGCCGCCTTCATCGGCCTGCTGCGGGGCGAGAACCTCGGCAAGCAGCTGGTCTCGCTCGACTGAACCGCAGCCCCCCGACACGCACCCACCACAGGGAGAGACGACATGAACGCACCGCAATCGACGATCAGGGCGCAGGTGTCCGAGCAGGAGTGGCAGCTGAGGGTCGACCTCGCCGCCTGCTACCGGCTCATCGCGCTGCACGGCTGGGACGACCTGGTGTTCACGCACATCTCGGCGAAGATCCCCGGGCCCGAGCACCACTTCCTGATCAACCCGTACGGGCTGACCTTCGACGAGATCACCGCCTCGTCGCTGGTCAAGATCGACATGCAGTGCAACCCGGTGGTGCCGACGCCTTACAAGGTGAACCCGGCCGGCTTCGTGATCCACAGCGCGATCCACGCGGCCCGAGAGGACGCCGGCTGCGTGCTGCACACCCACACCCGCGCAGGCGTCGCGGTGTCGGCGATGAAGCGGGGGCTGCTGCCGATCTCGCAGCAGGCGACGGTCATCATGAACTCGCTCGCCTACCACGACTACGAGGGCATCGCGGTGCGCGACGACGAGCGCACGCGACTGCAGCAGCACCTGGGCACGGCCAACTACCTGATGCTGCGCAACCACGGGCTGCTGACCGTCGGGCGCACCGTCGGCGACGCGTTCCTGCACATGTACACCTTCGAGTCGGCCTGCCAGATCCAGGTCGGCGCGCTCGCGGGCGGCGAGGTGATCGAGGTCGGCGAGCCGGTGATGGACACCGTCAAGCACGCGCTGTCGGTGCAGCGCAACGCGCTGCCGATCTCCGAGGTCTACGCGGCGATGAAGCGCAAGCTCGACCGCCGCAACCCGGGCTACGACCAGTGAGCGCGCGGTCCGACGTCGGAACGGCGGCAGGGGCCGAGGCATGAAGGACTTCGCAGGGCGGGTCGCGGTGATCACCGGCGCGGGCAGCGGCTTCGGCCGCGAGTTCGCGCGGATCGGCGCGAAGCTCGGCATGCGGCTCGCGCTGGCCGACGTGCAGGCCGACGCGCTCGCGGCGACGGTGGCCGAGCTGCAAGGGCAGGGGGCCACGGTGTTCGGCGAGCGCACCGACGTCTCGAAGGCGGAGGACGTCGAGCGGCTGGGCGCGCGCACGGTCGACGCCTACGGCGCCGCGCACCTGGTGTTCAACAACGCCGGGGTCGCGGTCGGCGGCCTCGCGTGGGAGAACAGCGTCCGCGACTGGGAGTGGGTGCTGGGCGTGAACCTGATGGGCGTGGTGCACGGCGTGCGCGTGTTCACGCCGATCCTGCTCGCGCAGGACGAGCCGACGCACATCGTCAACACCTCGTCGGTCGCGGGGCTGATCAACGCGCAGATGATGGCGACCTACAACGCGTCGAAGCACGCGGTGGTGTCGCTGTCCGAGACGCTGTACCACGACCTGCGGCTGGTCGGCTCGAAGGTCGGCGTCACCGTGCTGTGCCCGGCCTTCGTGCCGACCGGCATCAACCAGTCGGAGCGCAACCGGCCGGCGGACATGTCGAACGACGCGCCGATGACGGCCTCGCAGGCAGCGCTCAAGGCGCAGCTCGACAAGGCGGTGAGCTCGGGGAAGATCAGCGCGGCGCAGGTCGCCGAGATGACCTTCGACGCGGTGCGCGAGGACCGCTTCTACGTCGTCACGCACGATCGGATGATGCCGTCGATCGAGCTGCGCATGCAGGACGTGGTGCAGCGGCGCAATCCGACCGACCCGTTCACCTACAAGCCGGACGTGGCGGCCAAGGCCCGGTGAGATGACCGGCGTGCACGCTTCGATCCGCACCGGCCGCTTCGTCGAGGTGCAGCCCGGGGTGCACCTGCACTGCGCGGAAGTCGGCCTCGAAGGCGCGCCGCTGATGCTGTTCGTCCACGGCTTCCCGGAGTTCTGGTACGCGTGGAAGGACGTGCTGCCGGCGTTCGCCGACCGCTGGCACGCCGTCGCACCGGACCTGCGCGGCTTCAACCTGTCGGACAAGCCCGAGGGCGTCGACGCCTACCGCGCCGACCGGCTGGTCGGCGACCTGGACGGGCTGATCCGTGCGCTCGGCCACGAGCGCGCGGTGGTCGTCGCGCACGACTGGGGCGGCGCGTGCGCGTGGGCGCTCGCGACGGCGAAGCCGCACCGCGTCTCGAAGCTCGTGATCCTCAACGCGCCGCACCCGGTGCCGTTCGCGCGACTGCTCGCCGACGAACCGGCGCAGCAGGCGGCGAGCGCGTACATGAACTGGCTGCGCAAGCCCGGCTCGGAGACGGCGCTCGCCGCCGACGACTTCGCGCTCTTCGACCGGTTCTTCGTCGGCGTGTCGCCGGCGCCGTGGTTCGACGCGGACACCCGGGCCGCGTACCACGCGGCCTGGGGCCGGCCGGGCGCCATCACCGGCGGGGTCAACTACTACCGCGCCTCGCCGCTGTACCCTCCGGACGGCGACGACCCCGGCGCGAAGCGGCTGAAGCTCGATCCGGCGAAGTTCGTCGTCCGCGTGCCGACGATGGTGATCTGGGGCGTGCGCGACCAGGCGCTGCTGCCGACACTGCTCGACGGGCTCGACGCGCTCGTGCCCGACCTGGTGGTCGAGCGCGTGCCCGAGTGCTCGCACTGGCTCGCGCACGAGGCGCCGGACCGGGTCGCATCGCTGATCCGCGGGTTCGTCGAGGCATGAGCGGCCTGTCGCTGGACCCGCAGGTCGCGAAGCTGCTCGCCTGGGTGGAAAAGGCCGGCGGGCCCCGCTATCCGGACATCGGCGCCGCCGCGGCCCGGGCGCACTACGAGCAGGTCGCCGCGACGCTCGACATCGCGCCCGCCGCGATGCACGCGCTCGAGGACCTGCAGGTCGCGCTGCCCGGGCGCACGCTGCGGATCCGCCATTACGTGCCGCGCGAGCACGGTTGGGCCGACCCGATGCCGGCGCTCCTGTACTTCCACGGCGGCGGCTTCACGATCGGCTCCGTCGACACCCACGACCGCATCTGCCGGATGCTCGCGCGCGACGGCGACTGCGTGGTGCTGTCGGTCGACTACCGGCTCGCCCCCGAGCATCCGTTCCCGGCCGCCGCCGACGACGCGTTCGAGTCGCTCGCGTGGCTGCGGAGCGAGGCGCATGCGCTCGGCGTCGACCCCGCGCGGATCGCGGTCGGCGGCGACAGCGCAGGCGGCACGCTCGCGACCGCGTGCGCGATCCACGCGCGCGACCTGGGCTGGCCGCTCGCGCTGCAGCTGCTCATCTATCCGGGCGTCGCCGGGGTGCAGGCGTCGGCCTCGCACCGCGAGTTCGGCCGCGGCTACCTCCTCGACTTCGACGTCGTCGCGTGGTTCTTCGCGAACTACGTGCGCGGCGAGACCGATCGCGACGACTGGCGCTTCTCGCCGCTGTCGCACCCCGACCTGCGTGGTGTCGCGCCCGCGTGGATCGGGATCGCCGACCACGATCCGCTGCGCGACGACGACCGCGCGTACGCCGCGAAGCTGCGCGCGGCCGGGGTCGAGGTCGACGCGGTCGAGTACGCCGGCATGATCCACGCGTTCTTCCAGCACGGCGGCTTCGTGCCCACGGCCAAGCGCGCGCACGCCGACGCGGCCGCGGCGCTGCGGCGCGCGTTCGCGCGGCCGTGAGCGGCGGGCCGCCGCGCGGAGCCCGGCCCGCCCGCGCGACCGGGGTCGAGGTCCGCACCGGCGACTGGGACGCGATGTGCGCCGATGCGGCGCCGATCCGGCTCGAGGTGTTCGTCATCGAGCAGGGCTGCCCCGAGTCGGAGGAATGGGACGGGCACGACGAGCGCTCGGTGCACGCGGTCGCCTATGTCGACGGTGCGCCGGTCGCGACCGGCCGACTGCTGCCCGACGCGCACATCGGCCGGATGGCGGTGCGCGCCGCGCATCGCGGCACCGGGATCGGCGCTCGGGTGCTGCTGCGACTGGTCGAGATCGCGCAGGCACGCGGCGACGCGGCCGTCGAGCTGTCCTCGCAGTGCCACGCGATCGGCTTCTACGCGCGGCACGACTTCGTCGCCTACGGCGAGGTCCACGACGACTGCGGCATCCCGCACCGGATGATGCGGCGCGCGCTGCGCTGAACGGCCGTCAGCGCACCCGCGGCGCGGGCTGCGGCTCGAAGACCTCGACGTGGCGGCCGCCGCGCGCGAGAGCGGTCGCGCCGGCGTCGCGCGCGCCGGTCTCGAGTCGGGCGAGCCATCCGTCGAGCGCATGGCGCGACACCGCCGGCCAGACCTCCATCCAGGTCGATCGGGGGGCGCCGTCGCGCAGCGTCGTCTCAGGGCGCTTGAGCAGCCGCGGGCGCTCGTGCAGCGGGTCGGTGCCGCCGCGGACCATCGCTTCGGCGAGCCGCTCGACCGCGTCGCGCACCCGGGCGTCGTCGGCCGGATCGGCCTCGTACCACACGTAGACGTCCAGCGGCGGCGGCGCCTCGGCCGAGCCGCTCAATCGATGGCCTTGAGCACGTACGGCAGCGCGCCGAGCGCGAGCGGCCGGTCACCGGCGAGCACCGTGCCGGCCTCGAGCGCGGCCACCTGCGACTCGAACAGCGCGTCGAAGCCGCCGGCGCCGTCGGGCCCGGCGAGCACCACCTGCCCGCAGGGCTCGCCGCCGGCCGCGGGCACGACGTCGCTGCCCGGCTCGGGCGGTGCGCCGTCGCCGTGCGCCAGGAACATCCGGCGCTTGAGCTTGCCGAGGTACTGGCTGCGTGCGACCACCTCCTGCCCCGGGTAGCAGCCCTTGCGGAAGTTCACCCCGTCGACCGACTCGAAGTTCAGCATCTGCGGCACGAAGAGCTCGACGGTGCCGGGGACGATCCGCGGAATGCCGGCGAGCACCTCGGTGCGGCGCCAGGCGGCGCCCGAGACCGGCGTCGCGGCCGTGGCCAGCGACGTCCAGGCACGGGCCGCCGCGTCGGCGGGCACGACCAGCAGCCAGCGCGGCACCGGTGCGGCACCGGGCAGCGGCGGCAGGCCCGCGAGGTGCGCCCCGCCGGCCGACGTGCTCGCGTCGGCGCCGGGCACAGCGAGCCCGAAGGCCCGGGCGGCCGCCTGCGCCGCCGGCTCGCCCGCGAGGCCGAACACCGCGTGCGCGTCGCTGGCGTCGGCGACCTTCGCCTTCGTGCGCAGCACGAACATCGACAGCCGCTTCGCCTGCGCGGCGGCGAGCGGACGCGACACCGTCAGCAGGATCGTCGACGCGTCGCGCCAGTACCGGAACGTCGACAGCAGCCGGCCCTTCGCGGTGCACCAGCCGGCCCAGCGGGCGACGCCCGCGTCGAGGTGCTCGACGTCGTTGGTGAGCTGCGCGTGCAGGAACTTCGCGGCCTCCTCGCCGGTCACAGCGAGCAGTCCGAAGTCGGACAGCGGCGCGGCGAACGGACCGTCGGGCAACGCGTCGGCACCGAGCGCGATCGCCGGGCCCCACGCGTCGGCGCGGACGGAGCCGCCGACGTCGCGGGCGAACCGCTCGACCGCGTCGGCGCTCCAGGAGGCAGGGGCAGCAGGGGGCGTCGACATGCGTCGTATCATAGCCGGCCACCCACCCGCGCCCATCGATGAAGCGACTCCTCGCCGTGGCATTGCTCGCGCTCGTCGCGCTCGGTGCAGCTGCCGGCTGGACGTGGTGGCGCTACGAGCGCGCGCCGCTCGCGCTCGCGACGCCCGAGGTCCAGGTCGAGATCGAACGCGGCGCCGCGGGCCCGGCGATCGGGACCGCGCTGCGGCGCCAGGGCGTCGACGTGCCCGATTGGCTGCTGCAGCTCGCGCTGAGATGGCGCGGCGACGCCCCGCGGATCCGCGCCGGCAACTACGAGATCGCCGGTCCGATCACCCTGCGCGGGCTGCTCGACCGCCTCACGCGCGGCGACGTCACGCTGCGCGACGTGACGCTGATCGAGGGCTGGACCTTCAGGCAGGTCCGGGCGGCCCTCGCGAAGCACCCCGACCTGAAGCCCGACAGCGCGTCGCTGACGGACGCCGAGCTGCTCGCCCGGATCGGCGCCGCCGAGCCGCACCCCGAAGGGCTGTTCGCGCCGGACACCTACGCGTTCGCGCGGGGCAGCAGCGACCTGGAGGTGCTCAAGCGCGCGTACAGGCTGCAGCAGGCGGCGCTGAAGAAGGCCTGGGACGCCCGGATGGCCCGGCCGGACCCGCCGCCGTACCGCACGCCCTACGAGGCGCTGATCATGGCCTCGATCGTCGAGAAGGAGACCGGGCGCGAGGCCGACCGCGTCAAGGTCGCCGCGGTGTTCGTCAACCGACTGAAGCGGGGCATGATGCTGCAGAGCGATCCCACGACGATCTACGGGTTGGGCGAAGCGTTCGACGGCAACCTGCGCAAGCGCGACCTGCAGGCCGACACGCCCTACAACACCTACACCCGCAACGGCCTGACGCCGACGCCGATCTCGATGCCTGGGCGCGCGTCGATCGCCGCCGCGCTCGACCCGGCGCAGATCCCGGCGCTGTACTTCGTTGCCCGCGGCGACGGCAGCAGCGAGTTCTCCAACGACCTGGCCGCCCACAACCGCGCGGTCGCGAAATACCAGAAGCAGCGGGGATCCCAGTGAGCGGGCGGGGGCGCTTCGTCACCTTCGAGGGCATCGACGGGGCGGGCAAGAGCAGCCACGTCGAGTGGTTCGCCGAACGGCTGCGCGGGCGCGGCCGCACCGTCGTCGTGACCCGCGAGCCCGGCGGCACCGAGCTCGCCGAGGCCGTGCGCGACTGGGTGCTGAACCGGCCGATGTCGATGCGGGTCGAGGCGCTCCTGGTCTTCGCCGCCCGCCAGGACCACCTCGACCGCGTGATCCGGCCCGCGCTCGCGGCGGGCACCTGGGTGGTCTGCGACCGGTTCACCGACTCGACCGTCGCATACCAGGGCGGCGGGCGGGGAATGCCGGTCGAGGACATCGCGCTCCTCGAGCGCTGGGTCCATCCCGACCTGCAGCCCGACCGCACCTACCTGTTCGACCTCGACCCGGGGGAGGCCGCCCGCCGCCGGCAGGCGGCCCGCGCGGCGGACCGCTTCGAGGCGCAGGACGAGGCGTTCTTCGGGCGCGTGCGCGGTGCCTATCTCGATCGCGCCGCGCGGTCGCCCGAGCGGTTCCGGCGGATCGACGGCGCGAGGACGATCGACTCGATTCGCGTGGAACTCGAAGCAGACCTCGCACACCTTTGACTTCGACCAACACATTCGAAACAGGCTGCAACCCAATGATTGAACAGGAACTTCCGTGGCATGCCGAGATGCTTCGCGCCGAGCTCGCGCGGCTCGACAGCCTGCCGCACGCGCTGCTGCTGCTGGGCACGCCGGGGATCGGGAAGTCCCGCTACGCCCGAGCGCTCGCGGCCGCGCTGCTGTGCGAGTCGCCAGCGCCAGACGGCCGCGCCTGCGGGCAGTGCGACGCCTGCGGCTGGAGCGGCGCCGGCACCCATCCCGACCTGCGCGTGCTGTCGCTGCCGGTCGACGACGAAGGCAAGGTCGGTCGCGAGATCAAGGTCGATCAGGTGCGGGCGCTGGCCGAGTTCCTGAACGTCGGCGGCCACCGCGGCGGGCGTCGCGTGGTGCTGATCGACCCGGCCGACGCGATGAACACCGTGACCGCCAACACCCTGCTGAAGACGCTGGAGGAGCCCGGGGACGGCCTGGTGTTCGTGCTGGTCAGCCACCGGCCGGACGCCATCCTGCCGACGATCCGCTCGCGCTGCCAGGTGAGGGTGCTCGAGGGCCCGGGCCTGGACGCGGCGAGCGCCTGGATCCAGGGCCAGACCGGCGGCACGCCGCAGGAGGCCGGCACCTGGCTCGCGATGGCGGGCGGCGCCCCGTTGCACGCGACCCGATTCGCCGAGCCCGGTCAGGCGGCCGCCCATCGGGCGATGCTGGAGGCGATCGCCGGTCTGCCCGAAACTGCTCCCGAGGCGGCGGCGGACGCGCTGCAGCGTGCGGACGCACGGCTGTGGCTGCCGTTGCTGCAGCGGTGGCTGATGGACGTCGGCCGGTGCCACGGGGGTGCCGAGCCCCGGTACTTCCCGGCGCACGGCAGGCGGCTCGCGGAGCTGGCGGGCCGATCGGACGCGGCGCGGATCGCGCAGGCGGGCAAGGGGCTCGCGGCGCAATACCGGCACGTCGAGCATCCGCTGAACCCGAGGCTGTTCTGCGAGGCCTCGATCGAGTGCTACCTCGGCGCGTTCGGCGCGCCGCCACGGACGGCGGCGGGCTGAACGATCGCCGGCAGGCCCGCAGGGCGGGCGGAAGGACGACGATGAGCGACGCGACGACCGAAACCAAGTCCCCGCTGCCGGCGGCCACGCGCCCGGCGGGCGCCGGGCAGGGCGGCGCGCGCCCGAGCGTCATCTCGCTGACGATCCGCGAGAAGGCCGCGCTCTATGCCGCCTACATGCCGTTCGTGCAGGGCGGCGGGATCTTCGTGCCGACCAAGCGCCAGGCGAACCTCGGCGACGACCTGTACCTGATCCTGACCCTGCTCGAGGACACCACCAAGTTCGCGGTACCCGGCAAGGTCGCCTGGATCACCCCGCCCGGCAGCACCGGCCGCCAGCAGGGGCTCGGCATCCAGTTCGCCAAGACCGAGGCCGGCGAGCAGGTCCGCGCGAAGATCGAGGAGCTGATCGGCGGCGCGCTCAAGTCGTCGCGGCCGACGCACACGATCTGACCGCCGCGCCCGATGCCCCGTCCGGCGGGCGGGGAGGGGTCGCGTAGGTAGAATCGACGCATCCGGCCCCGGCGGCCGCGCCGACAGGCCCCGATGTACGTCGACTCCCACTGCCACCTGGACTTCCCCGAGCTGTCGTCGCGGCTCGACGAGATCCTCGCGACCATGCGCGCCAACCGCGTCGACCGGGCGCTGTGCGTGTCGGTCACGCTCGAGGACTTCCCGCGGGTGCTGGCGCTCGCCGAAGCGCACCCGCACCTCTACGCGTCGGTCGGCGTGCACCCCGACCACCGGGAGGCGCGCGAGCCGGACGTGGCCACCCTGGTCGCGCTCGCCGACCACCCGCGGATCATCGCGATCGGCGAGACCGGCCTCGACTACTACCGCACGCAAGGCGACCCGGCCGTGCTCAACGGCTGGCAGCGCGAGCGGTTCCGCGTCCACGTGCGCACCGCGCGCGCGACCGGCAAGCCGCTGATCGTCCACACCCGCAGCGCGTCCGACGACACCGTCGCGATCCTGCGCGAGGAGGGTGCCGACGCGGTCGGCGGCGTGATGCACTGCTTCACCGAGACCTGGGAGGTGGCCCGCGCCGCGCTCGACCTCGGGTTCTTCATCTCGCTGTCGGGCATCGTCACCTTCAGGAACGCCGAGGCGCTGCGCGAGGTCGCACGGCGGGTGCCGCTGGACCGCCTGCTGATCGAGACCGACTCGCCCTACCTCGCGCCGGTGCCGCACCGGGGCAAGGTGAACGAGCCGGGATTCGTGCGCCATGTGGGCGAGTTCCTGGCCACGCTGAAGGGCGTCGAGACCGAGCGGTTCGCGCAGATCACGACCGAGAACTTCGATCGATGTTTCAATCTCTTGCGGGGATGAATTGAAGCGCCTCCTCAACATTCGAGTGGGTGTGGCCCGCCGTTCGATCACCGCCGCCACGCTGGCCGCCGCCGTGCTCGCCGGCGTCCCGCCCGCGGTCGTCGCCCAAGGGTCGGCACGGGCCGACCTGATGCGGGCGATCCGCGTCGACGATCCGCACGCGCTGCGTACGGCGCTGCTGCGCGGCGCCGACGCGAACGCGCTCGACGAGTTCGGCGAGCCGGTGATCGTGACCGCGGCCAAGGCGAAGGCCTGGAGCTCGGTCCGGGCGCTCGCCGAGCTGCGCGGCACCTTGCTCGACGCGACCAACAAGGCGGGCATCAACGCGCTGATGTACGCCGCGCTGCACGGCGAGCAGGCGCTGGTCGAATTCCTGGTGTCCCGGAAGGCCGAGGTCAACAAGACCGGCTGGACGCCGCTTCATTTCGCCGCGGCCAACGGCCACGTCGACACCATCCGGTTCCTGCTTGAGCGGCACGCGTACATCGACGCCGAGTCGCCGAACGGGACGACGCCGCTGATGATGGCCGCGCGCCAGGCGCACCCGACGGCGATCAAGCTGCTGCTCGACGAGGGCGCGGATCCGACGCCGCGCAACCAGGCGGGTCTCGATGCCGCCGCGTACGCGCGCGCCGGCGGCGACCCGAAGCTCGCTGAGATGCTCGCCGAGAAGGCACGCGACTACCGGCGGCGGTACGGGACGTTCACGCCGGCGACACCGTCGCGCTGAGTGGCTCGACGCCCTGGTGTCGTTCGGAACCGCTTTCGTTGTCGCATAATGTGCATTATGTCAAATCACAGATTCGCCCAGAGCTGGGCTCGCCCGGACTGGGCGATCGGCGTGGTCTAGGGCGGAAGGAGGCGGCGCGGCGCCCCCCTGGGGCGTCAGCCGCGGGACGGCAGCGGCAACGGCGCCGGCACGAGGCCGAAGACGGAGGTGCGGGGCGAGGATGCGGCCGGCCGCGCCTCGAAGGCGCCGCGGTCGCGCAGCCGGGAGACGATCGCCTCGATCGGGCGGTGGTGCCGCTCGCTCAGCTCGTCCAGGGTGTCGCCTCGCCGCCAGGCGCGCACCAGCGCCAGCGTCTCGTCTTCGTGCCAGGGGCCGTCGGGACGGCGGCCGGGATAATCGAAAGGACCGTAGAACATCGTTCCGGGCGCGGAGGCCCTTCGGGGTTCGGATATCCGACTAACGCACGGGGACGCAAATCGGTTGTCACGACGGTGCGGGTCGTGCACGGAACCGGGCCCCTGCTCACCACGATCGCTCGGAGCCTTCCGAAATGGCACTCGAATATCGGTTTTCGGAATGACGGGAGCCGTTCTGCCTGAACGAAGACGGTTTCGACAGGCTCTCGGAGGGCTGCTGAGCGGTCGGGGGCGAGCGGGTCGTGTGCGTCGCGCCCTCGGACGGGGCGCCGCCCTCGCCGGCTCAGGTCCGGGGCGAAGCCGGGCAGCGCAGCCAGACCCGCTCGCCCCAGGTGTCGACCGAGGGCGCCTCGGCGCCCGGCGCGCGGGTGGCGAGCTGCCTGCGGGCGTCGTCCGCCGAATGGACGGCGAGCTGCAGCCAGCGCTGGCCGCCCTCCTCGCGCAGCGCGATCGCCGCGATGCCGCCGACCACGTAGGGGCGCAGCAGCGGCGCGGCCGGGACGGCGGGCGCCACGTCGAGCTTGCCGGCCCGGACGTACTGCTCCGGGGCGTCGCACGGGGTCGATGCACCGGCGGCGATCGGCAGGGCGAGCAGGACGGCGGCGGCAAGGGCGGTGGGGTTCATCCTGCCGAGGATGCCCTGCCCGCCCCGCCCGCGTTGCGCCTTCGCGTTCGTTGCTCATGCCGTGGGCGACGCTGCGCCCGCGCGCTTCAGGCGAGCACGCGAAGCAGCCAGCGCTCCAGGGCGCGGATCTCGTCGAGCGACACGGTGTGCTCGATCGGGTACGCATGCCAGTCGACCGCGTACCCCAGCGCCTGCAGCGCGTCGCGGCTCGCCTCGCCCCGCGCCAGCCCGACGATCGGATCGCGGGTGCCGTGGGCGAGGAAGATCGGGACGTCGCGGTTCGCCTCGCTGCGCTCGGCCGCGGTCGCGGCGGCCAGCGGCAGGTAGCCGGACATCCCGGCCACACCGGCAAGCCGCTCGGGGTGGCGCACGCCGGTCATCAGCGCCATCGCGCAGCCCTGCGAGAAGCCGGCCACCACGATGCGCGCCGCCGGCACGCCGCGCTCGACCTCCCGCGCGATCAGCAGGTCGACCGCCTCGCGCGAGGCCCGCAGGCCGGCCTCGTCCTCGCGGGACGTACCGCCGAAGCCGAGGATGTCGTACCAGGCCCGCATCACGTAGCCGCCATTGACGGTGACCGGGCGCATCGGCGCGTGCGGGAAGACGAAGCGCACCGGGCCGACCGCCGCCAGGTCGAGTTCCTCGGCGATCGGCACGAAGTCGCCGCCGTCGGCGCCGAGGCCGTGCAGCACGACGACGCTGGCCTTCGGTGCCTCGCCGGTCTCGATCTCGATCGCTGGATCCACGTCGCCTCCGTTGCGCCGCGCACCGCGGCACCGCGGCGAGCATACCGTGCGTGTCGCGAAGGGACCCGGGGGTCGTCGTGGATCGCACCCCGGCCGGCGGGACGCCCCTCGCGCGAACGACGTGGCCGACCGGCTCAGGCCGGACGCGTGGACGACGCGGCGGTCGTTGCGGGCTCGGGCAGCATCGTCCGGGTCGCCGGGTCCGCGTCGCGCACGCCGACCGCGCCGGCCAGCCGCTCGAGCCGACGCGCGATCGCGCCGACCGTGCCCTCGACGGTGACGCCCGAGGCGATCTCGGCGTGGTAGCGGCCGAAGGCCCGCTCGGCGACGCCCGCCGCGCGGTTCGCCGGGCAGCCGTGCAGGAACACCCAGAGCCCGGTCGGGTCGACGGTCAGCGCCGCGTCGCGCAGCTTCCTCTGCAGCGCGAACGTGCCGAGCTGCTGCGCCTTGGCCGGGTCGCAGGCGACGTGCAGCAGCGCATGCGGCAGCTCGAGCCCGTCGGAGGCGGCGAGCACCTCGGCGACGGTGTCGCGGAACGCGCGCGTGACCATCAGGTGCGGCGACGACGCGGTGTCCGCGGCGGCGATCGTGCGCTCGACGTCGTCGGGCAGCGCGCGCAGGAACGCGGTCCCCGACAGCGCGCGGACCGCCTGCGCGAGGTCGGCGTCGTCCGCGGTCGCGGGCACGACGGTCGAGGCGCCCAGACGCGTCAGCGCGATCTGCTGCGCGAGCCGCAGTCGCAGGCCGCGCTCGCGCACCATCACAGCGACCCAGGGCGCGGCGGCGCGGCGCACCGCGGCGACCGTCTGGCAGAGCGCGCGCAGCGGCGTCGCGCGGTCGAAGGCGAGCACCACCGCGCCGGCGGTCATCCGGCGCGAGGCCTCGATCAGCTCTGCGTGGTGCTTGAACAGCGTCCAGCTCGAATCGCGGACCGCCGCGACCGGATCGTCGATCGCGGCCTCGACCGCGACGACCTGCGGCGCGCCCGAGTCGCGCACGCGCGCCGGGGCGCCGGGCGCGGGCTCGGTGGTGAGCTCGCCGGAGGCGGTCGCGCGCAGCGGCACGCTCGCGCGCAGGTTCGAGCCGCCGTCGCCGAACCAGTGGCGCAGGTCGAGCAGCGCACCGCCCTCGTGCTCGCGGATCACCGCGAAGCCGGCGAACTCCTCCGCCGCCGCGCGCAGCGACAGGAACTCGCGCTGCGGCCGCGTGGCCGGCGTGAAGGTGGCGATCACGGTGGTGCCGGTACGGCGCGCCCAGGCGCGCAGCCCGTCGCAGGCATCGCCGGCGTGCGCCGGGTCGCCGAGGAACAGCAGCGTCTCGGCCTGCTCGAGCACGAGCAGGCTGCGGCCCTCGCCCGCGGCGCGCGCGATCAGCTCGAGCACCGCCGAAGGCCCGGCGCGGAACAGCGGCAGCAGCGGATCGTGGCGCTGGCGGACCAGCTCGAGCTCGCCGCTCTTCTCGTACCAGCCGAGGTCGATGTCGAGCAGCTTCACCTTGGAGACGAACGCGGCGGGATCGCCCGGCAGCACGACCGCGCAACGCCCGCCCTCGGCGAGCGTCGCGCGCAGCGCCTGCGCGACGAACGGCAGGCGAAGCGGCTGCGCATCGACGGCCACGGCGTAGACCTGGCCCGGCGCGAGCACGGCGATCGAGTCGGCGATGCCCGTGATGCCGAGGCGGGACCGAGCGACGGCGGTGAGTGTTTCCGGTGCGGACATGGCCGGGACAGTGTGCCGGCCGCCCATGCCATCGGCAATCGCCATCGGTCGGCCGCCGGACGGCGCTCAAGTCACGGCCGCAGCCCGACCACGACGAGTGCGTCGCGCGTGTCGCGGGCCCTGCGGCAGGCGTCGGGGCCGTCGTCGAGCGGCATGCGGTTCATGGCGATGAGCAAGGGGTCGACAGGGCGCGGGCACCGCCCGCGACGAACGTGCAGGCAAGGGACACGCCCGCGGCTCGCCTCCCCGCGCGCGGCGGCCGTCGGCCGACGTCGGCGATACCGGCGCAACGACGGACGCACGCCCCGTCGCCCGCAGACGGCCGCTCGCCGGATCCTGCGACGGGGTCGCGCGCGCCCGTGCGACCGTGCGACGACCGTCATGACCGAGTCCGCCGTCCGCCCCTGCTCCGCCGTCGCCCGCCCGACGCGACGTGCCGCGCGCGCCGTCGCGCTGGCGGCGTTCGCCGCCGGCCTCCTCGCCGCCGCACTGCGTCCCGACGCGAGCGCCGCATCGGCGAGCGCCGCGATCGAGGTCGCGGACGACGCCGGGCGCGCGCTCGCAGATGTTGCGGTCTGGCTCGAGCCGGTCGACGGCAAGGCGCCGGCGACGCCGCCCCGGCCGGCGACGATCGCCCAGGCGGACAAGCGCTTCCAGCCCCGGATGAGCATCGTGCAGGCCGGCAGCTCGGTCTCGTTCCCGAACGAGGACACCGTGCGGCACCACGTCTACTCGTTCTCGCCGGCCAAGCCGTTCGAGCTCAAGCTCTACATCGGCACGCCGGCCGCGCCGGTGGTGTTCGACCGCGCCGGCACCGTCGTGCTCGGCTGCAACATCCACGACCGGATGGTCGGCTGGGTGCAGGTCGTCGACACGCCGTGGTTCGGCCGCAGCGACGACGCCGGCCGAGTGCGGATCGGCCCGCTGCCGCCGGGCGAGTACCGGCTGCGCGCGTTCCACCCGGAGCAGCGCGCCGCCGTGCCCGAGCAGCGCGTGCGCGTCGCCGCCGACAGCGAGCGGCTCGCGCTGCGCATCGCGCTCAAGCGCGAGGCCGCGCGTCCGTGATGCTCGCGTCGGCCACGCCGAGCCTGCGCACGCGCATCGCGCTGGTGTTCCTCGCGCTGATGCTGGCGGTCCAGCTCGCGGGCTTCGTGCTGATCCGCACGAGCATCGACCAGAACGCGCGGCGCTCGATCGAGACGCAGCTCGACGTCGGCGCCCGCGTGTTCGAGCGGCTGTTCGTCCAGAACGCCGACACGTTGCTGCAGGGCGCGCGGATCCTCGCGGCGGACTACGGCTTTCGCGAGGCGGTCGCGAGCGACGACCGCGAGACGATCGCCTCCGCGCTCGCCAACCACGGCGCGAGGCTCGGCGCGAGCCTCGCGATCTTCTGGAGCACCGAGCCCGCGCCGCGCGCGGCCAGCGGTCCGATGCCCGCGCCGGACGCGCTCGACTGGCTCGCACGGCTGGTCGTCGAGGCGGCCGAGCGCGACGGTGGCCGGGGCGCGGTGCTGCTCGACGGTCACCTGCACCAGGTGGTCGTCGTGCCGCTGAAGGCGCCGCTGACGATCGGCTGGGTGGTGCTCGGCTTCGAGGCGGACCGTGCGCTCGCCTCCGAGCTGCGCGCGCTGTCGGGCCTGCAGGTGAGCTTCGTCGGCGGCGTGTCCGGAACCCCGGCGCTGCTCAGCACGACGCTGTCCGACGAGGCGGCCTCGGCCCTCGCCGCACGCGGCGCCTCGGCGCTCGCGAGCGGCGTCGAGCGGATCGCAGGCGTCGACTGGGGCACCCGCGCGATGCCGATCCCGGTGCAGCCCGGCGCGTCGGCGCACGCGGTGCTGCAGCGCGCGCTCGACGAGGCGCTCGCCCCGTACGCGGCGCTGCAGGCGACGCTGCTCGCGCTGACCGCGGGCGGCCTGCTGGTCTCGGCGATCGGCAGCGTCGCGACCGCGCGGCGCATCAGTCGCCCGCTCGCCGCGCTCGCGTCGGCGGCCGAGCGGCTCGGCTCGGGCGACCATTCGACGCCGATCCCGGTGCTGCCCGACGACGAGGTCGGGCGGCTCGCGAGGACGTTCGACGCGATGCGCACTCGGCTCGCCGAGCGCGAGGCACGGATCGCGCGCCTCGCCTACTTCGACACGCTGACCGGACTGCCGAACCGGGTGCTGTTCGCGCAGCGCGCCGACGCCGCGATCTCGGGCGGCGCCGACGCGGGCTCGGTGCTGATGCTCGACCTGACCCGCTTCAAGCACATCAACGACGTGCTCGGCCACGCGGTCGGCGATCGGGCGCTGCAGGCGGTCGCGCTGCGGCTCGGCGGCATCGCCGACGCTGCGAGCCTCGAGCTGGCCCGGGTCGGCGGTGACGAGTTCGCGCTGCGCATCGACGGCGATGAAGGCGGCCGCCTCGCCACGCTCGCCGCGTCGATCGCCGCGGCACTGCAATCGCCGATCGTCGTCGACGAACACGCGATCGACACCGGCGCGGCGATCGGCCACGCGGCCTGGCCGCGCGACGGCGTCGACGCGGCGACGCTGCTGACGCGCGCCGAGATCGCGATGTACGCGGCCAAGCGCCGCCGCTCGGGCCCCCTCGCCTACACACCCGCGCTCGACGATTCGAGCCCCGAGAACCTGACGCTCGCCGGCGAGCTGCGCCGCGCGATCGAGCGCGACGAGCTGGAGCTCGACTACCAACCCAAGGTCGCGCTCGCCGACGGCCGCGTCGCGGGCGCCGAGGCGCTGGTCCGCTGGCGCCATCCCGAGCGCGGCCGCGTGCCGCCCGACCGGTTCCTGCCGTTCGCCGAGCAGACCGGCGCGATCCGCGGCATCACCCGGTGGGTGCTCAAGCGCGCGGTCGCGCAGCTCGCCGCGTGGCGGGCGGAGGGGCTCGACGTGCACGTCGCGGTCAACCTGTCGACCCGCGACCTGATGGACCTCGACCTGCCGCAGCGGGTCGCCGACGCGCTGTCGACGCACGGCGTGCCGCCCTCCCGGCTGACGCTCGAGGTCACCGAGAGCGCGATCATGGACGACGCCGACCGCGCACTGCAGGTGCTCGACGCGCTGCACGCGCTCGGCGTGACCCTGTCGGTCGACGACTTCGGCACCGGCTATTCGTCGCTCGCCTACCTGAAGCGGCTGCCGGTCGACGAGCTGAAGATCGACCGGTCGTTCACCTCGAACATGGTCGCCGACGCGGACGACGCGACGATCGTGCGCTCGACGGTCGACCTCGGTCACCACCTCGGGCTGCGCGTGGTGGCCGAAGGCATCGAGGACGAGGCGACGGTCGAGGCGCTGCGCGCGGCCGGCTGCGACCTCGGCCAGGGCTGGCGTTTCTCGAAGCCGCTCGCGCCCGGGGCGTTCGCGCAGTGGGTGCGGGCGCGGGAACGCGATCGGGCCGAGGCGACGACCGTGCCGGCGCCGCAGGGCACGCCGGCACCGGCCGGCACGACCTCGCCGGCCTGACCCGCGCCGGCCCGGCGGTCGCAGGCGCGCCCGGACCGGATCGGTCCGGGCGCGGGCCCGGGGCTCAGGCCCCGTACTGCCCGACGATCGTCACCGACGACACGTTCTGGCTCGGGAAGCCG
>JBILTM010000299.1:0-4615 GCA_044371545.1 Burkholderiaceae bacterium
ACCGGCCTGCGGCAGCTCGGGCAGGTCCGACCGTGCTCGGTGCTGTAGACCAGCCCGCCGCGCCCGCCCTTCACCGCGCGCGCCTCACTTCTTCTCCATCAGCCGCACGCCGCCGGCCGCGAGCTGGCGGCCGGCGTCGACCAGCACGTGCTGGCCGGTCATCTTCGGCTGCCCGAGCATCCAGACGATCGACTCGGCGACGTCGTCGGCCGACAGCGTCGACTGCAGCGCGGTGACCTGCGCGACGGTCTTGCGGACTGCGTCGAAGCGCTCGGCGCCGAGCCCGCGCACGTGCCAGTCGGTCTCGACGAAGCCGGGGCGCACCGCGTTGACCCGCACCTCGGGCGCGAGCGCGCGTGCGAGGTTCAGCGTCAGGTTGTCGAGCGCGGCCTTGCTCGCCGAGTAGGCCGGCGACGAGCCGGTTCCGTCGAGCGCCGACGACGAGGACACGTTGACGACCGCGCCGCGGCCCGCACGCAGCAGCGCCGCGCACGCGCGCGTCATCTGCCAGGTGCCGACGACGTTGACCGCGTAGATCGCGTGGAAGTCCTCGGCGTTCACCGCGTCGAGGTCGCCGGCCGGCGCGAAGCGCGTCGTGCCGGCGTTGTTGACCAGCCCGTCGAGGCGCCCGCCGAACGCCTCGCCGATCGCGGCGGCGGCCGCGCGGCAGTCGTCGTCCTTCGAGACGTCGGCGGCGATCGCGAGCGCGCGTGCGCCGCGCCGCTCGCACTCCGCGACGGTGTCTCGCGCCGCATCGGCGCTGCGCGAATACACCACCGCGATCGCGGTGTCGGGTGCGGCGAGCCGCAGCGCGGTCGCGCGGCCGATACCGGTCGCGCCGCCGGTGACGATGAAGGTCTTCATGCGGGAGTCTCCTCGGTTGCGGGTCGGCGGACGAACATCAGGTCCCACACGCCGTGCCCGAGGCGCAGGCCGCGCCGCTCGAACTTGGTGAGCGGGCGCCAGTCGGGGCGCGGTGCGAAGCCGTCGGCGGTGTTCGAGAGCTGCGGCTCGGCGGACAGGACCTCCAGCATCTGCTCGGCGTAGGGCGCCCAGTCGGTCGCGCAGTGCAGGTAGCCGCCCGGCGCGAGCCGCGCGGCGAGCTCGGCGACGAAGGGCGGCTGGATCAGCCGGCGCTTGTGGTGACGCGCCTTCGGCCACGGATCGGGGAAGTAGACGTGCACGCCGGCGAGCGAGCCCGGTGCGATGCGATCGCGCAGCACCTCGACCGCGTCGCGCTGGATCACGCGCACGTTGGCCAGCCCGCGCGCGTCGAGCGCGCGCAGCAGGCTGCCGACGCCGGGCGTGTAGACCTCGATGCCGAGGAAGTCGGTGTCGGGCCGCGCAGCGGCGATCTCGGCGGTGGTGTGGCCCATCCCGAAGCCGATCTCGAGCACCACCGGCGCGCGGCGGCCGAACAGCGCCGCGAAGTCGATCGGGACGTCGCCCTCGGGCACCGCATAGCGCGGCAGGAGCGACGCGTGCGCGTCGCGCTGTGCGTCGGACAGGTGGCCGCGCCGCATCACGAAGCTGCGGATGTGGCGCGGGTGAGCGGCGGCCGGCGCCGGACCCGCGCCCGCGTTCACGTCCTCGGGCGACGCGGACGACATCGCGACGGCGCGCGGCTCAGCCGGCCTTCGACGGGGCGATCATCCCGCCGGTCGGCGACGACGGGCTCGCCCCGTACAGCTTGCGCGGCATGCGACCCGCGAGGAACGCGTCCCGGCCGGCTTCGACCGCGAGCCGCATCGCGCGCGCCATGCGCACCGGGTCGCGCGCGGCGGCGACCGCGGTGTTCATCAGCACGCCTGCGCAGCCGAGCTCCATCGCGATCGCGGCGTCGGACGCGGTGCCCACGCCCGCGTCGACGATCACCGGCACCGTCGCCTTCTCGAGGATCAGCTGCAGGTTCCACGGGTTCAGGATGCCCATGCCCGAGCCGATCAGCGAGGCGAGCGGCATCACCGCGACGCAGCCGACCGACTCCAGCACGCGTGCCTGGATCGGGTCGTCGCTGCAGTAGACCATCACCTCGAACCCGTCCTTCACCAGCACCTCGGCGGCCTTCACCGTCTCGGGCATGTTGGGGTAGAGGTTCTGCGGGTCGCCGAGCACCTCGAGCTTGACGAGCGTGTGCCCGTCGAGCAGCTCGCGCGCGAGGCGCAGCGTGCGGACCGCGTCGTCGGCGCTGTAGCAGCCGGCGGTGTTCGGCAGGTAGGTGTAGCGCGAGGGCGGCAGCGCGTCGAGCAGGCTCGGCGCGTTCGCGTCCTGGCCGATGTTCGTGCGGCGGATCGCGACGGTGACGATCTGCGCGCCGCTCTCGTCGACCGCGCGTCGCGTCTCGTCGAAGTCCCTGTACTTTCCGGTGCCGATCAGCAGGCGCGACGAGAAGGTGCGCGTGCCGATCCGAAGCGGGTCGGCCGGGGAGGTCGCGGGGGGCGCGGACGGGGCGGGCGCGGGCACGGCATTCATCGCGCCATTCTAGCGCCGGGGGCGATGCGGCCGTGCCGAACCGGCCCGCGCGTCAGGGCGTGCCGCCGAGCCCCGGCGGCAGCGTCAGCTCGCCGGTCGAGCTGAACGACACGCCGCCGAAGCCGGACGACGCGAGCCGCCCGCGCAGCTTGTAGTCGGAGCGCGTGCGGTCGCCGGTCGCGAAGCCGAGTGCCTGGCGCACCAGCGCGCTCACCGGCACGGACACCGGCACCTGGACGATGGACTCGCCGAAGCGCGGCACCGTGCCGCGCTCGTCGGACACGCCGGTCGCGAGCCGGTTGCCGCGCAGGTCGAGCTCGATCGACACGCCGTCGTACTCGATCGGGCGGTCGTTCGGGTTCTGCACGCGCAGCTTCACCAGGAAGCGGCCCTCCATGCCCTGGCCCGGCAGCGGCTCCATGCCGACCACCGACACGTTGACCGGCTCGCCGAAGCCGAGGCCGGCGCAGCCGGCAAGCAGGCCGAGCCCCGCGAGCAGCGCGGTCCGTCTGGGGAGCGAAATCACCGGATCCTCCTGCGCGGTCAGCCGCCGCCGACCGCGACCACGATCTCGAGCCGGTCGCCGTCGGCGAGCGGGACCTGCGGGTGCAGCGACTTCGGCACGATCTCGCCGTTGCGCTCGACCGCGACGCGCTTGCCGGCGAGGGCCATGTGCTCGAGGAGCTGCGCGACGGTGGCACCGTCTGGAAGGGGCTGCGGCGTGCCGTTGACGATCACCTGCATCGGGCGATTCTAACCGTCCCGGTGGGCGGTCATGCGAAGATGCGCGCCGGTCGGGACGGCCACGGAGGGCGCGGTGGATCGAGCTGCGGATGCGGGGCGAAGCGTGCGACGAGGGCCGGACCCGCGCCTCGCGCCGCGCCGTGCTCGCGCCGCGCTCGCGACCCTCTTCGCGACTTTCACCGCGGCGCTGCTCGCCGCCGGCTGCGGCAACGACTCGGTGACGCTGTTCGGCACGGCCTCGGACGCGCCCGAGACGATCGTGCTGACCGCGACCGCCGACGGCGCGGCGCGTGCGGTGCTGTCGTGGACCGGGCCGTCGGGCGACTACGCGTTCCGCGTCGACCGCAACGGGAACGCGGTGGGCGACACCGAGGCGCGGACCTTCGTCGATACCGGGCTTGCGTCGGGACAGCGGTACTGCTGGCGCGTGTATGCCCGGAACGGCTTCGGGTGGCAGGCGAAGAGCAACGAGGCGTGCCTGGGCACCGTGCCCACGACGAAGGGCTGGCGCGTGGAGCAACTCGCGGCCGGCCGATGGCCTGCTCTTGCGATCGATGCGCAGGGCGAGCTGCACGCATGCTTCGCGGGGGCCGGCGGGCTCGGCATCGCGTACCTGCGCGTCGCGCCCGGCCGCACGCCCGAAACGGTCGACGCCGACGGCCAGGCTCAGTGCGCGCTCGCGGTCGATGCCGACGGCGTGGTGCACGTCGCGTACCTGAGCCGCTTCGGGCTGCGCTACGCGAACCGCTCGGCGAGCGGCTGGACCGCCTCGACCGTCGACGCGCAGGCGCTCGTCGCCATCCGCCGCTTCGATGGCCCGGCGATCGCGCTCGCGGCCGATGGCGCGCCGCGCATCGCGTACCGGCGCCCGACCTCGGGCGGCCCGGTCGCGCTGACCGTCGCGCTGCGCGAGCGCAGCGGCTGGACCTTCGATCCGACCGCGATCGCCGGCCTCGTCGGGCCGCGCTCGCTCGCGGTCGACACCTCCGGCGTGCTGCGCCTCGCGACCACCGACGACCTCGGCCAGTCGGTCGTCGCCTGGGTCCGGCAGCCGCGCGGATGGGTGTCGGAGCACTCGGAGTCGCTCGCGCCGAATGCCGGCGACGGGCCGCCGATCGCGCTCGACGCCGGCACGCGTGCGCGCTTCGCCTGGTGGTGGCGCGCGGCGCCCACGACCGCCACCGAGGTGTCGCTGCGCTGGTCCGAGGCGACCGCATCGGGCTGGCGGACCGAGGCGATCGCGACGCTGCCCGTGCTCGGCACCCGCGTCGCGATCGGTGCAGCGGGCGCGACGCCGCGCGTCGCCGCGGTCGACGGCGCGGGCGTGGTCCGAGTCTGGACGCGCGGCGCCGGTGCCTGGGACGCCGAGACCGTGACCGGGCAGGGCGGCGCGGCGGCG
>JBILTM010000300.1:0-4613 GCA_044371545.1 Burkholderiaceae bacterium
AAGGGCTCGGGCTCGCGCTGTTGCCGGAGATGGCCTTGCGAGCCGGGCTGCTGGTCGGCACCTCGGTCGTCGCGCGCCCGATCGGGGCACCGGCGCCGCGGCGCGGCATCGCGCTGGTGGCACGGGCGAGCACCGCGCGCGGCGAGGCGTTCGACGCGCTCGCGGCGATCGCGGCGACGCTCGGGCGCGAGCCGCGACGGCGCAGGCCGCGCTGAGCGGGGGCGGCCCGCGGGTGGAGGATCGGCGCTCGGGCGCGGCCCCGTCAGCGCGCGGGCGCGCGGATCGCCGAGGCCAGCGCGGCGACCGCACCGAGCGCGACCAGCGTGAACCAGCCGCCGCCCCAGACCTCGAACGGCAGCCCGAGCAACGTCGCCTGCGCCGCGTCGGCGCAGGTCGCGCCGACCTTGAACACCGAGGGCAGCCACGCGTCGAGCTGCAGCGACATCAGCGTCCGGTCGGCCCAGGTGAACGAGCACGAGAACTGCTTGGCCGCGACCGTGTGCTGGTACCACGCGGCGATCGCGCCGCCCACCGCGAGGGCGAGCAGCACGACGCCCGCGATGCCGCCCGCCGCGCGGGGCGAGCCGCGCGCCGCGGCCGCACCGGCCAGCGCGACGAGCGCGACGCCGATCAGCACGAGCCGCTGGATCACGCACCACGGGCAGGGCTCGATGCCGAAGCCGTGCTGCGCGACGAGCGCGACGCCGAGCGCGGCGACGCTGCCCGCGCCGATGGCGGCGAGCACCGCGGCGACGCGCGGCCGCGTGGCGTCCCGGGCCGCCGGGGAGGTCGAGGAGACGGAGGCCATGGCGCGATCATAGCCGCGCCGCGGACCGGGCGACGGCGGCACGGGCGGACGGGACATCGCGGGCGCCTCGGGCACGGACCGAGGCGGTGGTCCCGCGCGGAACACGCAGGATCCGCACCCGCACGCCGGACGGCCGACGGATTCGCCCGATCGGGCCGATCGACGCCTCCGGTCGGCGCCAGTGCGCCGCCGGGTGGCGCACGTGGCGAGCCACCCTCGGCGTAGCATGACCCGATCGACCGCGCCGCCGCGGCCTGGCTCGAGGCGCGTCGACGCGCGCGGGCCCGGCGGTGGCGCCGTCGCCGCCCACGGTGGTATTCATGTCGACCCGCCGCGCACGCCGCGCGGCGCCCGGAGCGAGCCGTCCGAATGAAGCGCGATCCCCAGCCCGCCCTGCCCGACCCGTCCGACCGGCGCCCGTCCGCCCTGCCTCCGCAGGAGGTGTCGCTCGAGGTGCTGCTCGAGAAGTACGCGAAGGGCGACGAGCGCGACGCCGACGCCGTGCTCGAGCGGACCGCGCGCGGGCTCGCCCGCGACGACGGGCAGGCCCGCCGCTTCGCCGAAGCGATGCGCGACGGCCTCGTGCCGGGCGGCCGCATCGCGTCGGCCGCGGGCACCGGCCTGCAGGCGACGCTGATCAACTGCTTCGTGCAGCCGGTCGGCGACTTCATGGCCGGCGAGCACGAGGGCACGCCGGGCATCATGCGCGCCCTCGAGCAGGCCGCCGAGACGATGCGCCGCGGCGGCGGCGTCGGCTACGACTTCTCGCCCATCCGTCCGGCCGGCGCGTGGGTGCGGGGCACGGACTCGCGCGCGTCGGGCCCGGTCAGCTACATGCGCGTGTTCGACGCGATGTGCAAGACCGTCGAGAGCGCCGGCGCGCGGCGCGGCGCGCAGATGGGCGTGCTGCGCTGCGACCACCCGGACGTCGAGGCCTTCGTCGACGCCAAGCGCACGCCGGGCGAGCTCACGCAGTTCAACGTCAGCGTCGCGGTCACCGACGCGCTGATGCGCGCGGTCGAAGCCGATGCCGACTTCGAGCTGGTCCACGACGCCGAGCCCTCGCCCGACGTGCCCGGCGCGCGCCGCCGCGACGACGGCCGCTGGGTCTACCGCACGGTCCGCGCCCGCGCGCTGTGGGACCGGATCATGCGCTCGGCGCACGCGTTCGCCGAGCCGGGCGTGCTGTTCGTCGACACGATCAACGCGCGCAACAACCTGTCGTACTGCGAGACGATCGCGGCGTCGAATCCGTGCGCCGAACAGTTGCTCCCCCCCTACGGCTGCTGCGACCTCGGCTCCATCGACCTGACCCGCGTGGTGCTGCGCCCCTTCACGCCCGAGGCCGACGTCGACTGGCCGACGCTCAAGCGCCTCGTGCGCACCGGCGTCGAGGTGCTCGACCGCGTGCTCGACGTCACGCTGTGGCCGCTGCCGCAGCAGGATGCCGAGTCGCGCGCCAAGCGCCGGATCGGCCTCGGCTTCCTCGGCCTCGGCGACGCGCTGATCATGCTCGGCGTGCGCTACGACGCGCCCGAGGGCCGCGCGCTCGCCGCGAAGATCGCGGCGTTCATGTGCCACGAGGCCTATCGCGCGTCGGTCGAGCTCGCGAAGACGCTGGGCGCGTTCCCGCGCTTCGACGCGACGCAGTACCTCGCTGCGCCGCGCTTCGCCTCGACGCTGCCCGACGACATCCGGGCCGACATCGCGCGGCACGGCATCCGAAACTCGCACCTGCTGTCGGTCGCGCCCACCGGCACCATCACGCTCGCCTTTGCCGACAACGCCTCGAACGGCATCGAGCCGGCGTTCTCGTGGGCCTATACGCGAATGAAGCGGATGGCCGACGGGAGCCGCCAGCCGTTCCGGGTGTTCGACCACGCGTTCCGCCGCTGGCGCGCGATGCAGCCCGATCCGGCCGCGTTCGACGCGGCCTTCGACGCCGGCACGCTCGAGCTGCCGCCGGCGTTCGTGTCGGCGCTCGAGATGAGCGCCGACGCGCACCTGCAGATGGTGGCCGCGGTCGCGCCCTACATCGACGCCGCGATCAGCAAGACGGTCAACGTGCCGGCCGACACGCCGCTCGAGGCCACGGCGTCGCTCTACGCCGACGCGTGGCGCCGCGGGCTGAAGGGCATCACGATCTACCGCCCGAACGACATCACCGGCGCGGTGCTGTCGGTCGAGCCGGCGAAGCCCGCGGACCCGGCGCGCCTCGCGCCCGACGACCTGCAGCAGACCGACGCCGACCGCCGCATCGTGCTCAAGGAGATCCCCGCGCCGGCACTCGCGTCGCTGCGCTGGCCCGACCGGCCGGCGCTGCCCGGCGGCAACCCGTCGTGGACGCTGCTGGTCGAGCATCCGGCCGGCGACTTCGCGGTCGTCGTCGGGCACGTCGAGCAAGCCGGGCGCGCGCGGCCGTTCGAGGTCTGGGTCACCGGCAACGAGCAGCCGCGCGGGCTCGCCGCGATCGCCAAGACGCTGTCGATGGACCTGCGCTGCGACGATGCGGCCTGGGTCGCCAAGAAGCTCGACTCGCTCGCGGCCACCACGGGCCAGGACGGCTTCGACCTCGAGCTCGAGCCGGGCCGCGTCGAGGCGATGCCCTCGCTGGTGGCCGGCCTCGCGCGCATCGTGCGCCACCGCTGCGAGGCGCTCGGGCTGTTCGCCGAGCCGCCGGCGGCCACGCCGATGCTCGACGCGCTGATCTCGCGAAAGGAGCCCAAGACCGGCACCGACGGCACGATGTCCTGGTCGGTCGACGTGGCCAACCCGGCCACCGGCGACGACATCCACATGATCGTCAAGGAGCTGACGCTGCCCGACGGCACGCGCAGGCCCTATTCGGTCTGGCTCGCCGGCACCTACCCGCGCGCGTTCGACGGGCTGACCAAGCTGCTGTCGATCGACATGCGGATCGTCGACGCGGCCTGGATCGGCCGCAAGCTGAAGAAGCTGGTCGACTTCGCGGAGCCGCGCGGCGACTTCTGGGCGCCGGTGCCCGGCGAGTCGAAGAGCCGGGTCTGGCCGTCGACGATCGCCTACCTCGCGCGCCTGCTGCTGCACCGCTACCGGATGCTCGGGCTGCTCGACGCCGACGGCGTGCCGCTCGAGCCGATGCGCGCGTTCGCGTCTTCGCGCGCCGAGGACGCCGCCGCGCAGGCGCCCCGTCGCGACGAGCGTCCGCGGATCACCGGCCGCGAGTGCCCGGAGTGCCACAACCCGACGCTCGCCAAGGTCGACGGTTGCGAGCAGTGCGGCAGTTGCGGATGGATCGGGACCTGCGGGTGAGGCAAGCGCGCGGGGCACGTCGCGTTCAGCAATCGACGGTTGGCGCGAGGCCGTCGCCCCGGGGTGGGCCTCGCTACGCTATGGACCGCACCCTTCAGGGCCCTGACGGGCCCTGAAGGGTTCCCGCGCCTTCGCGAACGCCGGCGGGCCGGCGAAAGAACTCGCCGCTTCGCGGCTCAAACAGCTTTCGCCTATCGGTCGGCTTCGCCGACCGATACCCGCCGTCGTCCACGAAGGACGCGGTGCGCTCCAACCGCTTCGCGAGGCCCACCCCGGGTCGACGGCCCGAGACGTGGTGGCGCGCGCAGCGCGCCATCTCCACACCACACAGCGCGGGGGTGCCCGTGTGCCCCCCACGTCTCACGGCGCCGGTGCAGGGGGGCCGATGCGCCGCGACTGGGCCGCACCGCCTCGTGTGGACGTCCGACGGGTGACGATCGGCAAAGCCGATCGTCAGGGAAAAGCTGTTTGAGGTCGGCCGCAGGCCGGCCGAGTTTATTTCCCGGCCCGTCGG
>JBILTM010000117.1:0-15642 GCA_044371545.1 Burkholderiaceae bacterium
CTGTTTCTCGTCGGCTGGCTCTACGACTTCTGGACGCTGAACGGCCAGGTCGACGAGATCAACCGGCGCGGGCGGACGCGGACCTGAACCGCGCCCGGCCGCCGGGCGGCGGGCCTCAGCGCCCCGAGAACGACGGCGGCCGCTTCTCGACGAAGGCCTTCGCCGCACCCTTGTGGTCGTCGGTCTCGAAGGTGCGGATCATGTGGATCGCCTCCGAGTCGAGGGTCTCGGCGAGCCCCCCGCGCTGCGCGACGTTCAGGTTGCGCTTCATGTAGCCGACCGCGACCGTCGGCAGCGAGGCGAGTTCGCGCGCATACGCGCCTGCGGCCGCGGCGAGCCCGTCGTACGGCGACAGGCGGTCCACCATGCCGAGCCGCAGCGCCTCGTCGGCCTGCACGACGCGTCCGGTGAAGTAGAGCTCGCGCGCCTTCGAGGCGCCGACCAGCTTCGACAGGAAGTAGCTGCCGCCGAAGTCGCCCGACAGGCCGATCTTCGAGAACGCGGTGGTGAACTTCGCATCGTCGGCCGAGATCCGCAGGTCGCAGGCGAGCGCGAGCGACAGCCCCGCGCCGGCCGCGGGGCCGGGGATCACCGCGAGCGTCGGCTTGGGCATCTCGTGCAGCCAGCGCACCGCCTCCATCCGTGCGCGCAGGTCGGTGACCTTCTCGTCGAAGCTCGGCTGCGCGTCGGCGCCGCCGCCGGCCGCGCGCTGCGCGAAGCCCTTGACGTCGCCGCCCGAGCAGAACGCGCGGCCCGCGCCGGTGAGCACCACGACGCGCACCTTCGGGTCGAGCGCGAGCCGCGCGAGCGACTCGGCGAGCCCGGTCATCATGTCGCGCGACAGCGCGTTGCGGGAATCGGGGCGGTTCATCGTCAGCGTCGCGATGCCGCCGTCGACGGACTCGAGCAGGTCCTGCGTCATGGAGGTCTCCGTGTCGGGGTTGAAGCCGTGTGCCGCCGAACATAGCCGATCCGCCGCGGCCCCGCTCGCCGGGGCGAGGGTTCCCGGTCAGGGCCCGCCGGCGTATGCGTCCAGGAAGGCGCGCAGCAGGGCGTCGAGGTCGGCGGGCGCCACGCGGTCGACGCCGGCCGCGATCGCACGGCCGCCGCCGCCCGGGAATCGCCGACAGAACGCGTCGGCGCTGGTCGACGCGCCCGGCGGCACCCGCAGGCTGATCGTCCACGCCCCGTCGCTGCCGGGCACTGCGATCGCGTGCGCGCGGCGCGGGTCGTCGGTCGCGAGCCGGTTGCCGAACGCACCGCGCACGCGCCGCGCCCAAGGCGCATCGGGCAGCCGCCAGACCGCGGCGCCCGCGGACTCGGCCCAGGGCGGTGCCGCGCACGCGCGCTCCAGGTCCTCGCGGCAGGTCGCGAGCAGTCGCGCGCAGCCGGGCGCCTCGGCCTCGAACGCCAGGGGATCGGCATGGGGCGCCATCGCGCGGCGCAGATCGGCCGGGTGCAGCGGGAGATCGGCGACGTCGTCGCCGTACGCGTTGTAGTTCAGCGCCTCGCCGAGTTCGGCGAGCGCCGCGGTCCGCGCCTCGTCGAGACCGGCCGTCGCGCAGAGCGCGCGGGCGGGCGCGTGCAGGTTGTCGCCGAACGCGCCGACCGCCGCCCACAGCGAGAAGCGGTGGCCGAGCCGCGCGTCGACGATCAGCGCGGTGCAGGTCGACGCACGCGTGTCGATGCACGCATCGAGCGCCGGATGCGCGGGCGGCGTGCCCGCGTAGTGGTGGTCGAACCAGCGCACGCGCGCGCCCGCCGCGAGCGTCGCCTCGAGCGCCGCGCGGTTCGAGTGCAGCGACACGTCGAACACCGTGACCTCGTCGCCGGCCGCGGCGCGCACCCGGGCCAGCAGCGCGACGTCGCGCTTCGCACCGGTGACCGCGACCGCGTCGTCGGCCGGCTCGGCGAGCCGCCACTGCTGGACCGCGCACAGGCCGTCGGCGTCGCCGTTGAAGACGTCCCAGCGGGTCATGCGGCCCGTCCTCGCGCGTGGGCGCGCCACGCGGCGGCGACGGCCTCGCGGGTCGGCGCGACGGTCGCGTCCCAGCGCAGCGTGCGCGCGGCCTCGTCGACGCCCGCAGGCCGATAGGCGCGCAGCTGCGCGTCGAGCACGGCGAGGTCGGCGTCCGACGCGTCCGTGCCGGCCGCCGCACGCGCCGCGAGCCGCGCGCGCAGCAGCGCCTCGGGCGCGCGCACGTCGACGACCGCGAACGAGGCGCCGGCCGCGTCGGCGAGCGCCGCGAACGCATGGCGCTGCGCCGCGTCGAGGAAGCTCGCGTCCACCACGACGCTGCGGCCCCAGCCGAGCAGCCGCCGTGCGAGCGCCGCGAGCCGCGCGTACACCGCGTCGCGCGCGGCCGGCGCGTAGAGCGCACCGCGTGCGCCCTCGCGCGAGGTCGCGACGAGCCCGGCGGCGCGCTTGCGCTCGATGTCCGAACACAGCCGCACCGCGTCGAGCTCCGCGGCGAGCACCGCCGAGACCACCGACTTGCCCGAACCCGACAGGCCGTGCATCGCGACCAGCACCGCGGGCTCGCGCACCGCGACGGCCTCGGCGGTGCGCAGGTAGGCGTCGCATCGGGCCGCACCGCCACCCGCCGGGTCGCGCACTGCGTCGAACGCCGCGACCTTGGCGCGGACCGCCGCGCGGTACGCGGCGCCGTCGTCGAGCAGCGCGACCGCCTCGACGTCGCCGGTCTCCTGCAGCCAGCCGTCGAGCAGCGCCGCGCCGAGATCGCGCCGGCCCGCGTGACCCAGGTCCATCGTCGCGAACGCGAGCTCGTCGGCGACGTCGCCGATCCGCAGCGCCGCGTCGAACTCGAGGCAGTCGAAGGGCACCGGCACGCCGTCGATCGTCACGATGTTGCCGAGGTGCAGGTCGCCGTGCCCGTCGCGCACGAAGCCGTCGCGGTCGCGCGCGTCGCGCAGCCCGGCGAGCCGCGCGTGGCGCGCGTCGGCGTCGCGGCGCAGCAGTGCGAGCCGCTCGCGCCCGGCCACGCCGCGCAACGCCGCCAGCGTCTCGAGGTTGTCGAGCGCGCGCGCGTGGAACGCCGCGGCGGTGCCGTGCGGCGACGACGGCACGCGCGCCGCGCGGTCGCGGTGGAATGCGCCCAGCGTCGTGCCGAGCGCCCTCGCCTCGTCCTGCGACACCAGGCCCGCGGGCACGCGGTGCGACCACAGCGCCGACTGCTCGAAGCGCCGCATCAGCACCGCGAGCTCGACGCCGGGCGCCCAGGCGGGCTCGGGCGAGCCGTCGTCGACGGCCCACGCCGGCCCCGGCCGCGGTCGGTCGGCCGGACCGTCGATCGGGACCACGCCGAGGTACAGCGACGGCGCGAGCCGACGGTTCAGCCTGACCTCGTCGACGCAGAGCGCGCGCCGCACCGCGAGCGCGCTCAGGTCGACGAACGGCAGCGCGACCGGGCGCTTGAGCTTGTACGCGAGCCCAGCCGCGACCAGCACCGTCGAGACGTGCGTGTCGAGTCGCAGGGGCGGCAGGTCGCCGGGCGAGGCGAGCGCCTCGCGCAGCGCGGCGGCGCGCCGCTCGTGCAGCGCGAGCGCGTCGTCGTCGCGGGCCCGGTCGGTCGGTGGCATCGGTCGATCGTACCGGCGAACCGGCCGGTGCGGGGCACGCGCCGGACCGGACGGCGCTACGACGTCGCGTCCTCCGACGGGCCCGCGCCGCGGCGCGGCAGCGTGGCCGACAGCGCGGCGCCGGCCAGGTTCACCGCGGCCGCGAGCATCATCGCGCCGTCGTAGCCACCCGTGCGGTCGAAGAGCCATCCGGCGACCATCGGCAGCGTGATGGCGGCGAGGCACCACGCGACATAGATCTGCCCGGCGACGCGGCCGAACGCGTTGCGGTGCCAGTAGTGGGCGATCGCGCCCGCGGTCATGCCCGAGACCAGGCCGTAGCCGCAGCCGATCATCGTGAGCCCGGCGACCGCGGTCGCGGGCGACGGCCACGCGAGCAGCAGCAGCGAACCGGCGAGCGCGAGCAGGTGGGCGCCCGCGCCGACGCGAGGCGCGGCGAAGCGGTCGACGAGCCAACCGCCGCCGAGCCTCGCCGCGGCGATCGCGCCGGTGACGAACGAGGTCGCACCGAGCGCGAGGCCCGCGCCGGCGCCGTACGCGCCGAGGATCCCCGCCGACTGGCTCATCACCGTCAGGCCCGCCGCGGCAGCGAGGAAGAAGACGCCGAACAGCCGCGCGAACACGTCCCAGCGGCGCGCGTCGTCGTCGGCGGGCGTGGCAGTCGCGTCGCGCATCCGCAGGCCGGCCGAGCGGTACAGCAGCGCGGCGATCGCGGTACCCACGAGGATCACGACGGCGAGCGCGCCGAGCGTCGCACGCAGCCCGTGCGCCGCGATCGCCCAGCCAAGCAGCGGCGTGCCGATCATCGCGCCGGCCGGGTACAGGCTCACGTAGTAGCCGTTGACGAGGCCGGTGCGCGTGGAGATCGTCTGGTTCATGCCCTGCTGCAGCGTGGTGAACACCACGCCCCCGCCGAGCCCGAACAGCACGCCGTAGCCGAGCGCGAGCTGCCCGAGCCCCTCGGCGGTGGCGGCCACGACGAGGCCGCTGGCCGACAGCGCGCCGCAGCCGAGCAGCAGCGTGGCCGGCGCGAAGCGGCGGTAGAGCCTGGGGGCGCCGACCATGCCGACCGTCAGCGTGATCGCCGCGAGCGAGAACACGAAGGCCATGTCCGCGCGGCCGATGCCGAGCATCCGCTCCATCGGGGCGAGGAACACGCTGTACGCGTAGATCGTGCCGTAGGGCAGCGTCGGCACCGTGGCCGCGACGATCGCCGCCAGCGCACGGCGGCCGTGCGCGGGATCGTCGAGCGCGGCGTGCGCGGTACCCATCCGCCGGATCCTACCGTCGGAGCGGTCGCCGGGGCGGATCGGAGCGATCCGGATCTTGAAATCCGCGCGAGCGCCTATACTTCCGAACTGAACACCGGGGCCGACCTGGTTTCGACGTGGGTATTGAAGCGTTTCAGTGCATGCCGAGGACTCTAGTGCCCTCGTAAATCCTTCTAGAAAACTTCAAACGCCAACGACGAGCGTTTCGCTCTCGCCGCTTAAGGCGTGAGCCGCTGCACCGGTCTGCCGATGGGCCGGGTCCCGCAAGGGACTGCAGCGTCATTCACATCGGATCGCGACCGGGCGGGTCACTTGCCCGGGAGCTAAAGAATAGGTGGCTGGTCTCCTTCCTAGCCTGCCCGTCGGCGCGGTCGGAGACGAGATCCAAACGACGCGGCTAAGCATGTAGAGCGGTTACGTAGAAGACTTGCGGACGCGGGTTCGATTCCCGCCGGCTCCACCAATCACAAGGGCTCGGATCGTCTCCGGGCCCTTTTTCTTTCCGGAGATCCCCGCCTCGCGCGGGGCTCCGACGGACCCACAATCGTCGTACGCCCACCGGAGAACTCGCTTGAGAGCGCTCGCGAGCTTGACCACGTCGCGCGGTTGATGCCCAAATGAGGCCCCTCGTGCCCCGTCCGGCCGGCCCCGCATGTCCCGCTCCCTCGCCCGCGCGCTGCTCGCCGCCGCGCTCCTGACGTCGTCGGCCGCCGCGCCGGCCGCGGGCATCGAGCGGCGCACCGTGCAGTTCGCCAAGGGCGCCGCCTCCGCGACCCTGAAGGACACGATCGAAGGCGATCGCACCGTCGATTACGTGCTGCGTGCGACGGCGGGGCAGACGATGCGCGTGCGGCTCGAGTCGCGCCACCCCGCGCTGTACTTCAACGTGCTGCCCCCCGGCTCGGAGACGGCGCTCTTCGTCGGATCGTCCGGCGGCAACGACTGGACGGGCACCCTGCCGGCCAACGGGGAGTACGTGGTGCGCACGTACCTGATGCGCAGCGCCGCGCGCCGCGGCGAGCGCGGCACCTACACGCTCGCGATCGGCATCGACGGCCCGCCCTCGGGCCCGGTGCCGTCCGCGTCGAGCACCGACGCGAAGGTGCCGGGCACGCGCTTCCATGCGACCGGCCAGGTGCCCTGCACGATCGGCTCGGCGCCGCCTGCGCAGTGCGACTTCGGCGTGGTGCGCGCCGGCGCCGAACGGGCCGAGGTGACCGTGACGCCGCCCGGCGGCACGCCGCGGGTGCTGACGTTCTCGGGCACCACGGTGACGACCGGAGGGTCGGTGAAGACCGACCGGCAGGGCGACGAATGGCGGATCGAGGTCGACGGCGTCGAGCGGTACCGCATTCCCGACGCCGTCGTGAACCGCGGCTGAGGCGACCCGATGCAGGCCCTCCGCAGCGACCTGCCCTTGCCGGGCCCGTGCCCCGCGCGCCCGAGGCACCGTCCGCGCGTACGCGCCGCGCTCGCGGCGATCGCGACCGCGGCCGGCCTGCTGCTCGCCGGCTGCGCGACGCCGCCGGCGCCGCCGACGCCGGTCCCGTCGTCCGCGCGCCCCCCGGCCCCCGCCGGCCCGCTCGCCGACGCGGAGGCCGCGATCCGCGCGGCCCACGGCGCGGACGGCTCGGGCTTCGTCACGCTCGAGCGCGCGGAGGACGCGCTCGCGTGGCGCCTCGCGCTGATCGACTCGGCCCGCGACTCGCTCGATCTGCAGTACTACGTCTGGTTCGGTGACCGCGTGGGCCAACTGCTGCTGGTGCGCGTGCTCGCGGCCGCCGACCGCGGCGTGCGGGTGCGGCTGCTGGTCGACGACCTGAACACGATGCTGCACGACATGGCCACCATCGAGGCGCGCGACGCGCTGCACGCAGCCCTCGACCGGCATCCGAAGATCGAGGTACGCGTCTTCAACGGCTGGCAGGGCCGCGACCTGCTGTCGCGCGTGGCCGAAGGCACCTGGCACTTCACGCGGCTCAACCGCCGGATGCACACCAAGCAGCTGGTGGCCGACAACCGGGCTGCGGTCATCGGCGGGCGCAACATCGGCGACGAGTACTTCGGGCTCAACGCCGACTTCAACTTCCACGACCTCGACGTGCTCGGCGTCGGGCCGGTCGCGCGCGAGGCGAGCGCGGTCTTCGACCGCTACTGGAACAGCGGCTGGGCGGGCCGGCTCGCGCCCGCCCCCGCCTCGACCGCGCGGCTGCCCGAGCCCTCGGCCGCGGCCGCGCGCGCGATCGCCGACCTGCACGCGGATCCCCGCGCGCGGGCGATCCTCGAGGGCCGCCGGTCCTGGGCCCCCGAGCTCTCGCGGCTCACGGCAGCGCACCCCGGCCGCGGCCGGGTCTTCGCGGACCCGCCGTCGCGCGACGAGGCGGTGCGCAACCGCCTGCCGGAGACCTTCCGTGCGCTGCTGCGCTCGGCGCGCCGCGAGGTGCTGCTCGTCAACGCCTACATCATCCCGGACGAGACCTTCATCGCCGACCTGCGCGAGCTGAACGCGCGCGGCGTGTCGATCCGGATCCTGACCAACTCGCTCGCCTCGCACGACGTGCCGGCGGTCAACGCTCACTACGAGTCGTGGCGCGAGGCGATCATCGGCACCGGCGCCGCGCTGCACGAACTGCGACCCGACCCGGCGATCCAGGCGACACTGGTCGAGACCGCGCCGGTGCGCGGCCGCTTCACCGGCCTGCACACAAAGGCGCTGGTCGTCGACCGCGAACGCAGCTTCGTGGGTTCGATGAACCTCGACCCGCGCTCGGAGGTCTTCAACGCCGAGATGGGCGTGGTCGTCGACAGCGCACCCCTCGCGCGCGAGCTGGCGGACGCGATGGAGCGCGACATGTCGGGCGCGAACGCGTGGCGCGTCGCGCCGGATCCGGACGGCGCGCTGCGCTGGACCAGCGACGCGGGCACGCTCTCGCGCCAGCCGGCGCGCGACGTGTGGCAGCGCCTGGCGAACGTGTTCTTCAAGCTCTTCCCGCCGTCCCTCTACTGATGCGCACCGCACGCCCGCTCCGCCTCCCGCGCCAAGCGGCCGTGCTCGTCGCGGCCCTCGCGCTGTCCGCCTGCGCGGGCTTCGTGCCGCAGCCCGGGCCCGACCCCGAGCCGGACTACCCGGTGAGCTACCGGCCGCTCACCACGCCGATCGTCGCGATCGGCGACACGCAGGAGCACGAGTCGACCGGCGTGCCGCTGCACGACAACGACAACGCGATCGACGCCTTCGTCGAGGTGACGCAACGCCCGCCCGAGCAGCCGCTGTTCGGCCGGCGGATCATGGAGTGGGCGCTCCAGTCGCACCGCGACGAGCCGTTCCTGCACCTGGGCGACGTGATGGACCTGTCGTGCAGGGCCGAAGCGGAGCGGATGTCTCGCATCTTCTCGACGGCCGGCCGGTCCGGGGCGATCGTCCCGGGCAACCACGACGGCCTGATGTTCGGCGTCTACGGCTACAACCCGCTCGCCGCGCAGGCGGATCCAGGCGCCCTCAAGTGGGACGCCGCCTGCCGGCGCGGCGCGGGCTACGAGGACCCTCGCTTCAAGTCCGACCGCGAGTCGTTCACCAAGCGGGACTTCATCGCGTTCTACCTCGAGACGCAGGCACGCGGCCCGCATCCGCTGCCCGGGCTGAATCCGCCGCCCCCGACGGGTTCGCTTCGCATGAGCTGGAAGCATCCCGACGCGAACGCGTTCGTCTCGGCGATCGAGGCGCGGCTGATCGACGGCGCCAACTACGCCGACTCGTTCGTCGCGCAGCGGCTGCGGCTGCCGCGGGCGCCCGAGGCCGACCGCGGCGTCGTGGTGATCGCGATCGACACCAACCAGGCCGGGCCGCTGGTGAGCGCCTGGGACACCGCGATGGGCCGCAGCCCCGGCAGCGTGGGGCACGTGCGCACGGACCAGATCGATGCGATCCGCCCCTGGATCGCGCAGGCCGTGGCCGCCGGCGACATCGTCGTCTTCGCCGGGCACCACAACTGGGGCTCGCTCGGGCTGCCGAGCCGGGTGATGCTGCGCGAGCTGATGAGCGGTCTGACGCATCCGCTCGTCTACCTGTCGGCGCACACGCACCGCGGCTTCTGGGCGGTGCACCGCGCGCTCGACCGCCGGCCGCTGCTCGAGCTCAACGTCAGCTCGCTGTCGGACTGGCCGATCGCCTACCGGCGCATCCGCATCGCCCATGACGCGGTCGCGAACCGGCTGAAGGTCGAGGGCGAGCTGATGCCCGCGGGCGAGCGGCCGCACGCGTCGGACGCCGACCTGCTCGCCGCCTGGCAGGCGCAGACCTGCGAGCGCGCGGGCTTCCGGCTCGACTACCTGCGGATGGTCGAGAAGGGCCTCGTCGAACGGCAGCGGGCCACCCGGGGCGGCCTGCTCACCTGGATTCGCGAGGAGATCACCGGCGAATGCACCGACTGCGAGCTCGACCGCTACGTGCGGGCCAACGCCTACCAGGACGAGATGCTGCTCGCGCTGATCGAGACCGGCCTGCACCTGGGCCCGGCGGCCGCGCCGCTTGCGGCAGCCCGGCTGCCGGCGCACTGCGGCCGGGACAGCTGGTACCGGTGCGCGAGCCGGATGCTCGCCGAGTCGCCGACCGACCTCGCCGGCCAGCGCGCGCTCTTCCGGCGCAAGGCGGCGCTGGTCGAGGTGATCGGCGACCGGCTAGACGACCTCGACGCACCCGAGGCCAAGGCCTACATGACCTGCCGCGCGGTGCAGGCCGCGAAGGTGGACTTCGACGAGACGCCCGACGACCGCAACGTGAACCGGGGCGAGGCCAAGCGCCGCTCGGAGCAGTTCTTCCGCGTCGAGGCGAGCGTGGGGATGCAGTGAGCGCGCCGCGCGTCCGGCCGCGGGCGCTCGCCGCGGCGCTCGCGGTCGCGCTCGGTGCCGCGGGCTGCTCGAGCGACACGCTGTTCGCGCCCGACCTGCGCTCGACCGTCGCCACCGCGACCGTGCCGTTCGCGCTGGTCGGCGGCGCGGACGGCCGCGCACGGTTCCGCGAGGCGTTCTGCGCGGCGGCCGGTCGCGAGCGCGCGTCGGCGCTGTCGGACGAGGAGTGCGACACGCTGCTCGTGCGGCTGCGCGACGAGCCCGCGGCGGCCCCGCCGGCGCCGTCCGGCGCGCCGGCGCCCGTGCCGGTGCCGGTGCCGGTCTTCCCGGTGATGTTCGTGCCGGGCCTCGCGTCCGACTGCGCGGGCCAGGCCGAGCTGATCGACGCCGAGCTGCGCCCGACGCTGGAGCGTCTCGGCCACGCGTTCCGGACGCTGCCGGTCAGCGGGCTGTCGAGCGGCGCGGCCAACGCCCGCAGGCTGGCCGAGGCGTTGCTCGCGTCCCCTGCCGACATGCCGCCGGTGGTGCTGCTCACGCACTCCAAGGGCACCGTCGATGCCCTGAACATGCTGGTCGACCACCCCGCCACCGTCGCGCGCGTCGCGGCGGTCGTCTCGCTCGCCGGCGCGGTCGGCGGCTCGCCGCTCGCGCGGCTCGCATCGGGCGACGCGCTCGCGATCGCGGCCTGGAGCCCGGGCATGCGCTGCGACGCCGGCGACCTCGGCGCGCTAGACAGCCTCGTGCCCGAAGGCCGGCAGCGCTGGCTCGCCGAGCACCCGCTGCCGGCGTCGGTGCGCTACTACTCGCTGGTCGCGATGCCCGGCCCCGGGCGGATCTCGCCGGGGCTCGTCCTCGGCCATCGCCTGCTGTCGCGCATCGACCCGCGCAACGACGGCAACGTGCTGTTCTCCGACCAGGTGATCCCGGGCGCGACGCTGCTCGGCTACGCGAACGCGGACCACTGGACGATCGCGTCGAACCTCTCGGGCAGCGCCAACCCGATCGTCCGCGCGGCCGCGGGCGCGATGCCGTTCCCGCGGCGGGCGATGGTCGAGGCGCTGGTGGAGACGATCCGCACCGACCTGGCCGCGGGCGCGCCGGCGGGCACGCCGCGCGCCGCGCGCTGATCCACCCCCCTCAGGGTCGCAGCTCGACCCGCCCGTCGCGCACCGTCCCACGCAGCACCCGTCCGCCGGCGTCGAGCACCACCTCGGTGCCGCGCACGGTACCGGTGACCGGCACCGCGCGACCGTCGCGGCGCAGCGTCCCGACGAGCTTCTGGTAGGTCTGCTCGAGCGTCAGCGCGCCTTCCGTCGTGCGATGGGCGCCCGCCACGCGGGCCGGGACGACCCACAGCATCGCCGTGCACCACGGGTCGTCGCAGCCCGCGTCGCGCGTCACGGTGGCGGTCTCGTCGGCCTGCCAGTCGCCCATGCCGAAGGTGTTCGAGACGATCCGCGTGCCGGGCTTCAGCGCGAGCAGCGTCGGGCGCAGCTTCAGGTTGATCTCGGTCAGCAGGAACATCGTGATCACCGTGGCGCCCGACAGGTCCTGATCGAACAGGTCGCGGACCTCGAAGCGCGCACGGTCCGCGACCCCCTCACGTTCGGCGCGCTGGCGGGCGAGCCGCACCAGGTCCGCGTTCAGCTCGATGCCGAGCGCACGCACGCCGCGCTTCGCGGCGGCCACCACGGTGCGACCGTCGCCGGAGCCGAGGTCGATCAGCACGTCGTCGCGCCCGACCTTCGCCATGTCGAGCATCCGGGCGACGAGCGCGTCGGGGGTCGGCACCCAGACGACGTCCTTGCCGGGCTGGCCGACCTCGGGTCGGTAGGTGCCGGCCTCCGGCGACAGGGACTGCGCGGGGGCGGCAGCGGCGACGGCGAGGCCGGCGCAGGCGGCGAGCACGCGCAGCAGCGCGAAGGGGCGGATCGTCGTCATGCGGGGGCCCCTTCGTGCACCGGCGTCGGCAGGCCCACGCTGCGCGCCTTCAACTGCAGCGCGAGTTGCAGCGAGTAGAACCGCGACTGCTGCAGGTTGCCGCCGTGGATCCACAGCCCCCGCTGGCGCGTCGGCGACCACATGTTCCGCAGCTCGCCGGCCCATGGGCCCGGATCGCGCGTCGTGCCGGAACCGAGCCCCCAGATCGGGCCGACGCGCTCGGCGACCTCGGACGAGACCAGCGACGCGACGACGTCGGACAGCGGCCCGAAGCCGGTGGCGTGCACGAGGAGATCGGCCGGCAGCTCGCTGCCGTCGTCGAGCACGACCGAGCGCGCGCGCAGCGCGCGCACCCGCACGCCGCTGCGCAGGCCGATCCGGCCGTCGGCGACCAGCGCCGACGCGCCGACGTCGATGTAGTAGCCCGAGCCCCGCCGCAGGTACTTCATCGACAGGCCGGTGTCGTCCTCGCCGAAGTCGAGCAGGAAGCCCGCCGCGCGCAGGCGCTCGTAGAACGCCGCGTCGCGCTCGCGGATCTGCGCGGTGACCGCCTTCTGCGATTCGGCGAGCAGCCGGTACGGCATCGACGCGAGCGTCATGTCGGCGCGCTCGGTGGTGATGCCCCGGCGCAGCGCGTCCTCCGAGAAGAGGCGCCCCCAGCCGAGCGCCTGCAGCGTCTCCGAGCGCGCGACCATCGTGCTCGAGCGCTGCAGCATCGTGACCTGCGCGCCGTGCTCCCAGAGATCGGCGCAGAGGTCGTGCGCGGAATTGTTCGAGCCGACGACGACGCAGCGCTTGCCGGCCCACGGCGCGCCGCCCGCGTACGCGCTCGAATGCACCTGCGTGCCCTCGAACGTCTCCGCACCCGGGAACGACGGCACCTGCGGCAGCCCGGACAGGCCGGTGGCGAGCACCAGCTGGCGCGGGCGCAGCACGAGCGGCTCGCCGTCGCGCTCGACCTCCACGACCCAGCCGTCGGCCGCCTCGTCCCGGCGCGCCGACACGCAGGTCGTCGCGCTCCAGACGTCGAGCTCCATGATCCGGGCGTAGGCCTCGAGCCAGTCGCCCATCTTGTCCTTGGGCGTGAACACCGGCCAGTGGTCGGGGAACGGCAGGTACGGCATGTGGTCGTACCAGACCGGGTCGTGCAGCACCAGCGAGCGATAGCGGCTGCGCCACGCGTCGCCGGGCCGCGCGTGCCGGTCGACGACCAGCGCCGACACGCCGAGGCGCCGGAGCCGCGCGGCGAGCCCGAGCCCACCCTGTCCGCCGCCGACGACGAGCACCTCGGGCTGCACGGTCCGGCCGAGCGCAGCCCGCCACGCCTCGCGTGCCTCGAGCCAGGTCGGCAGGCCGCGGCCGTACGCGCCGTGCTCGACGCCGAGCGGGCGCCGGTCGCCGGCCGGCTCCTCGTGGCCCTTCAGCTCGGCGAGCATCGTCATCAGCGTCCACGCGCGGCCGTCCCGCAGCCGCAGCACGGCGCGGCCGCGGCCGACCGCGGTCTCGAAGCGCAGCCACGCCTCGACCGTCCCGTTCGACTCGGTGGCCTCGCCGTCCAGCGTCCAGCCGGTCGGGCGGACCCGCGCGAGCGTCGCATGCAGCATCGCGGCGATCGACGCGCGGCCGTCCATCGTCTTCAGCGTCCAGGTGAACGCGGTCAGGTCGCGCCAGCAGCCGTCCTCCTGGAACAGCGCGGCGGCGGCATCGGCGCGGCCGGCGTGCAGGGCGTCGTCGAGGTCGCGCAGCCAGCGCGCGGCGCGGTCGGTGGGGGTCGGCACGGTCATCGGGGCGGCGGCGCGGCGGCGCGCCGGGAAGCGGAAACGTGGTGCGAGCATACTGCCCGCGGCCGCGGCGACGTTCCACGGACCGCCCGCGACCCCGCGCACGCGCCCTGCCCGCGCGTCGGTCCCCGTCAGGTGGCCGGCCGGAGCGTCGCCCTGCGACGCAGCCACCCCGTCAGCGCGCCGCGCAGCGGCCGGTCGTACCAGCGGTCGAGCGCGAGCGCGCACGCGAGCAGCGCGACGATGAAGACGACGCCCGCGAGCACGTGCAGCGCGTCGAGCGGGCCGCCCTCGGCCCCGAGCGCGCGCTCCAGCAGCTTGAGCGCCGGCACGTGCAGCACGTAGACGGGGTAGCTCGCCGCGCCCATCAGCACGAACACCGGGCGCAGGCGTGCCGTCGGCGGCGCGCTCGCACCCAGCACGATCGCCGCCGGGAAGACGAGCCCCACCGCCAGGACGTCGACCCAGCCGTCGCCGAACGGCAGGTCGGGCACGAGCAGCGGGAGCATCGCGAGCGCGAGCACCGGAATCGGCGGCAGGGCCACCCCTGGAGCGGGCCGCGCCGCGACGAAGCGGTGCAGCAGCACGCCCGCTCCGAAGCCGAAGCCCGCGCGCAGCAGGCCCGGCACGAGCGAGCCCACGCCCCAGCTCCAGCCCCAGTCCAGCCCCTCGCGGTGCAGCGCGAAGGCCGCGACCGCCAGCCCGCAGGCCACGACGACCGCCGCGAAGGCGCGGGTCGACAGCCGCACGCCCCAGGCCGCGTAGAGCACGTTGATCGCCAGCTCGTACATCAGCGACCACAGCGCGGTGTTCAACGGGAACAGCAGCGGACTGCCGCCGACCTGGGATGGCAGGAACAGCAGCGCCAGCGTGCTGCCGCCGAGGATCGACCCGGCGCCGGGCGAGACCGGATCCCAGGGCGACGCGCTCGCGGCGTCGTACGGCGGCGCCGTCAGCGCGACCGCGGCGGCGAACGCCACCGAGACGAGCAGCAGCGGGTACAGCCGGATCAGTCGGACCGCCACGAACCGGCCGAAGCCCATCGTGTGCTCGAGCAGCGGGCGCTCGTACGCGTGTGCGACGACGAAGCCGCTCAGCACGAAGAACAGGTCGACGGCGAGGTAGCTGTGCGAGTCGGCGGGGGCGGTGCCGAACACCGTGGTGTGGCGGAACACGACCATCAGGGCGGCGAGGCCGCGCATCGCGTCGAGGGTCTCGAATCGCTGGGCGTTCGTCATCGGATCTGATCGCGCATCGCCCGCAGCGTACTCCGATCCCCCGCGGCCCCGCTTCCAGGATCCGCGAAGGCGTGCGTCGCCCCGTTCCGTCGGCGCCGGACGCGGGGCGCGGCGCCGCCGACGTCCGCCGGCCCTAGAATGCCGGGATGCCCCGCCCGCACCTCGAGCTGCTCTCCCCCGCCCGCGACGCCGACATCGGCATCGCCGCGATCGACCACGGCGCCGACGCCGTCTACATCGGCGGTCCGGGGTTCGGCGCGCGCGACAAGGCGTCCAACCCGATCGAGGACATCGAGCGGCTGGTGCGCCACGCGCACCGCTTCCACGCGCGGATCTTCGTCACGCTGAACACGATCCTGCGCGACGACGAGCTCGAGCCGGCGCGCCGGCTCGCCTGGCGCCTGCACGAGGCCGGCGTCGACGCGCTGATCGTGCAGGACATGGGCCTGCTCCAGCTCGACATGCCGCCGATGCAGCTTCACGCGAGCACCCAGACCGACATCCGCACGCCGGAGAAGGCGCGCTTCCTGCAGGACGTCGGCTTCTCGCAGATGGTGCTCGCCCGCGAGCTCGATCTCGGCGAGATCCGCGCGATCGCCGACCGGACGCAGGACGCGGTGCTGGAGTTCTTCGTCCACGGCGCGCTCTGCGTCGCCTACAGCGGCCAGTGCTTCATCAGCCACGCGCACACCGGGCGCAGCGCGAACCGCGGCAACTGCTCGCAGGAGTGCCGCCTGCCCTACACCGTGCTCGACGCCGCCGGCCGCGTGGTCGCGCACGACAAGCACGTGCTGAGCCTGAAGGACAACGACCAGAGCGCGAACCTGGAGGCGCTGATCGACGCGGGCATCCGCTCGTTCAAGATCGAGGGCCGCTACAAGGACGTCGCCACCGTCAAGAACGTGACGGCGCACTACCGGCTGCTGCTCGACGCGATCCTCGAGCGCCGCCCCGAGCTCGCGC
>JBILTM010000118.1:0-15569 GCA_044371545.1 Burkholderiaceae bacterium
GCTGCGCGACGCGCGGCCGAGGAACACCGCGCCCTCGCTGCAGCGCCTGCTCGACGCCGGCGCGATCGTGCTCGGCAAGACCAACCTGCACGAACTCGCGTTCGGCATCACCAGCACCAACCTCGCGGCGTTCGCGGGGCCCGTCCGCAACCCGTACGACCGCACGCGGATTCCCGGCGGCTCGTCCGGCGGCACCGCCGCCGCGATCGCCGCCCGGATCGCGAGCTGCGGGCTCGGCACCGATACCGGCGGCTCGACCCGCGTGCCGGCTGCGCTGACCGGCACCGTCGGCCTGCGGCCCTCGGTCGGCAACGGCGGCGCCGAGCGGCGCTACCACGACCCCGGCGCGGTGGTGCCGATCAGCCGCACGCGCGACACCGTCGGCCCGATGGGCCGCACGGTCGCCGACGTCGCGCTGCTCGATGCGACGATCACCGGCGCGGACCCGGCCACGCCCGCGTCGCTCGCGGGGCTGCGCCTCGGCGTGCCGGCGTCGTTCTGGGACGGGCTGTCGCGCGAGGTCGCCGCGGTCTGCGGGGCCGCGAAGGCGCGCCTCGCGGACGCGGGCGTCGTGCTGGTCGAGATGGACGTCGACGGGCTGCGCGCGCTGAACGAGCAGGTGTCGTTCGTCGTCGCGCTGCACGAGCCGATCGAGGACCTGCCGGCCTACCTCGCGGCGAGCGGGTTGCACGGCCTGGACACGAAGGCGATCGCCGAGCGCATCGCGAGCCCCGACGTGCGCGGCGCGTTCGAGGCGATCCTCGGCGACGCGTTCGGCGCGGCCTATCCCGCGGCGATGTCGACCCACCGGCCGGCGATGCAGGCGCTCTACGCGCGGACCTTCGCGCAGCACCGCATCGACGCGCTGCTGTTCCCGACGACGCCGCTCGCGGCGGCGCCGATCGACGCGGCGGCGGGCTCGGGCCAGGTGTCGATCGACGACGGGCCGCCGGTCGACGCCTTCGGCACCTTCATCCGGAACACCGATCCGGCGAGCAACGCGGGGCTGCCGGGGCTGTCTCTGTACGCGGGCATGACGCCGGGCGGCCTCCCGGTCGGGCTCGAGCTCGACGGCCCGCTCGGCAGCGACCGGCGGCTGCTGTCGATCGGACTGGCGATCGAGGCGGTGCTCGGCGGCGCGCCGGCGCCCGCCTGATCCGATGCCGGCGCCCGCCTGATCCGATGCCGGCGATCGGGACGTCGGACGCGGCGAGGCGTCAGCCGATCGTGGCATCGGCCTCGCGGTCGAGCCACGCCTGGAACATCAGGACGTCCCAGAGGTAGTAGCCGTTGCGCGCGACGCCGGCCTGGTGCGCGTCCCAGCAGCGCCGCACCTGCGCGACGTCGAGGTAGCCCTCTCGCCGCAGTCGCGAGGGGTCGAGCAGTGCCTCGCCCCAGTCCTTCAGCGCGCCCCGGAGCCACGCGTCGATCGGCACGCCGAAGCCCATCTTGGGCCGCTCGACGAGCGAGCGCGGCACGTGCCGGTCGAGGAGCTTCTTCAGCAGCCACTTGCCGTCCCGGCCACGGATCTTCATCGACAGCGGCAGCGACAGCGCGAACTCGACGACGCGGTGGTCGAGAAACGGCACCCGGGTCTCCAGCGAGACGGCCATCGCCGCTCGGTCGACCTTCACCAGGATGTCGTCGGGCAGGTAGACGAGCGCGTCCGCGTTCATCATCCACTGCTCGAAGCTCGGCGCCTCCGCGAGGGCGCGCCGATCGGTGTCGTAGGCGGTCGGCACCTCGGTGCCGCCGAGCACCAGGCCGGCGGACGGATCCCAGTGAGTGATCCGGTGACGATAGAGCTCCTGGCGCCCCCCCGCGCGCAGCATCGTCGCGAACCGCGCGACCTTCAGGCTGGCGAGGTCGCCGCGCAGCGCGGGCACGCGACCGGCGACCGGCCGGGCGAGCGCGTCGATCAGCGCGGGCGGGAGCGCGCGCATCGCCGAGCCGGCCGCGCGCCGCAGCGGCGTCGGTACGGCCGCGACCCGGCGCAGCAGCGGCGAGGCGTTCCAGTAGCGCGAGTAGCCGCCGAACAGCTCGTCGCCGCCGTCGCCCGACAGGCTGACCGTCACGTGGCGGCGCGCGAGCGCGGCCACGCAGGCGGTCGGGATCTGGGACGAGTCGGCGAAGGGCTCGTCGTACATCGAGGGCAGCCGCGGGATCACCGCCATCGCGTCGGCGGGCGTCACCACCAGGCGGGTGTGGCGCGTGCCGAGGTGGCGTGCCACCGCCTCGGCGTGCTCGGATTCGTCGAACCCCGACTCGGTGAATCCGATCGTGAAGGTGCGGACCGGATCGGAGGACTGCGCCTGCATCGTCGCGACGACGGTGCTCGAGTCGATGCCGCCGGACAGGAACGCGCCGAGCGGCACGTCCGCCACCCGCTGCAGCGCCACCGCCTCGTCGACGAGGCGGGCGAGCTCGTCGAGCGCCTCCTGTTCGCCGCCGCGGAACGGCGAGCGGGCCCCCGCGCGCGCCGCGTCCGCGTACGACCAGTACGGACGCGGCTCGGGCATCCCGGGCGCGCGCAGGTCGGCCTGCGAGACGGTGAGCACCGTGCCGGGGGGAAGCTTCGAGACGCCCCGGTGGATCGAGGCCGGCGCGGGCACGTAGCCGTAGCGGAAGTAGGCGGCGAGCGCGTCGCGGTCGACCTCGCCGCGCCAGTCGGGATGGGCGCGCAGCGCCTTCAGCTCCGAGCCGAACAGCAGCATCGGGCCGGCGCGGCCGACGTACAGCGGCTTCTCGCCCATGCGGTCGCGCGCGAGGTGCATCACGCGCTCGCGCGCGTCCCACAACGCGAGCGCGAACATGCCGACGCTGCGCACGAGCGTCGCCTCCAGGCCCCAGGCCTCGATCGCCGCGAGCAGCGTCTCGGTGTCGGAATGGCCGCGCCAGCGCGGCGCGAGCCCCGCGCGCTCGAGCTCCGCGCGCAGCGCCGCGTGGTTGTAGACCTCACCGTTGTAGGCGATCACCCAGCGTCCCGAGGCCGAGGTCATCGGCTGGTGGCCCGCCGGGCTCAGGTCGACGATCGACAGGCGGCGATGGGACAGGCCGGCGCCCGTCGCCTCGTCGAACCAGACGTCGGCGTCGTCGGGGCCGCGGTGCGCGATCCGGTCGCCCATCGCGCGGAGCACCGCGCGGGGCCCGGAACGGGCGATCGCGTCGCTGAAGCCGAAGAATCCCGCGAAACCGCACATGGTCAGTGTCCCTGCAGTCCGTCGTAGACGGCCTCGTACCGGCGCGCGACCCGCCGGAGGTCGAAGCGGGTGGCGATGCGCTGCCGGGCGCGTGCACCGAACGCGTCGCGGTACCCGGGCGGCGCCACGCGGCCGCCGCCCGCCAGCGACGGGAGCAGGAACAGGAGTCGGGTGCGGGGCTCGGCGGCGTGCGTGCAGGGGCGTGGCGACATGGCGGACGCTCGTAGCTTAGCGGGCCGCGGCGTCGCGGCGCAGGCAGTACGTCACCGGCCCGCGGTCGGGGACCTGCGGCGACCCGGAGCGCGCCGTCGGAAACGCGAACGGCCCGCTCGCGCGGGCCGTCCTCGGATCGTCGGGCCGGAGGGCTGGATGCAGGCCGGATCGGGCCGCGTCGGGACCCGTCAGGCCGCGCGCCGGTCGCTGTCCTGCGGCGAGCGCTCGACCGCCTCCAGCCGGCGGCCCAGGCGCTGCAGCGCGTCCCGGCGCTCGTCGAGCGTCGGCAGCCGGTGGTACGCGCGCTGCGCGTCGCCGCGCACCGCGTGGTCCAGGCAGGCGCCGATCACGTCCGGCCGCACGCCCATCTCGGCGAGCAGCGCGGCCGCGGTGCGGCGCAGGTCCAGCGGCGTCCATGCGCCGCCGGCGAGCAGCAGCGTGGTCGTGCCGCTCGCGCGGCCACGGATGTGACTGCCGCGCTGGCGGTCGCGGATCTGCTTGCCGAGCGCCTTGGGCGACAGCGCCTCCGACGCGTAGCGGCCGGGGAACACCCAGACGTCCGAGCGGCGCACCTCGCCCTCGGGGCACAGGTGGCGCACCGCGAAGTCCGACAGCGGCACCACGTGCGCGCGGCCGCTGTGGCTGAACTCGGCCGGAATGGTCCAGGTCTTCGCGTCGAGGTCGATGTCCGACCAGCGGGCGTGCGCGATCTCGCCGATCCGCGCGCCGGTGGCGAGCATCAGCCAGATCGCATGGCGCACGTGGCGGGCGAGGCGCGCACCGCGCATCTTCGAGGCGAGCTCGGCGACCTCGTCGTCGGTCAGGCGGCGCCGGCGGGCCTGGGGGGCGCCGCCGAAGTCGGCCTTGCGCAGCGTGGCGGTCGGGTCGGCGTCGACGAAGCCGGCGCCGACGGCCCAGCGGAACATCTGGCGCAGGTCGGCGAGCACGCAACCCGCCTGGCGCGCCGAGCCGCGCTCGACGATGCGCTCGAGCACCGCGACGACCTGGCCGCGGCGCACGGCATTGGCGATCGAGCCGCCGAGCGTCGGCAGCACGTCCTTCGCCATCGAGCGGCGGACCGACTCGCCGCCGTCCTTGCGGGCGGCGAGCGCATCGAGGCGCCAGCGTTCGAAGACGTCGGCGACGGTCGCCGGCGCGATCGTGCGGACCGGCGGCGCGACACCGGCAGCGTCGAACAGCGGACCGGCGGTCGGCGCCGCGCCTTCGGCGTCCTTCGGCGCGAGCGATCCCGGCGCGGCGCCTTTCGGCGGCACCGAGGCGACCGAGCCGGCCGGCGTCTGCGCGAGCGCGCGGGCGGTCGCCGGGGCGGCCTCCTCGGCGCGGCGGGCGCGCTCGGCGTTCTGGCGGATCTCGGCGAGCGTCCGGTCGGGCCAGGTGCCGACCCGCAGCTGGCGCTGCCGGCCGGGTTCGCCCAGCTTGAGGGCGAAGTCCACCACCACGCGCCGCACGGGGCGGGGCTCGATCCGCACCAGGCCGGTCAGGCCGGAGGCTTCGGCGAGCCGGCGGCCGACGTCGGATTCGGTGAGGCGTTCCAGTTCGAGGTTCGACAGCATGGATGCAATTCCAGCAGGTGCGTGGCAAGGAGTCCGTGCATTACTGCTCGCCTCGGTGCACGCGGCATCCGCCGCCGGTGGCGCGTGCGGCGCGAGGCGCCGAACGGCAGGTGCTGTCGGGTCGCCGCAACGGATCGCCTATGATCGGCGCCATGAAACGCGTGCTGCTGGCCGGGGGCGGCCACACCCATCTCGTCGCCGCCCCGCTCGTCGCGGCGGGCGCCGCACGCGACGGCACGGACGTCCGGATCGCGCTGCTCGCGCCGTCGCCGCGGCTGCTGTACTCGGGGATGATGCCCGGCTGGCTGGCCGGCCGGCATGCGTTCGACGAGTGCGCGATCGACCTGCGCCGGGTCGCCGAGTCGGCCGGCATCGAGTGGATCGAGGACGCGCTGGTCGACGTGGCCTTCGGCGCGCGGGAGGCGGTCGGGGCGAGCGGCCGGCGGTATCCGTACGACCTGCTGTCGCTGAACGTGGGCTCCGAGAACCTGCCCGGCGAGCGGGCGCCCGAGGCGACCGTGCGCGTGCTCGGCGCCAAGCCGTTCGCCGACTTCGTCGCCGGCTGGGAGGCCTGGTGCCGCGCCGCGCCACCCGTGCCGCGCTGTGTCGTCGTCGGCGGCGGCGCGGCGGCGGTCGAGATCGCGTTCGCGCTGGCCGCGCGCCCCGAGGCCGGGCCGACGACGCTCGCGACCACCGGCGACGCGCTGCTGCCCGGCCTGTCGCGCCGGGCGGCCCGGATCGCGGCCCGCAGCCTGTGGGCCCGCGGCATCGACGTGCGGCTGCGGCACCGCTACGTCGGTGTCGAGGCCGATCGGGTCGTGCTCGCCGCCGAGGCGGGCGGCAAGCCGCTTCGCCTGCCGGCGGACCTCGTCGTCGTGGCGACCGGGGCCCGGCCGCCCGCCTGGCTGGCCGCCGCGGCGCGCGCCGGCGGCCTGCCGGTCGCGGCCGACGGCGGCGTCGCGGTCGATGACTGCCTGCGCTCGAGCGGCGACGACGCGGTCTTCGCGAGCGGCGACTGCGCGAGCTTCGTCGAGGCCCGCGTGCCGAAATCCGGCGTTCACGCGCTGCGCCAGGGCCCACCGCTCGCCGCCTCGATCCTGCGGCGGCTGCACGACGGCCCCGCCGCGTGTGCGCCGCCCGCGCGCTACGTGCCGCAGCGGCGCGCGCTCGCGCTGCTCGACCGCGCCGACGGCACCGCGATCGCCGCGTGGGGCCCGTTCGGCGCGGCCGGCGCCGCGATGGGCCGCTGGAAGGACCGCATCGACCGCGGCTTCGTCGCACGGTTCCGCTGAACGCGGCGCGCGGGCGCGTCGTGTAAGGTAGCGCGACCGCCCGTCGACTGCCGGGCTCCGCACAGCGAGACCCCACCCCATGCACGCGGTGCTGCCCCTGCTCCAGAAGACCGACTTCCCCCCGATCGCGCGGCGCGGACTCGCGACGCTCCAGGTGAACCTCGGCTACGTCTGCAACCAGACCTGCCAGCACTGCCACGTGAACGCCGGGCCGAACCGGACCGAGTCGATGGACGCCGAGACGATCGACGCGGTCGTCGACGCGCTGCGCGCGACCCGCGCGACGACGCTCGACCTGACCGGCGGCGCGCCCGAGCTGAACCCGCACTTCCGCCGCCTGGTGCGCGCCGCGCGCGGCCTCGGCGTGCGGGTGATCGACCGATGCAACCTGACGGTGCTGTCCGAGCCCGGCCAGGAGGACCTGGCCGCGTTCCTCGCCGGGCACGGCGTCGAAGTGACCGCGTCCCTGCCGTGCTACCTCGAGGACAACGTCGACGAGCAGCGGGGCAAGGGCGTCTATGCGGCGAGCGTGCGCGGCCTTCGGGCGCTCAATGCGCTCGGCTACGGCGCGGGCGACGGAGCGCTCGTGCTGAACCTCGTCTACAACCCGCTCGGCCCGTCGCTGCCGCCGCCGCAGGCGGCGCTCGAGGCGGACTACAAGCGGATGCTCGGCGAGCGCTTCGGCATCCGCTTCGACCGGCTGCTGACGCTCGCGAACATGCCGATCCAGCGCTTCGGCTCGACGCTCGTCTCGAAGGGCAGCTTCGGCAACTACATGGGCCTGCTGAAGGGCGCTCACCGCGACGAGAACCTCGACGCGGTGATGTGCCGCGACCTGGTCAGCGTCGACTGGCAGGGCTGGGTCTACGACTGCGACTTCAACCAGATGCTCGGGCTGCCGATGCGCGCGGGCGGCCGGGCGCGCACCCACGTGCGCGAGCTCGCCGCGACCGCGCTCGCCGGCCTGCCGATCGTGGTCCGCGACCACTGCTACGGCTGCACCGCGGGGCAGGGCAGCTCCTGCGGCGGCGCGCTCGCGGCGGCCTGAGCCCGGTGGCAGCCGTCCGCGGCGGGTTCCGCCCGGCCGCCTGACACCCGTCCGAGCCGCCGGGGAGGGCGGACCGATGACCGCACGCCGTGTGCTGCTGCTGCTCGCGATCGCCGCCGCGATCGGTACGTTCTTCGCCTTCGACCTCGACCGGTTCCTGACGCTCGAGTCGGTCAAGGCGCGACAGGCCGAGCTCGAGGCCTGGGTCGAGGCCCGGCCGTTCGCGACCGCGGGCGCGTTCTTCGCGATCTACGTCGTCGCCACCGCGCTGTCTCTGCCCGGCGCCGCGACGCTGATGACGCTGCTCGGCGGCGCGCTGTTCGGCTTCGGATGGGGCCTGCTGCTGGTGTCCTTCGCGTCTTCGATCGGCGCGACGCTGGCATTCCTCGCGTCGCGCTTCCTGTTCCGCGACGCGGTGAAGGCGCGCTTCGGAGGGCGCCTCGCCGCGCTCGACGAGGGGGTGCGGCGGGACGGCGCGTTCTACCTGTTCACGCTGCGGCTGATCCCCGTCTTCCCGTTCTTCCTGGTCAACCTCGCGATGGGTCTGACGCCGATCGCGACCCGCACGTTCTACCTCGCCAGCCAGCTCGGCATGCTGGCCGGCACCGCGGTCTACGTGAACGCCGGCACCGCGCTCGCCCGCATCGACTCGCTGAAGGGGCTCGTCTCGCCCGCGCTGATCGGCTCGTTCGTGCTGCTCGGGCTCTTCCCGCTGATCGCCAAGAAGATCGTCGATGCGCTCGCCGCGCGGCGCGTCTATCGCGGCTGGACGAAGCCCTCGCGCTTCGACCGCAACCTCGTCGTCATCGGCGCCGGCAGCGGCGGGCTGGTCAGCGCGTACATCGCGGCGGCGGTCAAGGCGAGCGTCACGCTGGTCGAGCGCCACAGGATGGGCGGAGACTGCCTGAACACCGGCTGCGTGCCGTCGAAGGCGCTGCTGCGCAGCGCGAAGCTGCTGTCGCAGGCACGGCACGCGTCGCACTACGGCCTGCGCCGCATGAGCGTCGACTTCGACTTCGGCGAGGTGATGGAGCGGGTGCAGCGGGTCATCGCCGAGATCGAGCCGCACGACTCGGTCGAGCGCTACACCCGGCTCGGCGTCGAGGTGATGCAGGGCGAGGCGACGATCGTCTCGCCCTGGGAGGTGGTGGTGCGCGGCGCCGACGGCGCGACCCGTCGGCTGTCGGCGCGCTCGATCGTGATCGCCGCCGGCGCGCGCCCCACGGTGCCGCCGATCCCCGGCCTGGACGTCGTCGGCTGCCTGACCTCGGACACGGTCTGGGGGCTGCGCCGCCTGCCGCGCCGCCTGCTGGTGCTCGGCGGCGGGCCGATCGGCTGCGAGCTCGCGCTCGCGTTCGCGCGCTTCGGCTCGAAGGTGGTGCAGGTCGAGATGGCGCCGCGGCTGATGGCGCGCGAGGATCCCGAGGTGTCCGAGTTCGTCGAGCGGCGCTTGCGCGACGAGGGCGTCGACGTGCGCACCGGCACCAAGGCGCTGCGCTTCGAGTCCGACGGCACGCGCAAGGTGCTGGTCGCCGAGCGCTCCGGCACCGAGGTCCGCATCGAGTTCGACGAGCTGTTGTGTGCGCTGGGCCGCACCGCGAACACCACCGGCTACGGCCTCGAGTCGCTCGGCATCCCGCTCACCAAGGCGGGGACGATCGCGGTCGACCCTTGGCTGCGGACGCGTTTCCCGAACGTGTACGCGGTCGGCGACGTGGCGGGCCCCTACCAGTTCACCCACACCGCCGCGCACATGGCCTGGTTCGCGGCGGTCAACGCGCTGTTCGGCCGGTTCAGGTCGTTCCGCGTCGACTGGCGCGTCGTGCCCTGGTGCACCTTCGTCGACCCCGAGGTCGCGCGTGTCGGCCTGAACGAGCAGGAGGCGCGCGCGCAGGGCGTGCCCTTCGAGGTCGCCCGCTACGGCATCGACGACCTCGACCGGGCGATCGCCGACGGCGTCGCGCACGGCTTCGTCAAGGTGCTGACGCCACCCGGCAGCGACCGGATCCTGGGCGTCACGATCGTCGGCGAGCACGCCGGCGACCTGATCGCCGAATTCGTCACGGCGATGAAGCACGGGCTGGGGCTGAACAAGGTCCTCGGCACGATCCACATCTATCCGACGCTCGCCGAGTCGAACAAGTTCGTCGCCGGCGAGTGGAAACGCGCCCACGCGCCGCAGCGGCTGCTGGAGTGGGTGAAGCGCTACCACCGCTGGCAGCTGCGCTGAGGCCGAGCATGCACCGACGCACGTTCATCGCCACCGCCTGCCTGCTGCCGCTCGCGCCCGCCGCGCACGCGGCGCTCGACCACGGCCACGCCGGGCTCGACGCGCTGCTGCGGCGGCACGTCGCGTGGAACGCGGCCGGCACGGCGAGCACGGTGGCCTATCGCGGGTTCGCCGCCGACCGCGCCGAGCTGCGCCGCGTGCTCGACGCCTACCAGGCGGTCACGCGCGCCGAGTACGACGCGATGACGCGCGAGCAGAAGTTCGCGTTCCTCGCCAACGCCTACAACGCGTTCACCATCGAGCTGGTGCTGACCAGGTACCCTGACCTGAAGTCGATCAAGGACCTCGGCTCGCTGATCCAGTCGCCGTGGAAGAAGCGCTTCTTCCGCCTTCTCGGCGAGGAGCGCCACCTCGACGACCTGGAGCACGGCCTGCTGCGCGCGCCGGGCGCGTTCGACGAGCCGCGCGTGCACTTCGTCGTCAACTGCGCATCGATCGGCTGCCCGGCGCTGCGCCCCGAGGCGCTCCTCGCCGAGCGGCTCGACGCGCAGCTCGAGGACAGCACGCGCCGGTTCCTGCGCGACGCGAGCCGCAACCGCTACGACCCGCGCTCGCGCCGGCTCGAGGTCTCGAAGATCTTCGACTGGTTCCGCGAGGACTGGGAACGCGGCGCGCGCGGCATCCGCTCGCGCGAGCAGTTCCTGGGCGGGTATGCGGACCTGCTCGCGACCGACCCGGCCGACCGTCAGCGGGTGCGCGACGGCGCGGCGCCGCTCGCATTCCTCGACTACGACTGGGGCCTGAACGACCGACGGTGAGCGACGCGACGCCGATCCCGCCGGGTGCGCAGGTACCGCGCACGCTGTCGATCGTGATCCCGGCGCTCGACGAGGCCGCCTCGATCGCCGCGTCGGTCGCCGACGCGCGCGCGCATGCCGACGAGGTGCTCGTCGTCGACGGCGGCAGCCGCGACCGCACCGCCGCGCTCGCTGCCGATGCCGGCGCGATCGTCGTCGAGGCGCCGCGCGGCCGGGCGTCCCAGATGAACGCCGGCGCCGCCCGGGCCCGCGGCGATGCGCTGCTGTTCCTGCACGCCGACGTGCGCCTGCCGCCAGGCGCGGGTACCGCGGTGCGTGCCGCACTCGCCGAGGGCGCGCGCTGGGGTCGTTTCGACGTGAGGCTCGACTCGCCGCGCCGCGCGCTCGCGCTCGTCGGCGCGATGATGAACCTGCGCTCGCGCGGCACCGGCATCGCGACCGGCGACCAGGCGATCTTCGTCGACCGCGCGCTCTGGGAGGCGCTCGGCGGCTACGCGCCGATCCCGCTGATGGAGGACGTCGAGCTCTGCACGCGCGCCCGGCGCGTCGCACGCTGCGCGTGCCTGCGCGAGCGCGTGCTCGTGTCGGCGCGCCGCTGGGAGCGCCGCGGCGTCGCCCGGACCGTCGTCGAGATGTGGACGTGGCGGGCCGCCTACGCGCTCGGCGTGTCGCCCGCCACGCTGCACCGGCTCTACTACGGACGGCGATGAGGACGCGGCTGATCGTCTTCGCGAAGCTCGCGGTCGAAGGCCGCGTGAAGACGCGGCTCGCTGCGAGCGTCGGCCCCGCGCGCGCGCTCGAGGTCCACCGCCGGCTGGTGGACACGACCCTCGCGCTCGCCCGCGCAAGCGGCGCCGACACGCTCGAGCTGCGCTACGACGCGGCCGGCGCGGCTGCGGGCAGCGCCGCGACCGCGTTGCCCGCGGCGCTCTCGGCCGAGGGATGGCGCACCGGCCCGCAGCGCGGCGTCGACCTCGGCGCGCGGATGCACGAGGCGCTCGACGCATCGCTCGCCGACGGCGAGCGGCCGGTGCTGGTGGGCAGCGACTGTCCGTCGCTCGGCCCGGGGGACCTGCGCGACGCGTTCGACGCGCTTGCCGCCGCGGATGCGGTGTTCGCGCCGGCCGAGGACGGCGGATACGCGCTCGTGGGCGTCTCGCGGTCCGCACCCGGGCTATTCGATCGCATGCGCTGGGGCACCTCGGAGGTCATGACGACGACACTCGCGCGGGCGGAGCACGCCGGCCTGCGCGTGGCGCTGCTGCGCACCGTCTGGGACGTCGACGTCGAGGCGGACCTGCGGCGCTGGGAGGCGCTGCAGGGCGGGCGGGGGGACGGGGCAGGTCGCGGCGGCTGAGAGCCCGGCGTGGCGCCCGGCGTGGTCACCGGGCATGCCGCTTCGGTCCGACGGGCTGCGATCGGCGGCCGGCTCAGCGGCCGCCCGGCTCCGGTGCTTCGGCGGCGGGCGCCCCTGCGGCAGGCGCGTCGGCAGGTGCTCGCTCGGCCGACGCGACCGCCGGCTCGGCGTCGGCCGCGAGGCCGGTCGCCCCCGGCGACGACACCTCGTCCCGTGCGAACTCCGGGAACTTAGCGAACAGCGTGGCGATCGGCTCGGGCTTGCCGAACAGGTCGCCCTGCAGGTAGTCGACGCCGATCTCGCGCAGCCGCTCGTGCACGTGCTCGCTGTGGACGTGCTCGGCGATCGTGCGCAGCTTGAGCCGCCGCGCGACGCGGACCGTCGACATCACGATCTCCTCGTCGATCGGGCTGGTCGTCAGGTTCCGGATGAACGAGCCGTCGATCTTCAGGTAGTCGAGCGGGAAGCGCTTCAGGTACTCGAAGGTCGCCAGGCCCGTGCCGAAGTCGTCGAGCGCGATGCCGAACCCCTGCGACTTCAGCTCGTCGACGAGCCGCGAGGCGGCCGACGGATTGCGGATCGCCTCGCTCTCGGTGATCTCGAACACGATCCGCTCGGCCGGCACGTCGTAGAGGGCGCGCTGCTGCTTGATGTAATCGGCGATCGCGCCGTCGCTCATCGTCGCGCCCGACAGGTTGATCGAGCACTTGTGCGTGCGGGCGAGCGCCACCGGGTGGGTGGCCAGCCACTCGAACGCGCGCTTGACCACCGCACGGTCGAACGGCACCGACATCTGCGCCTGCACCGCGAGCGTCAGGAACTCGGGCGGCTGGATCAGCCCGCCGTCGCGGTCGCGCAGACGCGTCAACACCTCGTACGAGATCGTGCCCTCGGGCGCGTCCGGGTCGACCACCGGCTGCGCGTAGAGCTCCAGGCGCGTCTCCTGGACGGCTTCGCGGATGTGCTCGATCTTGCTCTGGTGGGCGCGCCTCGAGTCGATCATCATCTGCGACAGCGGCTCGACGAAGAGCTGCGGGTCGCGCACCGAGGCGGCGATCGCGAGCGCGTCGGCGAGCGACGCGAGGCAGTCCTCGCTGTTGATCAGCGCGTGCCGGTCGATCAGCAGGCCGCCCACGCAGGCCTGCAGCCGCAGGTTGCCGTGCTCGGTCGAGAAGCGCTGGCCGGCCAGCTGCGAGTACACCTCGCGCGCGACCGTGCGCACCTGCGCGACGGTGTCCGCCTCGATGACCAGCGCGTAGCGCCCGGCCGACAGCCGCGCGGCGAACTGCGTCCCCGGCTGGCGCAGCAGCAGCGCCGCGCTCGCCTGCTCGAGCTGCATCGCCGGGATCGTGCCGCACAGGTCGCTGACCGAGTCGAAGTTGGTCAGGTGCACGCCGATCAGGCCGAAGTTCGGGCGCTGCGCCGAGGCGAGCCGGTCGCCGAACTCGGCGAGCAGGCCGCGGTCGTTGAGCAGCCCGGTCGTCATGTCCTGGCGCGACTGGCGAGCGACCCGCAGCAGCGCGAGCCTGCGGTCGGCGGCCACCGCCTGCAGCACCAGCGCGACGACGACCGCGCAGAACACCATCACCGCCGCCTCGATCGCGCGGTGGTAGTCGTCGCCCGCGGCCGGCACCTGGTAGGCGCGTGCGGCGAGCAGCGGCAGCGCCGAGAGCAGCAGCGTCAGCGCGTTCGCGCGCTCGTCCATCCGGATTGCCGTCCAGGCGACGATCGGGAAGAAGACGAACTGCATCACGTACGCATACTCGAGCTGCCCGATCGACGACAGCAGCAGGCTGCCGCCCGCGACCACCAGCGTCATCAGCAGCCCGGACAGGTCGAAGATCGGCACCTGCTGGTCGCCCGCGTCGGCCTGGGGGAGCGAGTCGTCGATCCACGCGAGCACCGCCGGCGCGACCAGCATCGTGCCGAGCGCGCCGACGAGCCAGGCCGACAGGTACACGTGCAGCGGATGGATGCCGACGGTCGCGGGCGTCACCATCGCCGCGGTGCCGGCGATCATCGCGGTGACCGGCGCGCCGATCAGAAGGGTCACGCAGAGGAAGCGGACCACGGCCTCGAGCCGGTACTCGGCCGGCTTCCACTCGCCGAGGCGGCGCAGCACGACGATCGGGAGCACCGCGCCGATCACGGTGACTGCGGCGGCCGCGGCGGCGAGCCCGGCGTCGCGGTACGCGATCGCACCATAGGCGAGCGCGCCGAGGGCCGCGGGCGCCGTCCACGCGAGCCCGTGCCGCCAGCCGAACGCGAACGCCACACCGGTCGCCGGCCAGAACAGCAGCCGCACCGCGTCGCCGTGCGAGACGAGCCGCGCGAGCAGGCAGAAGCCGAACGCGAGGGCCGCGACGAGCAGCGCGCGGGACAGCGGGGGCAGGGTGGTGTCGGCCGAGGCCGGGCGGGTCAGCACGACGGAACGTGGAGGGGGCGGAGCCGGGTATCCGGTCGAGTGTACTCCAGCGTCCAACGGGGTCGCCGGCGACGGACGGGCGGCGGTTCGAGCCCGCCGCAAGGACGTCCCGGCGTTGCGCCGGGCCCGCGTGCCGGCCGAGCGCCGCGAACGGCGCACGGCCGGCGGCCCCGCGGCGCCCGGCGGGTGCCGGGCGTCGTCGGGGCCGGGTCCGCCGTCAGGCGGCCATCAGCTCGCGCAGCACGAACGGCAGGATCCCGCCGTGGCGGAAGTAGTCGACCTCGATCGGCGTGTCGATCCGCGACAGCAGCGTCACCGAACGCTTCGCACCGTCGCGGCCGGTCACCGTCATCACGATGTCCTGCTGCGGCTTCATCTCGGCCGGGAACTCGATGTCGAAGGTCTCGTCGCCCTTGATCCCGAGCGACTCCCACGACTCGGCGCCCTTGAACTGCAGCGGCAGCACGCCCATGCCGACCAGGTTCGAGCGGTGGATCCGCTCGAAGCTGCGGGCCACGACCGCGCGCACGCCGAGCAGCTGCGTGCCCTTGGCCGCCCAGTCCCGCGACGAGCCGGTGCCGTACTCCTCGCCGCCGAAGATGACCGTCGGGGTGCCGTGCGCGATGTACTTCATCGCCGCGTCGTAGATGAACATCTTCTCGCCGCTCGGCTGGAACAGCGTCACGCCGCCTTCCTCGCGCGAGCCGTCGGCCTTCGCCGGCAGCATCAGGTTCTTGATGCGCACGTTGGCGAAGGTGCCGCGCATCATCACGTCGTGGTTGCCCCGCCGTGCGCCGTACGAGTTGAAGTCCGCCTTGATCACGCCGTTCTCGAGCAGGAACTTGCCCGCCGGCGAGTCGGCCTTGATCGAGCCGGCCGGCGAGATGTGGTCGGTGGTGATCGAGTCGCCGAAGAGGCCCAGCGCGCGCGCGCCGCGGATCGAGCCGCTCGCGGTCGGGCTCATCGAGAACTCGCCGAAGAACGGCGGCTCGGCGATGTAGGTCGACTTCGGCCAGTCGTAGACCTGGCCGGCCGCCGCAGGCACGCCGTTCCACAGCACGTGGTCCTTGGTGAGGTCGCCGTACAGGCGCTTGAAGGTCTTCGCGTCCATCGCGTACTTCATCAGCGCGTGGATCTCGTCCGAGGTCGGCCACACGTCGCCGATGTAGACGTCCTTGCCCTTCGAGTCCTTGCCGAGCGGCTCGGTCATCAGGTCGACGTTGACGTTGCCGGCGATCGCGTAGGCGACCACCAGCGGCGGCGAGGCGAGGAAGTTCGCGCGCAGGTTCGGGTGGATCCGCGCCTCGAAGTTCCGGTTGCCCGACAGCACCGCCGCGCAGACCATGTCGTTCGAGACGATCGCCTCGTTGATCTCGGGTGTGAGGTCGCCGGCATTGCCGATGCAGGTCGTG
>JBILTM010000301.1:0-4571 GCA_044371545.1 Burkholderiaceae bacterium
GCCTGTCCAGCCACCCGGTGCGCCGACCTCGGAGCCACCCGTGCCGGTTTCCGCACCAGTCGCGACCCCGGTCACGCTGGCCACTCGGCCTCCGACGATCTCCCGCCCCGACGCCGCGCCGCCCGACCCCGCCTTCTGCCGCACCCCCGACCGCTGAGACGCTGCGAACCCACGCCGCGGCGCTCCCCCGCCGCGCCCGGCCCGCGCCGCGCCGCGGCCGACGCCCCTTCGCCAACCGCTAGAATGGCGCCCGCGTCCCCACTTCCCCCGGCCCACCATGTCCGACGTCCCCGACTCCGGCTCCCTCGACCAGTGGCGCAAGGCCGCGGCCAAGTCCGCGCCGGGCGGCGACCTCGACGCGCTGAAGTGGACGACGCCCGAGGGCATCGACGTCAAGGCCCTCTACACGAAGCAGGACCTGCAGGGCCTGCCCTACACCGACACGCTGCCCGGCCTGCCGCCCTTCATCCGCGGCCCGCAGGCGACGATGTATGCGGTGCGGCCCTGGACGATCCGGCAGTACGCCGGCTTCTCCACCGCCGAGGCCTCGAACGCCTTCTACCGCAAGGCGCTCGCCGCGGGCGGGCAGGGCGTGTCGGTCGCCTTCGACCTGGCGACCCACCGCGGCTACGACAGCGACCATCCGCGCGTGACCGGCGACGTCGGCAAGGCGGGTGTCGCGATCGACTCGGTCGAGGACATGAAGATCCTGTTCGACGGGATCCCGCTCGAGAAGGTGTCGGTGTCGATGACGATGAACGGCGCGGTGCTGCCGGTGCTCGCCGGCTACGTCGTCGCGGCCGAAGAGCAGGGCGTGAAGCAGGACCAGCTGTCCGGGACCATCCAGAACGACATCCTCAAGGAGTTCATGGTCCGGAACACGTACATCTATCCGCCCGAGCCGAGCATGCGGGTGGTCGGCGACATCATCGAATACACCGCGAAGCACATGCCGCGGTTCAACTCGATCTCGATCTCCGGCTACCACATGCAGGAGGCGGGCGCGAACCAGGCGCTCGAGCTGGCGTTCACGCTGGCCGACGGCAAGGAGTACGTGAAGACGGCGGTGGCCAAGGGCCTGGACGTCGACGACTTCGCGGGGCGCCTGAGTTTCTTCTGGGCGATCGGGATGAACTTCTATCTCGAGATCGCGAAGATGCGCGCCGCGCGCCTGCTGTGGTGGCGGATCATGACCGGCTTCGGCGCGAAGAACCCGAAGTCGCTGATGCTGCGTACGCACTGCCAGACCTCGGGCTGGTCGCTGACCGAGCAGGACCCGTACAACAACGTGGTCCGCACGACGATCGAGGCGATGGCCGCGGTCTTCGGCGGCACGCAGAGCCTGCACACCAACGCGCTCGACGAGGCGATCGCGCTGCCCACCGAGTTCAGCGCCCGCATCGCCCGCAACACGCAGCTGATCATCCAGGAGGAGACGCACATCACCAGCGTCGTCGACCCCTGGGCGGGCAGCTACATGATGGAGACGCTGACCCAGGAGATGGCCGACAAGGCGTGGGCGATCATCGAGGAAGTGGACGCGATGGGCGGCATGACGCACGCCGTCCAGAGCGGCTGGGCCAAGCTCAAGATCGAGGCGAGCGCGGCCGAGAAGCAGGCGCGCATCGACTCGGGCAAGGAAGTGATCGTCGGGGTCAACAAGTACCGCTCGGGCGCCGACGAGCCGATCGACATCCTCGACATCGACAACGTCGCGGTCCGCGACGCGCAGATCGAGCGGCTGAAGGCGATCCGCGCCAGGCGCGACGGCGCGAAGGTCGAGCGCTGCCTCGCCGCGCTCACCGACGCCGCCGCGCACGGCACCGGCAACCTGCTCGCGCTCGCGATCGACGCGATCCGCGCGCGCGCCACGGTGGGCGAGGTCAGCGACGCGCTCGAGACGGTCTGGGGCCGCCATCGCGCCGACACGCAGAAGGTCACCGGCGTCTACGCCGCCGCCTACGACAGCGCCGAGGGCTGGGACAGGCTGCGCGGCGAGATCGCGCAGTTCGCCGAGGACGAGGGTCGCCGGCCGCGCGTGATGATCGCCAAGCTCGGCCAGGACGGCCACGACCGCGGCGCGAAGGTGGTGGCCACCGCGTTCGCCGACCTCGGCTTCGACGTCGACATGGGGCCGCTCTTCCAGACCGCCGAGGAGTGCGCGCGCCAGGCGATCGAGAACGACGTGCACGCGGTCGGCGTCTCGACGCTCGCCGCCGGCCACAAGACGCTGGTGCCTGAGATCGTCCGGGCGCTCAAGGCGCAGGGCGGCGAGGACATCATCGTGTTCGTCGGCGGCGTGATCCCGCGGCAGGACTACGCGTTCCTCTACGACGCGGGCGTCAAGGGCATCTACGGCCCCGGCACGCCGATCCCGGCGAGCGCGAAGGACGTGCTCGAGCGCATCCGCGAGGCGGTCAAGGCGCGGTGAGCGCCGCCGTCGCCCCGCTCGATCCCCGCGACGCGGAGCTGGCGCGAGGCGTCGCCGCCGGCGAACGCCGTGCGCTCGCGCGCGCCATCACGCTGACCGAATCCACGCGCGCCGACCACCGCGCCCGCGCCGACCAGCTGCTCAACCACCTGCTCGCGCGCACCGGCGGCGCGGTCCGCGTCGGCGTCTCGGGCGTGCCTGGCGTCGGCAAGTCGACCTTCGTCGAGGCGCTCGGCATGATGCTGATCGGCCGGGGGCTCAAGGTCGCGGTGCTCGCGGTCGATCCGTCGTCGGTCGTCTCCGGCGGCTCGATCCTCGGCGACAAGACCCGCATGGAGCGCCTGTCGGTCGCCGAGTACGCGTTCATCCGGCCGAGCCCCGCCTCGGGCACGCTCGGCGGCGTCGCCGCGAAGACCCGCGAGGCGATGCTGCTCTGCGAGGCCGCCGGCTACGACGTGGTCATCGTCGAGACGGTCGGCGTCGGCCAGTCCGAGACCGCGGTGGCCGACATGACCGACGTCGTCGTGCTGCTGCAGCTGCCCAATGCCGGCGACGAGCTGCAGGCGATCAAGAAGGGCGTGATGGAGATCGCCTCGCTGGTGGTCATCAACAAGGCCGACACCGACCCGGAGGCCGCGACCCGCGCCCAGCACCAGATCGTCAGCGCCTTCCGCACGCTCGGGCTCGGCATCGGGCGCGACCGCGCGGACGCGCGGGTGCTCCAGTGCAGCGCGCTGAAGGGCGTCGGCGTCGACGCGCTGTGGGCCGAGGTCGAGCGCTGGGTCGCCGACCGTCGCGCGAGCGGCGAGTTCGACGTCCGCCGCCGCCGGCAGGCGACCGCGTGGATGTGGGACCTGGTGCAGTCGCGGCTGATGGCCTCGTTCCGCGGCCACCCCGCGGTGCGCGCTGCGCTGCCCGACACGCTCGCCGCCGTCGGCGGGCAGCGCGAGGCCGCGACCGCCGCGGCGCGCCGGCTGCTCGAGCTCCACGCGTCCGCACCGCCCGCGCCACCCCCCGATCCCGCCGGCGTCGCCCCCGCCGACCCGGCCGCCCCCCGCACCGATCCACGCGTCTGACGGGGCCCGACCCCGACTTCCCCAGGAACGACCATGCACGACATCCAGCAGCAACTCGAGACCATGCGGGCGCGGGCCCGCCTCGGCGGCGGCCAGAAGCGCAACGACGCGCAGCACGCGAAGGGCAAGCTCACCGCCCGCGAGCGCATCGAGCTGCTGCTCGACGAGGGCTCCTTCGAGGAGTGGGACATGTTCGTCGAGCACCGCTGCAACGACTTCGGGATGGCGGACAACAAGATCCCGGGCGACGGCGTGGTGACCGGCTACGGCGTCATCAACGGGCGCCTGGTGTTCGTCTTCAGCCAGGACTTCACCGTCTTCGGCGGCGCGCTCTCCGAGGCGCACGCCGAGAAGATCTGCAAGGTGATGGACCAGGCGATGAAGGTCGGCGCGCCGGTGATCGGCCTGAACGACTCGGGCGGCGCGCGGATCCAGGAGGGCGTGGCGTCGCTCGGCGGCTACGCCGACGTGTTCCAGCGCAACGTGATGGCCTCGGGCGTGATCCCGCAGATCAGCCTGATCATGGGGCCGTGCGCGGGCGGCGCAGTCTACAGCCCGTCGATGACCGACTTCACCTTCATGGTGAAGGACAGCTCGTACATGTTCGTGACCGGCCCCGAGGTGGTGAAGACGGTCACGCACGAGGAGGTGACCGCCGAGGAGCTCGGCGGCGCGTCGGCGCACACGACGAAGAGCGGCGTGGCCGACCTCGCGTTCGAGGACGACGTCGAGGCGCTGATGATGCTGCGCCGGTTCTTCAACTACCTGCCGCTGAACAACCGCGAGAAGCCGCCGGTGCGCCGCTCGACCGACCCGGCCGAGCGGCTCGACCACTCGCTCGACACGCTGGTGCCGGACAACCCCAACAAGCCCTACGACATCAAGGAGCTGATCGCGAAGGTCGTCGACGACGGCGACTTCTTCGAGCTGCAGCCCGACTTCGCGAAGAACATCGTGATCGGGTTCGGGCGGATGGACGGCCAGAGCGTGGGCATCGTCGCGAACCAGCCGCTGGTGCTGGCCGGCTGCCTCGACATCAAGAGCAGCATCAAGGCCGCGCGCTT
>JBILTM010000119.1:0-15533 GCA_044371545.1 Burkholderiaceae bacterium
CACGCGCGCAAGATGCTCGCGGTGATCCACCGGCAGTTCATCGACACGGTGAAGAAGGGGCGTGGCGACCGCCTCAAGGACTCGCCCGAGCTCTTCAGCGGGCTCGTCTGGACCGGCGCGACCAGCGTCGAGCTCGGCCTCGCCGACGAGATCGGCTCGGTGCGCTCTGTCGCGCGCGACGTGGTCAAGGCCGAGGAACTGGTGGACTACACCCGCCGGCCGAACATCGCCGAGCGGCTCGCGAAGCGCGCCGGCATGGCCGCCGGGCAGGTGATCGCGCGGGAGCTGGGCGTCTCGGTCGACGCGCCGCGGCTGCGCTGAAGCGCGGCGGGTCTCAGGCGGCCAGGAACAGGAACACCGTCGGAACCCGCTCGAGCGCGGGCGGCTGCCGGCGCCATGCGTCCACGCGCTGCGTGCGCAGCGACTGCTGCGGCCCGGTCAGGTCGGCCGCGACGCACAGCTGGGTCGAGGGCGACAGCGTCGCGAGCAGAGCCTCGAGCATCGCCTGGTTCCGGTACGGCGTCTCGATGAAGAGTTCGGTCTCGTCCTCGCGGCGCGAGCGCTGCTCGAGTTCGCGCAGCCGCTGCCGGCGCGCGTCGGGCGCGGTCGGCAGGTAGCCGGCGAAGGCGAAGCACTGCCCGTTCAGGCCCGAGCCCATCAGCGCGAGCAGCAGGGCGCTCGGGCCGACCACGGGCACGACCGGGATCGACTCGGCGTGGGCGGCGAGCACCAGCCGCGCGCCCGGGTCGGCGACGCCCGGGCAGCCCGCCTCGGACATCAGCGCGGCGCTGCGGCCGGCGCGCAGCGGCGCGAGCATCGCGGGGATCGCGTCGTCGCGGGTGTGCTCCGAGAGCTCCACGATCTCGATCTGCTGGATCGGCCGCTCGAGCGGCATCCGCTTGAGCACCGCGCGCGCGGTCTTGGCGTTCTCGGCGACCACGTAGTCGAGGCCGGCGACCCGCGCGAGCGCGGCGGGAGCGAGGTCGTCGGCCGGCGCGCGTGCCTCCGAGATCGGCGTCGGCACGCAGTAGAGCGTGCCGGGCGCGGTCGCGCTCAAGGCAGCCGCAGCCCGGCCTCGCGCAGCATCGCGGCGAGGCGGATCAGCGGCAGGCCGACCAGCGCGGTCGGGTCCGGCCCCTCCTGCGCGTCGAGGAGCGTGACGCCCAGCCCCTCTGATTTCGCCGAGCCGGCGCAGTCGTACGGCGTCTCGGCCCACAGGTAGCGCTCGATCTCGTCGTCGGTCAGCGTGCGGAAGCGCACGCGGGTGTCGACGCAGTCGAGCAGCGGCTCGCCGTCGGGGCGCCACACGCACAGCCCGGTGTGGAAGACGAGCGTGCGGCCCGAGGCCATGCGCAGCTGGGCGACCGCGCGCGCGTGGGTGCCGGGCTTGCCGATCGTCGCGACGCCGTCGAGCGTCGCCGCCTGGTCGGAGCCGATCACCAGCGCCTCAGGGCGGCGCACCGCGACCGCGCGGGCCTTCTCCAGCGACAGCCGCCGGGCCAGCGCGGCGGGCGTCTCGCCGGCCCGAGGCGTCTCGTCGACGCCGGGCGCGACTGTCTCGAACGGGACGCGCAGCCGCTGCAGCAGCTCCCGGCGGTACGGCGAGGTGGAGGCGAGGATCAGCGGGGGGTGCGACATCGGGGCGGGCCTGCAGCGTTCGCCGCCGGCGGGGCGCGCCGGGGCGCGCGTATGATACGCCGCGCCCCGGGCACGCCGTCGGCGGGCCGCGACACGCACGATGACCCTCCCCACGATCGACACCCACGAGTTCACGCGCCGCGGCGACACCGCCGACGGCGAGGTGCCGCTCGCCGGCCTGGAGCGGCTCGGCTCGCTGCTGACGTCCGTCGACGGCGCGCTCGCCTGGCGCCTCGCCGGCCGCAGCGAGCTCGGCGCCGACGGCAGCCGCAGCCCGTTGCTGCACCTCGGGCTGCGCGCCGCGGTGGCGATGCGCTGCGTGCGCTGCCTGGAGCCGGTCGCGGTGCCGCTGGAAGTCGAGCGCGACTACCGGCTGGTGGCGACCGAGGCGCAGGCCGAGCGCGAGGACGCCGACGAGGACGACGTCGACCTGCTGGTGTCGTCGCGCCGCTTCGACCTCGCGTCGCTGGTCGAGGACGAGGCGATCATGGCGCTGCCGCCGGCCCCCCGGCACGACGACTGCACCGCGCCCCGGGTCGAGGATGCGCCGGCGGACCACCGGGCCGCGCCTGCGGAGGGCGAGGGACAGGTCGAGGGACAGGGCGAGGGCGGCGACGCCGCGCCCGAACGCCGCAATCCGTTCGCCGCGCTCGCCGCGCTCAAGGCCGGCCCGGCCCGCGCCACGCCGTCCGATGCCGCCGCTCGCGGCGGCGAAGCCGCGCCCGACGACCCCATCGACCCCGCGGCCGATGCGCCCGGCCTGCCGCCACCGCGCCCGCGCCGCCGCTGACCCGCCGCGCTCCGCCCCGCACTGTTGGCGCCCGGGATTGGCAATCCGACGCAAGGGTCTGATATGATTGCAGATTGACCTTTTTCCACCAGGAGGCTACGCCATGGCCGTCCAGCAGAACAAGAAATCGCCCTCCAAGCGCGGCATGCACCGCTCGCACGACTTCCTGTCGGGGCCGCCGCTCGCCGTCGAGCCGCAGACCGGCGAGGTGCACCTGCGCCACCACGTCAGCCCGACCGGCTTCTACCGCGGCAAGAAGGTCGTCAAGACCAAGTCCGACGAATAATCCGGACTTGCGCGGGCCGGGCCGCCGCGGGCCGACTGCCCGCAGCATGACGCTCCGGATCCGCGCCGCCGCCGGGGCGGCGGCTCCGCGCGGTGCGTCCGCCGGGCCGCGCGCCCCGCATCGCGACCGACCCCGGCGCCCGCCATCACCATGACCGTCCGTATCGCGATCGACTGCATGGGCGGCGATCACGGCCTGCCCGTGACCGTGCCCTCGGCCCTCGCGTTCGTCGACCACCACGACGACGCCGAGGTGATCCTCGTCGGACGCGAGGTCGAGATCGCCGCCGAGCTGAAGAAGGCCGGGCGCGCCGCCGGCGGCCGCGTGAGCGTGCGCCACGCCTCCGAGGTCGTCGAGATGGACGACCCGGTGTCGCAGGCGCTGCGCCGCAAGCGCGACTCCTCGATGCGGATCGCGATCGAGCAGGTCCGCGACGGCGTAGCCGACGCGTGCGTCAGCGCCGGCAACACCGGCGCGCTGATGGCGCTGTCACGCTTCGTGCTGAACATGGTCGAGGGCATCGAGCGCCCCGCGATCGCGGCGCCGATGCCGACCCAGTCGGGCGGCCAGACGATGATGCTCGACCTCGGCGCGAACGTGGACTGCGAGCCCGCGCACCTGCTGCAGTTCGCGGTGATGGGCGCGGCACTGGTGTCCGCCCTCGACGGCCCGGAGCGCCCGCGGATCGGCCTGCTCAACGTCGGCGAGGAGGTCATCAAGGGCAACGAGACGGTCAAGCAGGCCGCCGAGCTGCTGCGCGCGAGCGGCCTGAACTTCCACGGCAACGTGGAAGGCGACGACATCTACCGCGGCACGGTCGACGTCATCGTCTGCGACGGCTTCGTCGGCAACGTCGCGCTCAAGACCTCCGAGGGCCTCGCGCAGATGCTCGCCGGCTTCATCCGCGAGGAGTTCACCCGCGGCCCGCTCGCCAAGGCGATGGCGCTGGTCGCGTACCCGGTGCTCAAGCGGTTCAAGGACCGCGTCGACCACCGCCGCTACAATGGCGCGAGCCTCGTGGGCCTGCGCGGCATCGTGATCAAGAGCCACGGCTCGTCCGACGCGTACGGCTTCGAGCAGGCGCTCAAGCGCGGGTATGATGCGGCCCGCAACGGCCTGCTGCGTCGGATCACCGACGCGATTCCGCGGGTCCACCAGCCCCATCCATGACCGAGACCCCGAGCGTGTATTCCCGCATCGCCGGCACCGGCAGCGCGCTCCCCGAGCGCTGCGTCGACAACGCGACGCTGGCCAAGGAGCTCGGCGCGCGCGGCATCGAGACCTCCGACGACTGGATCGTCGCGCGCACCGGCATCCGCCAGCGCTACCTCGCGTCGCCCGAGGTCACCAGCTCGGTGCTCGGCGCGCGCGCGGCGCGTGCGGCGCTCGAGTCCGCCGGCCTGCAGCCGTCCGAAGTCGGCCTGATCATCGTGGCGACCTCGACCCCGGACTATGTGTTCCCGAGCACCGCGTGCCTCGTGCAGCGCGAACTCGGCATCGTCGGCTGCCCGGCGTTCGACGTGCAGGCGGTCTGCTCGGGCTTCGTCTACGGGATGACGGTGGCCGACGCGATGATCCGCTCGGGCGCCGCGAAGCACGCGCTGGTGATCGGCGCCGAGGTCTTCTCGCGCATCCTCGACTGGAACGACCGCGGCACCTGCGTGCTGTTCGGCGACGGCGCGGGCGCGGTGGTGCTGTCGGCGTCCGACACACCGGGCGTGCTCGCCACCAGGCTTCATGCCGACGGCCGCCACGAGTCGATCCTGCGCACCGCGGGCAACGTCGCGCACGGCAGCATCACCGGCCATCCGTTCCTGACGATGGATGGTCAGGCCGTGTTCAAGCTCGCCGTCGGCGTGCTCGACGAGGTCGCCCGCGAGACGGTCGCGGCCGCCGGGCTCACCATCGCCGACATCGACTGGCTGATTCCGCACCAGGCCAACGTCCGCATCCTGCAGGCGACCGGCCGCAAGCTCGGCCTGCCGCCCGAGAAGGTCGTCGTGACCGTCGACCGCCACGCGAACACTTCGGCGGCCTCGGTGCCGCTCGCGCTCGACGTCGCGGTCCGTGACGGTCGCATCCGCCCCGGCCACCTGGTGATGCTGCAGGGCGTCGGCGGCGGCTTCACGTGGGGCGCGGTGCTGGTGCGCTTCTGATCGAACGAGGTCCTTGCTATCCATGAAGCTCGCGTTCGTCTTCCCCGGCCAGGGCTCGCAGGCGGTCGGCATGCTCGACACGCTGAAGGACCGCCCCGAGGTCGCGGCGCTGATGGCCGAGGCCGACACGGCGCTCGGCGAGCCGCTGTCCGCGCTGATCGCGGGCGGCCCGGCCGAGTCGCTCGCGCTCACCGTCAACACGCAGCCGGCGATGCTGCTCGCCGGGCTCGCCTGCTACCGCGCGTGGCGCGCCGCGGGCGGGCCGGACGCGGATGCGGTGGCGGGCCACAGCCTCGGCGAGTACACCGCGCTGACCGCGGCCGGTGCCTTCGAGCCGGGCGCCGCGCTGCGGCTGGTGCGGCTGCGTGCGCAGGCGATGCAGGAGGCGGTGCCGGTCGGCAGCGGCTCGATGGCGGCGATCCTCGGGCTCGACGACGATCAGGTCCGCGCCGCGTGCCGCCAGGCGACCGAGTCGTTCGCAGGCCTCGCGCCGAGCACTCCGGGCGTGCCCGACGTCGTCGAGCCAGCCAACTTCAACGCCCCGTCGCAGGTGGTCATCGCCGGCAGCAAGGCCGCGGTGGACAAGGCCTGCGAGCTCGCCAAGTCGATGGGCGCCAAGCGCGCGATGCCGCTCGCGGTGTCGGCGCCGTTCCACTCGTCGCTGCTCAAGCCCGCCGGCGAGCGCCTCGCGGTCGCGCTGCGCGACACCGTGCCTGCGTCGCCGCGCGTGCCGCTGGTCAACAACGTCGACGTCGCGGTGCGCAGCGCACCGGCCGACATCGTCGACGCGCTGGTGCGACAGTCCTACGGGCCGGTCCGCTGGACGGAGGTGGTCCGCGCGCTCGAGGCGATGGGCTGCACGCGGATGATCGAGTTCGGTCCGGGCAAGGTGCTCGCCGGGCTCGCCAGGCGCATCGCACCGGGGCTGCAGGTGTCGGCGGTGCACGACGCCGCGAGCCTCGAGTCGACGCTGAAGGAGATCGCATGACCGAATCCGCCGCCGCCCCGCTCGCCGGGCGCGTCGCCCTCGTCACCGGCGCGTCGCGAGGCATCGGCCGCTCGATCGCGCTCGAGCTCGGCCGGCTCGGCGCGACCGTCGTCGGCACCTCCACCTCCGAGGCCGGCGCGCAGGGCGTCACCGAGGCGCTGGCGGCCGTCGGCGCGAAGGGCCGCGGCGCGGTGCTCGACGTCGGCGACGCGGCCGCGTCGGAGGCGCTGATCGACGCGATCGCGAAGGCCGAGGGCCCGCTCGCGATCCTCGTCAACAACGCCGGCATCACCCGTGACAACCTCGCGATGCGCATGAAGGACGACGAGTGGGCGTCGGTGCTCGACACCAACCTGTCCGCCGTCTTCCGGCTGTCGCGCGCGGTGATGCGCCCGATGATGAAGGCACGCTGGGGCCGGATCGTCAACGTCACCTCGGTGGTCGGCGCGTCGGGCAACCCCGGCCAGGCCAACTACGCGGCGGCCAAGGCGGGCGTCGCCGGCATGACCCGTGCGCTCGCGCAGGAGCTCGGCTCGCGCGGCATCACCGTCAACTGCGTCGCGCCCGGCTTCATCGACACCGACATGACCCGCGCGCTCGACGCTACCCAGACGCAGGCGCTGCTGCAGCGCATCCCGCTCGGCCGGCTCGGCGACGCGGCCGACGTCGCGGCCGCGGTCGGCTTCCTGTGCAGCCCGAGCGCCGGCTACGTGACCGGCACGACGCTGCACGTGAACGGCGGGATGTACATGGCCTGACGCACCGCAGGACCTAGTCCCCGGAGCCGAGGCGCCGCCGGGGCCGCAGGCGCGGGATGCTAGAATCTCGCGCCGATTCCAGCCGGGTCGCGGCGCCGCCGCCCCGAGCCCTAACGAGGAAAGGATCAGGAAGACATGAGCGACATCGAGCAGCGCGTGAAGAAAATCGTCGCCGAGCAGCTTGGGGTGAACGAGGCCGAGATCAAGAACGAGTCGTCGTTCGTCGACGACCTGGGCGCCGACTCGCTGGACACGGTCGAACTGGTGATGGCCCTCGAGGACGAGTTCGAGACCGAGATTCCCGACGAGGAAGCCGAGAAGATCACGACCGTCCAGCAGGCGATCGACTACGTCAAGGCCCACCCGAAGTCGGCCTGACGCGCGTCGCGTTCCCCGTTCCCGGAGTGCCCTCCGCATGAGCCGTCGCAGAGTCGTCGTCACCGGCCTCGGGCTGATCAGCCCGGTGGGCAACGACGTGGCCACCGGCTGGTCGAACCTCGTCGCCGGCCGCGGCGGCATCGGTCCGATCACCCGGTTCGACGCGTCCGCGTTCCCGTGCCGCATCGCCGGCGAGGTCCGCGGCTTCGACGTGTCGGCCTGGATGCCGGCCAAGGAGGCGCGCCACTTCGACACCTTCATCCACTACGGGATCGCCGCGTCCGCGCAGGCGGTCCGCGATGCCGGCGTCACCGCCGACAACGTGGATCCGGATCGCGTCGGGGTGATCGTGGGCTCGGGCATCGGCGGCCTGCCGATGATCGAGGAGAACCACACCGAGTACGTGAATCGCGGCGTGCGGCGGATCTCGCCGTTCTTCGTGCCGGGCTCGATCGTCAACATGGTCTCCGGCCAGGTGTCGATCATGCACGGCTTCCGCGGCCCGAACTACGCGGTGGTCTCGGCCTGCACGACCGGCCTGCACTCGATCGGCGACGCGGGCCGCCTGATCGAGTACGGCGACGCCGACCTGATGATCGCCGGCGGCGCCGAGGCGACGGTCTCGCCGCTGGGCATCGGCGGGTTCTGCGCCGCCCGCGCCATGTCCACGCGCAACGACGACCCCGGCACCGCGAGCCGCCCCTGGGACAAGGACCGCGACGGCTTCGTGCTCGGCGAGGGGGCCGGCGTGCTGGTGCTCGAGGAGTACGAGCACGCGAAGCGCCGCGGCGCGAAGATCTACGGCGAGCTCGCCGGCTACGGGATGAGTGCCGACGCGCACCACATCACCGCGCCCGACCGCGACGGTCCGAAGCGCGGCATGCACGCAGCGCTGCGCAACGCCGGCTTGAACGCCGACGCGATCCAGTACGTGAACGCGCACGGCACCTCGACGCCGCTCGGCGACAAGAACGAGACCGAGGCGATCAAGCTCGCCTTCGGCGAGCACGCGAAGAAGCTGGTCGTCAACTCCACCAAGTCGATGACCGGGCACCTGCTCGGCGCGGCGGGCGGCGTGGAGGCGGTGTTCACCGTGCTCGCCGTCCACCACCAGATCTCGCCGCCGACCATCAACATCTTCGAGCAGGACCCGGAGTGCGATCTCGACTACTGCGCCAACCAGGCGCGCGAGATGCGCATCGACGCCGCGATCTCGAACTCCTTCGGGTTCGGCGGCACCAACGGCTCGCTGGTCATCAAGCGGTTCGCCTGAGCGGGCCGCGCCGATGAGCGTCGCCTTCGCGATCGAGGTGACGCGGTCGGCCGCGGAGGCCCGCTGGCGAGCGCTGCTCGCCGCGATCCCGGCGTCCGGCCTGGCGTTGTCGGCCGCGCACCTGTCCGCCGGCCCCACCTTCGTGCTCGAGGGGCCGCCCGAGTGGCGGGCGGCGGCGGCGTTCGCGTGCGGGCTCGGCGCCGCGGCGTTCGCGCTCGCCGCGATCGCGGCGCTGTGGCGCGGGCGCACGCCGACCGCTTCGTCCGCGACGCCGGCCCCGACACGCGCGCTGATCGTCGACGAGACCGGCCGTCCGGCGTTGCGCGAGCCCGGCGAATCGACCGTCCGGCCGATGGCCCTGCGCGCGTGGTGCACACTGCCGGGCTTGACGCTGCTCGTCGTGGCACCATATCCGGCGCAGCCTGCTGCGGATCGGCGCACGCGGCCCGCCACGGTGCTGTTGGGTCGCGACGCCCTGTCCGACGAAGGCTGGCGCAGGCTCCAAGTCTGGCTGCGCTGGATCGAACGCGGCCGCCTCGAGCGGCCGACCCCGTGACCGGACCGACCATGAAACGCCTCCTCTCCGTCCTGATCGTCGCGCTCGGCACCGCCGGCGCCGCCCTCGTGCCCGCGGCCGCGTCCGCGCAGCCGCAGGCGAGCGAACGCGGGCTGCCCGACTTCGCCGACCTCGTCGAGCGGACCGGCCCTGCGGTGGTCAACATCCGCACCACCGAGCGCTCGCGCGCGGGCGCCCCGTCGGCCGGGCCGCAGACGCCCCAGATGCCCGAGGGGATGGACGAGAACGATCCGTTCTACGAGTTCTTCCGGCGCTTCTTTCCGCCGCGCCCCGGCCAGGGTCCGAACCCCGGCACGCCCCGCGGCCGAGGCGACGGCGGCGAGGTGCCGCGCGGCGTCGGCTCGGGCTTCATCATCTCGCCCGACGGCTTCCTGCTGACGAACCACCACGTGGTCGAGGGCGCCGACGAGATCTACGTGACGCTGACCGACAAGCGCGAACTCAAGGGCCGGCTGATCGGCTCCGACCGGCGCACCGACGTCGCGCTGGTCAAGATCGAGGGCACCAACCTGCCGTCGATGAAGATCGGCGACCCGCAGCGGCTGCGCGTCGGCGAGTGGGTCGTCGCGATCGGCTCGCCCTTCGGTCTGGAGAACACCGTGACCGCCGGGATCGTGTCGGCCAAGGGCCGCGACACCGGCGACTACCTGCCGTTCATCCAGACCGACGTCGCGGTCAACCCCGGCAACTCCGGCGGCCCGCTGCTCAACATGCGCGGCGAGGTGATCGGCATCAACTCGCAGATCTACAGCCGCACCGGCGGCTTCATGGGGATCTCGTTCGCGATCCCGATCGACGAGGCGATGCGCGTCGCCGAGCAGATCCGCACCTCGGGCCGGGTCACGCGCGGCCGGATCGGCGTCGGCATCGCCGAGGTCACCAAGGACGTCGCAGAGCCGCTCGGCCTGCCGCGCGCGGCCGGCGCGCTGGTGCGCAACGTCGAGTCGGGCGGCCCCGCCGAGCGCGGCGGCATCGAGGTCGGCGACATCATCCTGAAGTTCGACGGCAAGGAGATCCAGCGCTCGACCGACCTGCCTCGGATGGTCGGCAACACCAAGCCGGGCTCGAAGGTGCAGGTCTCGGTCTGGCGCAAGGGCGCGACTCGCGAGCTGTCCGTCACCGTCGCCGAGATGCAGCCGGAGCAGCAGGCGCGCACCGGCGGCGGCAACCGCCCGCCGCAGGGGCCGGCCCCGGGCGCGCAGCAGAGCAACGCGCTCGGCCTCGTGGTCGCCGACATTCCCGAGGAACGCAGGACCCAGCTGCGGATCAAGAACGGCGTGCTGGTCGAAACGGCCGAAGGCGCCGCCGCGCGGGCCGGCCTGCGTCCGGGCGACGTGATCCTGTCGCTGAACAACCAGGACGTGACCGGCGCGAAGCAGTTCAACGAGGCGGTCTCGAAGCTCGACCGCACGAAGACCCACATCATGCTGGTCCGTCGCGGCGAGAGCGCCCAGTTCGTGCCGATCCGGCCGCAGGGGCAGGGCGGGCAGTGACCGCCGCCTGAGCCGCGCCGCGCGCGGGTCGCCGTTCGGGCCCGCGTGCCGTCCTCTCCGGTCCGATGGGCGGGCGCCCGCGCCGCGGGGTCGCAGGCCGGCCGCCGAGCCCGTTCGGCTAGAATGGCGGGCTTGTTTCCGGCAGGACGGGGCGCCCCCGCCCGACACCCCGGCTTCCCGACGGCTGGCCGGTCCGTGTCCGGCCCGAGACGGCGCGCGAGGCGTCGCCCCCCAACGTGCAGAACATCCGCAACTTCTCGATCATCGCCCACATCGACCACGGCAAGTCGACGCTCGCCGACCGGTTGATCCAGCGCTGCGGCGGGCTCTCCGACCGCGAGATGCAGGAACAGGTCCTCGACTCGATGGACCTCGAGAAGGAGCGCGGCATCACGATCAAGGCCCAGACGGCCGCGCTGCAGTACACCGCGAAGGACGGGCAGCTCTTCAACCTGAACCTGATCGACACCCCGGGCCACGTCGACTTCTCCTACGAGGTCAGCCGCTCGCTGTCGGCCTGCGAGGGCGCGCTGCTGGTCGTCGACGCATCGCAGGGCGTCGAGGCGCAGACGGTCGCCAACTGCTACACCGCGATCGAGCTCGGCGTCGAGGTGGTGCCGGTCCTCAACAAGATGGACCTGCCGCAGGCCGACCCCGAGCAGGCGAAGGTCGAGATCGAGGACGTGATCGGCATCGACGCGACCGACGCGATCCCCGCGAGCGCGAAGACCGGGATGGGCATCGACGACATCCTCGAGGCGATCGTCGCGCGGATCCCGCCGCCGAAGGGCGATCCGGACGCGCCGCTGCAGGCGCTGGTGATCGACTCCTGGTTCGACAACTACGTCGGCGTCGTGATGCTGGTGCGCGTGGTCAACGGCACGCTGCGCCCGAAGGACAAGTTCCGGATGATGGCGACCGGCGCCGCGGTGCTGTGCGAGCAGGTCGGCGTCTTCACGCCGAAGTCGACGCAGCGCGAGTCGCTGTCGGCCGGCCAGGTCGGCTTCGTGATCTCGGGCCTGAAGGAGCTCAAGACCGCGAAGGTCGGGGACACGCTGACGCTCGACCGCATGCCGGCCGCCGCGCCGCTGCCCGGCTTCAAGGAGGTCAAGCCCTCGGTGTTCGCCGGCCTGTACCCGGTCGAGGCGAACCAGTACGAGGCGCTGCGCGACGCGCTCGAGAAGCTGCAGCTCAACGACGCGTCGCTGCAGTTCGAGCCCGAGGTCTCGCAGGCGCTCGGCTTCGGCTTCCGCTGTGGCTTCCTCGGGCTGCTGCACATGGACATCGTGCAGGAGCGGCTCGAGCGCGAGTACGACATGGACCTGATCACGACGGCGCCCACCGTCGTCTACGAGGTCATGCTGCGCGACGGCACGGTCGAGCGCGTCGAGAACCCGGCCAAGCTGCCGCCGCCCGACAAGTGCGAGGAGATCCGCGAGCCGATCGTCACCGTCACGGTGTTCGTGCCGCAGGAGTACGTCGGCGCGGTGATCACGCTGTGCACCGGCAAGCGCGGCGTGCAGACCAACCTCGCGTACCACGGCAAGCAGGTGCACCTGACCTACGAGCTGCCGATGAACGAGATCGTGCTCGACTTCTTCGACAAGCTGAAGTCGGTCTCGCGCGGCTACGCGTCGATGGACTACGAGTTCAAGGAGTACCGGGCGGCCGACGTGGTCAAGCTCGACCTGCTGGTCAACGGCGACAAGGTCGACGCGCTGTCGCTGATCGTGCACCGCTCGAACGCGCCGTACCGCGGCCGCGAGATCGCCGCGAAGATGCGCGAGCTGATCCCGCGCCAGATGTACGACGTGGCGATCCAGGCGGCGATCGGCGGCAACATCATCGCCCGCGAGAACGTCAAGGCGCTGCGCAAGAACGTGCTCGCCAAGTGCTACGGCGGCGACATCAGCCGCAAGAAGAAGCTGCTCGAGAAGCAGAAGGCGGGCAAGAAGCGGATGAAGCAGGTCGGCACCGTCGAGATCCCGCAGGAGGCGTTCCTGGCGGTCCTGCAGGTCGAGGACAGATAGAAGAAGAACGACGACATGAACTTCGCGCTGGTCCTGTTCCTCCTGCTGGTGGTCACGGGCGTCGCCTGGATCGTCGACAAGGTCTGGCTCGCCCCCGCGCGACGTCGCGCCGGCGTCGACCGGCAACCGCTCTGGCTCGAGTACACCGCGGGCCTCTTCCCGGTGATCGCGGTGGTGTTCCTGCTGCGCTCGTTCCTCGTCGAGCCGTTCAAGATCCCGTCGGGCTCGATGATCCCGACGCTGCTGGTCGGCGACCTGATCCTGGTGAACAAGTTCTCCTACGGGGTGCGCCTGCCGGTGGTTCACACCAAGGTGCTCGACGTCGGGCTGCCGCAGCGCGGCGACGTGATGGTCTTCCGGTTCCCCAAGGACACCTCGGTCGACTACATCAAGCGCGTGGTCGCGCTGCCGGGCGACACGGTCTCCTACGAAAGCAACCGCCTGTCGATCAACGGCACCCCGGTGCCGCTGAAGGAGGCCGGCGAGTTCTACGACGGCGAACGGCTCGTCTACTACCGGCAATATTCAGAGAAACTCGGAGCAGTCGAGCATAACCTGTTGACAGAATTGGAGAAACCGTCTTTCATCACGGGGGTCGACCCGTTCCCGTTCAGGGACCAGTGCAGCTACGGCCGGACCGGCCTGACCTGCAAGGTGCCCGCCGGACACTACTTCGTGATGGGCGACAACCGCGAAAACAGTCTAGACAGTCGCTACTGGGGGTTCGTTCCGGAGCAGAACATCGTGGGCAAGGCGTTCTTCATCTGGATGAACTTCGGCGACCTCGGAAGGATCGGACGGTTCCACTGATGACGAGCCCCTCCTCGCGCCTCCCCGCTCCGCGCCGCGCCTTCCCCGCCTCGCAGCGTGGCCTGAGCCTGCTCGGCCTGATCGTGCTCGGCGTGATCCTGGTGTTCGGCGCGCTGGTGACGCTGAAGGTCTTCCCGACGGTCACCGAGTTCCTGGCGATCAAGCGGGCGGTGGTCAAGGCCCGCGCCGACGGCACGGATCCGCAGACCATCCGCAGCGCGTTCGACCGCGCCGCCGCGGTCGACGACATCACCTCGATCACCGGCAAGGACCTGCGGATCGTCCGGGAGCCGGGCGGCGGCTTCGCGGTCAGCTTCGAGTACGAGAAGAAGATCCCGCTCGCCGGGCCGGCCAGCCTGATGCTGGAGTACCGGGGCGACGCGTCGCAGGCGGGGGGCGCGAAGTGACGCCGGCCGACCGCAGCCCGCGGGGAGCCCGCGCGTGACGCTCGAGGCGCTGCAGGACCGGCTCGGCTATCGATTCGCCGCCGCTGCGCTGCTGCGCCAGGCGCTCACCCATCGCAGCCACGGCGCGACCCACAACGAGCGCCTCGAGTTCCTCGGCGACAGCGTGCTCAACTGCGCGGTCGCCTCGCTGCTCTACGAGAAGTTCGGCAAGCTCGACGAGGGCGACCTGTCGCGCGTGCGGGCGAACCTGGTCAAGCAGCAGACGCTCTTCGAGGTGGCGCAGCGCCTAGAGCTCTCCGCCTGCCTGCTGCTGGGCGAGGGCGAGCAGAAGAGCGGCGGCTTCCGGCGCCCGTCGATCCTCGCGGACACGCTCGAGGCGGTGTTCGGCGCGATCTTCCTCGACGGCGGCTTCGATGCCGCGCAGCAGGCGATCCGCCGGCTCTACGAACCGGTGCTGCGCAACGTCGACCCGAACACCCTCGGCAAGGACGCGAAGACGCTGCTGCAGGAGTGGTTGCAGAGCCGCAAGATCCCGCTGCCGGTCTACGCGGTGGTGGCGACCCACGGCGCCGCGCACAACCAGCTCTTCGAGGTCGAGTGCTCGGTGCCGAAGCTGTCGATCCAGGTGCTCGGCAGCGGCGGCAGCCGGCGCTCCGCCGAGCAGGCGGCGGCCAAGCTCGCGCTGGAGCAGGCGCAGGCCCTGATGCCCGCGACCGTGCGCAAGACCAAGCGCGCCGCGAAGGCGGCAGGCGGCGTCGCGCAGGCCGTGGCCGAGGCGGCCGCCGGCGACGCGCGAGCGATCGAGACGAAGGCGGCGGAAGCGAAGGCGGCGGAAGCGAAGGCGATCGAGGCGAAGGCCGCGGACGCGAAGGTCGCGCCGCTGCCTGCCCGGAGCCGTGCCGCGGCCGGCGAGAAGGCCGAGCCCGCGCCTGCGGAACCCGCGCCCCCGGTCGCCGAGCCGCGCCGGCGCGTCCACGCGGCCTGAGCGGATGTCGGAGTCGTCCGGGGCGGCCGCTCACCGCTGCGGCCACGTGGCGATCGTCGGCCGTCCGAACGTCGGCAAGTCCACGCTCGTCAACCGGCTGGTCGGCGCGAAGCTGAGCATCACCTCGGCGAAGGCCCAGACCACGCGGCACCGGATCGTCGGCGTCGTCACGCGGCCCGGCGCGCAGTTCCTGCTGCTCGACACCCCCGGCTACCAGACCCGCAACCGCGGCGCGCTGAACCGCGTGCTGAACCGCACCGCCGCGCAGGCCGCGCTCGAGGCCGACGTCGTGGTGCTGGTCGCCGACGCGCACGGCTGGACGGCCGCGGACGAGCACGCGCTCGGCCTCGTGCCCCCGGGCCGTCCGGTCGTGATCGCACTGAACAAGATCGACGCGGTCGCCGACAAGGCGAAGCTGATGCCGCTCGCGCAGCGGCTGATGGCCCGTCCCGGCGTCGAGGCGATCGTGCCGATCAGCGCGAAGAACGGCCGCCAGGTCGACGCGCTGCTCGACGAGTGCGCGAAGTTCCTGCCCGAGGGCGAGGCGCTCTTCGACGAGGACACCTTCACCGACCGCAGCGAGCGGTTCCTCGCCGCCGAGGCGGTCCGCGAGAAGATGTTCCGGCTGCTCGGCGACGAGCTGCCGTACCAGAGCACGGTGACCATCGAGAAGTTCGAGGAGCTGCCGGGCCTGCGGCGGATCTTCGCCGCGATCGTGGTCGAGCGCGATGCGCAGAAGCCGATCGTGCTCGGCGCGGGCGGCGAGCGCATCAAGCGCATCGCGAGCGAGGCGCGCCAGGACCTCGAGCGGCTGCTCGACTGCAAGGTCTACCTCGAGGTCTGGGTCAAGGTGAAGGGCGGCTGGGCCGACGACGAGAACCGGTTGCGCGCCTATGGCTACGAGTGACGGCGGGCTCGTCGACGCCCCGGGCCGCACCGGCGCCGGACGCGACGGTCCGCGCCG
>JBILTM010000120.1:0-15500 GCA_044371545.1 Burkholderiaceae bacterium
ATGCGTGCGGCACGCAGGGCCGACCTTCCGCGCCGGGCCCGCGCTCAGAGTCCGGCCAGCAGCGCCCGCGGCGCCGGCACGCGCACGCGCCCGAAGCCCTGTTCGATCAGCCCCTTCGCCACCAGCCCCCGCAGCAGGTGGTTGATCGTCTGGCGCGACACGCCGACGATCGACGCGAGCTCGGTCTGCGAGTAGGGCAGCTCGACCGGGGCGTCGACGTCGTGCCCGTCGTGCTTCAGGTGCGACAGCAGCGCGAGCTGCCCGCGCAGCCGTGCCTCGGGCTCGAGGCTGCTGGCGTGGGTGTACGCCATCAGGAAGATGGACGCACGGGCGAGCCCGAGCGTGGCGAAGTGCCGGTAGGACAGTGGGTCGTCCTCGACGATGCAGTCGAACGCCCGCTTCGGGAGCATCAGCACGCGGGCGCGGGTCTTCGCGATCGCGCTCACCAGGGTGCGTTCGCCGGTCAGCACGGCGAACTCGCCGAACCAGAACCCGGGCTCGCCGATGAACAGCAGCGACTCGTCGCCCTCGTGAACCTGTCGGACCAGCTTCACCGAGCCGGACAGCACGGCCGACATCCCGGCCGGCGTGCAGCCTTCGAGCCCGATCACCTCGCCCTTCTCGAATGTCCGCGTGCGGGCCGCGGCGAGGATGCGCTCGCGCAACGGCCGAGGCAGCCCGGCGAACCAGGGGCCGCGGCACAGCAGTTCGTCCGTCGTCCCGACAGCCGTTCCGTCTCCGTCCTCGGGCATCGCGTCCTCGTCTCCCCATTCGCGGCCGCCGCGTCCAACTGTCGGGCAGCCGACAGGTCGGATCTTAGATCAGGCCTACGCTGGTGGAGTCGTCCGCACGGATGGCCCGCCGCGAGCGGGTCGGCACGGCGCACCGGGCCGCGGCGCGGACGCGGGTTCGGGCAAAGGGAGCAGGAATGAAGTCACCGCAAGCAGGACGTCGGGCCATCGCATCGGTCGCGGCGTCGTTCGCGCTGTGCCTCGCGGCCGCGGTCGCCCACGCGCAGCAGCCGGCTCGCACCGGCGATTCGGCGCCGCCCGCGACGAATCCGGTCTCGCCCGAGTCGATCAAGGCGCTGCAGGACATGGGCGCCTACCTGCAGACCCTGACCCGCTTCCGGGCGACCGCCGAGGTGACCGGCGAACGGGTGCTGGCCGATGGCCAGAAGCTGCAGCACACGGCCAGCGCGACGGTGGACGTCGCCCGTCCGAACAGGCTCCGTGTCCGCATGATCAGCCCGCGTTCCGAGCGCGAACTCGTGTTCGACGGACGGACCGTCACGCTCTTCACGCCGGCTTTGAAGTACTACTCGACGGTCGAATTCGCCGACACCGTCGGCGGGCTCGTCGGCCGGCTCCAGGAGCGGTTCGGCGTCGACGTGCCGCTCTCGGACCTGCTCGTCTGGGGCACGCCGGCGGCGCCGCTCGACAGGATCCAGTCGGGGATGAACGCCGGGCAGGACTTCGTCGGGCAGGATCTCTGCGACCACTACGCGTTCCGGCAGGGCGACGTGGACTGGCAGATCTGGATCATGACCGGCAGCAGGCCGCTGCCGCGCAAGATCGTGATCACCGATCGGAAGGACGAGGCGCGGCCTCAATCGGTCACGCTGATCGGCTGGAACACAAAGCCGACGTTCGACGCCGCGACGTTCACCTTCGTGCCGCCGAAGGGTGCGACGAAGGTCGAGCTCGTCCCGTTGAAGTCGAAGTAGGGGAGCGCGACGATGAGGAATCCGACCGGCAGATGGCTCCTGGCGTTCCTGGCCGCGATCGTGGTCGGCGGCGTCGCCCTCGCTCCGACGGCCGACGCGGCGCCCAACCGCGGAGGTGGCTCGCACGGCGGCGCCAAGCCGAAGGCGCAGGTGAACAACAGCAAGAAGGACGTGCGCACGAACAACGTGCGCAACACCAGCGTCAACAACGTCAACGTCAACAAGAACGTCAACGTCAACGTCGACAGCAACCGCGGCGGCTGCTGCAACAACGGCTGGGACAACGACTACCATCCGATCGCCACGGCGGTGGCGGTCACGGCGACGGTGGCCGTCACGGCCGCCGTCGTGGGATCCATCGTGAACGCGCCGCCGCCCGGATGCGTGCCGGTCAACTACGGCGGCATGATCTACCAGCAGTGCGGCACGGTCTGGTACATGCCGCAGGGCCCGCAGTACGTGGTGATCAATCCGCCGTACTGAGATGCGCGTGAAGTCGTCCAGAACGGGCATGCACCGGATCGGCGACGAACGAGTCGGGCACGCGGATCGAGCGCGAGCCGGCCCCGCACGGGCGAGTTCGCTGGCCGCGATGCTTCTCGTCGCATGGCTGCCGGTGCTCGCGCAGTCCGCCGAGAGCGACGACGACCTGGCGGCCAAGGCGACCGACCCCACGGCACAACTGATGTCGTTCGGGCTGAGCGACTGGTACGCCGCCGGAGGTGACGGGTCGGAGGGTTCGTCCAACCAGATCGTCTTCCGGGCCGCGCTCCCATTCGATCTTGCCGGCACGAAGCACATCTTCCGGATCACGCAGCCTTACTCGACCTCGGGCCGCGCCGGTTCCGGATGGAACGACACCACGATCTTCGACCTCGTCGTGTTCGACCAGCCTTGGGGGCGATGGGGCGTCGGCGTGTCGGGCACGGTGCCGACCGGCTCGGCGGGCCTGTCGTCGGGTACATGGACGGCAGGGCCGGCGATCGGCTTCGTGAACGCGTCGACGCCGGCGGTGAACTGGGGCCTCTTCGTGCAAGCGTTCTTCTCGTTCGCGGGGGAGCGCGACGCGCGGGACGTCCGGGTCGTGAACCTGCAGCCGATCCTGAGCCACCGGCTCGGTGGCGGGCGGTCGCTGTCCCTCGGCAACAGCGCGCTCGTGTACGACGCCGAGCGGTCCCGCTGGGCGTCGTTGCTCGCGAGCGTCAACTACGGCCAGGTGGTGACCTTCGCGGGCCACAAGTGGCGACCGAACGTCGAGGCCGGCTACGACTTCCGGAACGGGCCGGGCACGCCCACGTGGGTGGTCCGCGCGGGCATCGTGCTGCTGTTGCCGACCTGAAGCCCTCGTCGACCGACCGCGCCACCTCCCTCCGTACAGGACTTCGCACATGGATACGCGCCGATCCGGGAGACGGACCCGCCTGAAGCGATGGGTGGCGTGGTCGCCCTCGGCGCTCGCGGCGCTGGTCCTCGTCCTCGTCGGGGGATGCCGTTCCGAGGTGCACTCCAACGGCGCGGCCTCGCCGGCAGCGCCGCCGATCGCCGCCGCAGCGAGCGCGCCGACCGTGGAGCAGCTCGAGGCGGCCGTTCCCGAGAATCCGCTGAAGGACGCGTACTTCGGCGAGACGCACGTCCACACGTCCTACTCGCTGGACGCCTACATCGGCGGTGCACGCATCACGCCCGATGGCGCCTACCGGTTCGCCAAGGGCGAGGAGGTGACCGTCAACGGACTCCGGCACACCATCGGCCGTCCGCTCGATTTCGTCGCGGTCTCGGACCACGCGGAGTTCCTCGGAGAGATGTTCTCGACGCAGGTGCCCGGCGCGAAGGGCAGCGACAACCCGATGCTCGAGGAACTGCGCAACCTCGGCTCGATCGACGAGCAGCGTGCCTGGTTCGTGAAGTACGTCGTCAGCAACAACCGGGGCGACACGCCGGGCCATCCGCCGTTCTATGCCGGGCCCGAGACCACCCGCAGCGCCTGGCGCGACGTGATCGTCCAGGCCGCGAGAGACCATTACCAGCCGGGTCGCTTCACGACGTTCGCCGCCTACGAGTGGACCGCCACGCCCAAGGCCGGGAACATGCATCGCAACGTGATCTTCCGTGACCTGAACGTGCCCGACCTGCCGTTCTCCGCGCTCGAGAGCAACGACGAGGAGAAGCTCTGGGCGTGGATGGCAGAGCAGGAGAAGCAGGGCGCGAGGCTGCTCGCGATCCCGCACAACTCGAACGGCAGCAAGGGCCTGATGTTCGAGCCGGTCGACAACGCGGGCAGGCCGATCACCGCCGAGTACGCGCGCCAGCGCAGCCGTTTCGAGCGCCTGATCGAGGTGATGCAGATCAAGGGCAACTCCGAGGTCCATCGCAGGTTCTGGCCGGCCGACGAGTTCGCCGGCTTCGAGAACGCGGACAGCGTGGGATCGTTCAGCGACCGCGCGTTCAGGAAGGACTACTTCGTCCGCTGGGCCGTGACCAAGGGCCTCGACTACCAAGCCAGGCTCGGCAGCAATCCGTACCAGCTCGGGTTCACCGGCGGGACCGACAATCACAACGGCCTGCCGTCCGACGTGGCCGAGAACGACTACATCGGCAGCCACGGTCCCGCGGACGGCACGCTGGAGGCCCGGCGCGACGGCGAGATCGACGGTTGGATCAAGGCGAAGGAATCGAACCCGGGCTCCATCGCGGGCGTCTGGGCCACGCGGAACACGCGCGCCGCGATCTGGGATGCCATGCATGCCCGCGAGTCCTTCGTCACCTCCGGGCCGCGCATCCGCCCGCGCATGTTCTGCGGCGCGAGCCTCTCGCCGAGGCCGGCCGATGCACGCGCCCTGGTCGAACAGGGTTACAGGAGCGGCGTCCCGATGGGGGGCGTGCTGCCTGCGAGCACCGTGGCGCCGACCTGCACGGTGTACGCGAGCAAGGATCCGCAGGGCGCGAACCTCGACCGGATCCAGATCGTCAAGGGTTGGGTGGACGCGAAGGGCGAGCCGCGGGATACCGTGATCGACGTCGTGTGGAGCGGCCCGCGCAGGAGGGCTGCGAATGGAAAGCTGCCCGCGGTCGGCAATACCGTGGACGTTTCGAAGGCCACGTACCGCAACGACATCGGTGCCGCCGAGCTGGTGGGATCGTGGACCGACCCCGAGTTCGATCCGAAGCGCCCGGCGCTCTACTACGTGCGAGTGCTCGAGATCCCGACGCCGCGATGGACGACCTACGACGCGGTCAGGAACGGCCTGCCGCTGCTGAAGGACGTGCCGGCCACGATCCAGGAGCGGGCCTGGACCTCGCCGATCTGGTACACGCCATGATGTTCCCGGTGAAGACGATCATGAACCTCGAGACTCCACGGACGCTGCTGTCGCTCGTCATCGGGGCCGTCGTGCTCGCCACGCCGCCCGGGGCGAGCGCCGGCGAAGGCGGCACGAGCCACATCACCCCCGGCGCGATGGCCACCCTGATCGACAACCCGCCGACCGGACCCGGAACGTTCGCGAAGGCCATGTACCTGCATTACAGCGGCAGCGCGTCCGCGCAGATTCCGACCGCCGTCGGCCTCGCGGGCAACCTCGACGCGCGATCGAGCACCTTCGCATTGATCGGCGGCCACACCTTCGGCGAGAAGGTCCTCGGTGCCTCGTACACGGTCGTCGCGGCATTGCCGTACACGTCGCTCGACATCAGCGGGGACGTGGCGGCGCCGAACGGCGCCACGGCGAGGCGGGCGAACACGGTCTCCGGATTCGGGGACATCACCCTGATCCCCGGGATGCTGGCGTGGAAGGCGCCCGAGAGTCTCTGGCAGTTCAACGTCGTGCTGCCGATCTATGCCCCGACCGGCAGCTACGAGCTCGGACGCCTCGGCAACACGGGCCTGAACTACTGGACCGTCGACCCGACGGTCGGCGTGGTCTACAGCGACCCTAAGCGCGGCCTGAACGCGCTGCTGCATGCCGGCCTGGCCTTCAATTCGGAGAACCCCGACACGAAGTACCGCAGCGGCACCCTGCTGCACTTCGACGGGGCGGTCCAGCAGATCCTGCCCGTGGGGGGCGGCCTGATGACGCTCGGCGTCGAGGCGTTCCACTTCACGCAGGTGAGCTGCGACAGCGGCGCCGGCGCGACGCTCGGCTGCTTCAAGGGGCGCACGTCCGGGCTGGGGCCCGCGATCGGCTACATCCGGCCCCTCGGCGGGACCGAGTCGGTGGCGCTCGAGCTCAAGTGGCTGACCGAGACCGGCACCGAGAAGCGGCTCAAGGGCGACTACCTCTGGCTGAAGGCCGTCTACAAGTTCTGAGTCGCACATCGGGAGAGCGGCATGTCACGCGGAACGGTTCGATATGCGCTGCTCGCCGTCACGGCGGGCGCGATCCTGGCGGTGGCGCTGCTCGGCCCGGAGCGCGTGCCCGCGCAGGGCCGGCCGGCCGCCGGTGCCGACGACGAGGTCGTGGTCAAGGGGGCCGTGGACCACTACGACGGCGAGGACCATTCGCGCAGGCCCGAGACCGCGGCGCAGATCGAATCGAAGAAGAAGTACTCGCCCTACGCCGGTCGCACGTACCCGACCCGCGTGTACTTCGGCGACACGCACCATCACACCAACAACTCGGGCGACGCCGTCATGGGTGGCAACACGCTGACGCCCGAGCAGGCTTACCGCTTCGCCCGCGGCGAGGAGGTGGTCTCGTCCACCGGCGTGCCGGCGAAGCTGGCGCGCCCGCTCGACTTCCTGGTGATCTCCGACCACGCCGAAGGGCTGGGCCTGATGACCCAGGTCGCGGCCGGCAACCCTGCGTTCGCGTCCGATCCGACGCTCGCGCGCTGGGGCGAGGCGCTGAAGGCGGGCGGCAAGGCGCAGCAGGATGCGATGAACGAGCTGGTGTCGGCGCAGGCCAACAACCGGCTGCCGCCGCCGATCAAGGACCCGAAGGTCGTCGTCCCGATCATGAGGTCGGTGTGGCAGCAGTACACCGCCACCGCCGAGCGCTTCAACGAGCCGGGGCGCTTCACCGCGATGATCGGCTACGAGTGGACCTCGCTGCCCGGCGGCAACAACCTGCACCGCAACGTGCTGTTCCGCGACGGCAAGGACCGGGCGGACCAGATGCTCCCGTTCTCCGCGTGGCAGAGCGAGGACCCGGAGCAGCTCTGGGCGTGGATGGCCCGGTACGAGGAGAAGACCGGCGGCAGGGTGCTCGCGATCCCGCACAACGCCAACCTGTCGAACGGCCGCATGTTCGAGCCGGTCGACTTCGCGGGCAAGGCACTGACGAAGGACTACGCCGAGCGCCGCGCGCGCTTCGAGGTGCTGCAGGAGATGGTGCAGACCAAGGGCGCGAGCGAGACGCATCCGCTGCTGTCGTCCAGGGACGAGTTCGCCGCCTTCGGCACCGCCGGCTGGGAGTACGGCAACCTGACGCTCGAGGACAAGCCGCTCGGCAGGGCCATGATGCCGACCAACTACCTGCGCTCGGGCCTCGCGCAGGGCATGGTCCACGAGCGGAAACTGGGCGTGAATCCGTTCAAGTTCGGGGTCGTGGGCGGCACCGACGTGCACAACTCGCTGACCGCGATCGACGAGGACAACTTCTACGGCAAGCACGTCAACCAGGAGCCGAGCCCGATCCGCTGGGAGCACGTCTCGAAGCAGGGCTTCGGCAAGACGCGCTACACGTACCACTACATGGCGGCCGGCTACGCGGCGGTGTGGGCCACCGAGAACACGCGAGAGGCGCTGTGGGACGCGATGAAGCGCAAGGAGGTGTACGCCACCTCCGGCACGCGGATGACGGTGCGCTTCTTCGGCGGGTACGGATTCACGGCCGACGACGCGAAGACGCGCTACCTCGCCGAACGCGGCTACGCGAAGGGCGTGCCGATGGGCGGCGACCTCGGGCCGGCCGCGGCCGGCAAGGCGCCCACGTTCCTCGTCGCCGCATTGAAGGATCCGATCGGCGGCAACCTCGACCGAATCCAGGTGATCAAGTCCTGGGTCGACGCGACCGGCAAGACGCAGGAGCGCATCCACGACGTCGCCTGGTCCCCCGGGCGCGTGCGTGGCAAGGACGGCAAGCTGCCCGCGGTCGGCGACACGGTCGACGTCGCCAACGCGACCTGGACCAACACGATCGGCGCCTCCGAATTGGCCGCCGTGTGGAAGGATCCGGACTTCGATCCGAAGCAGCGGGCCGTCTACTACGCCCGCGTGATCGAGATCCCGACGCCGACCTGGCTCGCCTACGACCAGGTGCGCTTCGGCGTGAAGATGTCGAAGGACGTCCCGATGAAGCAGCAGGAGCGGGCCTGGACGTCGCCGATCTGGTACTCGCCGTCGTGATCGAGCCGGCGGGGCGGTGCGACGCTATGCGTGCCTGCGCTGCCGTAGCACCGTGACGTCGACCCGGTTCCCCTGTTCCGTGCGCGCGTGGTCGATGCTGCGCCTGACGAGCTGGATGCCGAGGCCCCCGATGGGCGCCTCGTCGATCGAGGCAGGCGTCGGTGGCTCCGGATGGGCCGTCGGGTCGAACGGAGGGCCGCGATCCTCGACCCTGAACCGCACCGCGTCGTCGGCGACGACCGCCGCGACCTCGACGATGGCCTGCCCCGGACCCGGCCGGATCCCGGCGTGGCGCAGCATGTTGACGACGAGCTCCTCGAAGGCCAGGGTCGCCGTGTAGTGCGACGCCGGGTCGAGGCCCGCCGCGGCGAGGAACGTCCGGAACGTCTCGAGGGCCTCTTCGAGCGGGATGCCCGCGCCGCCGATGGCGAGGTGCAGGCGGTCGGCGAGGGCCAGCGCGTCCGTCTCGCCGGCCGCCAGCGGAATCAGCCCGAGCAGCCCTGCGCTCTCCAGCGTATCGGCGACCGGCGGCTGGGCGCCGAACAGCACGAGCCTGGCCTTGCGCTGCGAGAGCGCGCGCGTGGTGCCGATCGGCAGGCGAAGCCCCATCGACGATATGAAGTCGACGGCGCTGAGGTCGACGATCGCGGGCCGGGCGGGCGGGACGACCGTCGCGGTGAATCGGGTCTCGATCTCGCCGACGCCCGTGGTGTCGAGCCTGCCGCGCAGGACGACATGCGAGATGCCGTCGTGATCGTCTGCCGAGAAATCAATCGATGAGGCTCCATGACCGTCGATTCGAGCGCCGGGCGGCCATCGCCACGGGTCGTCGAACGACAACCCGACAGCTGGAGCGCCGCAGATGAACGAATTGCGACAGCGCTAGGCGACGTCGAGGGGCTCTGGCCGCAGCGGCATGTCGGCGACCGCCTCCCGGGTCGATGCCGAGCGCGCGCGGACCGGATGCCGGCCAGGGGTCGCGAAGTCGAGGATCTCGAGGCGACCGTCCGGCTGCTCGACCAGCGCGGTGAGGCTCTCGACCCAGTCCCCGTCGTTGCAGTACAGCACCCCGTCGATCTCCCGGATCTCGGCGTGGTGGATGTGGCCGCAGACGACGCCGTGCGCGCCGCGGCGCCTCGCCTCGCGGGCGACCGCCGCCTCGAAGTCGCCGACGTAGCTGACCGCCCGCTTGACCTTGAGCTTCAGGTACCTCGACAGGCTCCAGTAGGGCAGCCCGAGCCGCGCGCGGACGGCGTTGAACCAGCGGTTGAGCCGCAGCGCGGTCTCGTAGGCGGCGTCTCCCACGTGGGCCAGCCAGGGCGCGCACTGCACGACCCCGTCGAACAGGTCACCGTGGGTGACCCAGAGCCGCCGCCCGTCGACGGTCACGTGTTCGCAGTCCTCGAGGACCTCGACGCCGCCGAAGCTGTGCTGCAGGTACCGCCGCGCGAACTCGTCGTGGTTGCCGGGGATGAAGACCACGCGGGTCCCCTTGCGCGCCTTGCGCAGGATCTTCTGCACGACGTCGTTGTGCGACTGCGGCCAGTACCACGACCGGCGCAACTGCCAGCCGTCGATGATGTCGCCGACGAGGTACAGCGTCTCGCAGTCGACGCGCCGGAGGAAGTCGAGGAGCGCATCGGCCTGGCAGCCCGGCGTGCCGAGGTGCAGGTCGGAGATCCAGACCGTCCGGACGCGGACGACGGGCTCGACGTCGAGCGGTTCGGACAGGGCGTTCATGCGGCGATGCCTCCGTGTGCGTCGAATGCCGTCGGATGCGCGGTCGAGCGGCCGAGCACCGTGGCGAGCGTGTCGAGCACCTCGAACGCCGCCCGGTTCTGGATCGTCCGGACGCGTTGCTGGAAGGCGGGCAGGTCCGCCAGCAGGCGACCGACCGCGGCCGGCAGCGCCTTGACGTCCGGCACCACCACGCCGGCGCCGAGCGCCTCGAGGAGTTCGGTGTTGTAGCGCTCCTGCGGAAGCGTCAGGGCGTTGCGGAAGGTCACGACCGGCAGCCCGCAGTGCCAGGCCTCGCTGATCGAGCCCGGCCCGGGCTTGCCGATGAAGAAGTCGCACAGCCTCATGTATCTCGGCACGTCGGGCGTGAAGCCGAGCGCGGCGTGCGGCGCGCGACGGTCGAGCGTGGCCAGTCGCTCGCGCAGCACGTCGTTGTGCCCGCACAGCATGAGCAGCTGCGTGTCCTCCAGCGCCTTGGCCACGCGCAGCATGCCCGCTGAACCTTGCCCGCCGAACATCACGATGGCGGTCGGACGATGCGGGTCGAGTCCCAGCCCGCCCAGGTCCGCCTCGCGCTCCGCCGGGGACGGCTGGTAGAACTGGCGCCTCAGGATCATGCCGCCGGCCGCATGGATCCGATCCGCGGGCACGCCCGCCGCACGCGCCTGGGCCACGGCCCGCGGCGTTCCGCAGACGATGTGCTGGGCCACGCCCGGCTCGATCCAGAAGTTCGGCGGGTGGTCCGCGAAATCGGTCATCACCGTCACGAACGGCACGCCCGGACACGCGCGCGCCAGCGCCTCGGCCATCGCCCGGTTGAAGTTGGGCACGAGCGAGACGACGAGGTCGGGTCGGGTCGTGCGCCAGTGCGCGGCGAGCCGCTCGACCAGCCGCGAGTGCGTCGCGCGGATCATGGCCTGCAGCAGGCGCAGCTCCGAGCCGAGGCCGAAGGTCCATCCCTTCGCGAGGCGCCGGTTGTACAGGTCTTCCGGCGCCATGCCGGACAGTCGGCGGAACCGGTCGAGCGGGTCCAGGACCTGCATCAGCTGCACCGGCCGGACCGCCCAGGGACGGCGCTGCGCGACCGCGAGGTCCCTCAGCGCCGTGGCCGCCGTGCGGTGACCGCCGCCCGCATCGAAGTACACCAGATCGATCTTGACCATGCTGCCCGGGGAGGCTGCACGCGCTGCATGACGATGTATTGACGGCCGGACGTCGGAACGATGACACCACGACAACGGCGCGGCGGCCGACGCCGTCGTGACGCACGGCGCGCGGTCATCGCGTCGTCATCGCCGAGTCACCGGCCGGCAACCTTCGTCGCTCAAGCTGCCGGCCGTCACGGACGATCGGGGTGATCGATGCTGGAGATGCTCGAAGAACGGCCGCCGGTGCGCGAGTTCGCGCGGGCAGGCCGACTCGTGGTGAGGCTCGCCCGGGACCGACGCGAGATCGAGGCGGCGCAGCGGCTGCGCTGGCAGGTCTTCTCGCAGGAGCTCGGTGCGCGGCTCGCGAGCGGACGCCGCGGACTCGACGAGGACCTCTTCGACCGCTTCTGCGAGCACCTGATCGTCGAGGACGAGTCGACCGGCGACGTGGTCGGCACCTATCGCATCCTCTTCCCGGAACCGGCCCGCGCGGCGGGCGGACTGTACATCGAGTCCGAGTTCTTCACCGATCGCCTGCGGCCGCTCAAGCCCGGCCTCGTCGAGCTCGGACGCTCGTGCGTGAGGCGCGACTTCCGGAGCGGTGCGGTGATCATGCTGCTCTGGTCGGGGCTGGCCGAGCTGCTGTCGACGTCGTCGTGCCGACACGTGATCGGGTGCGCGAGCGTGCCGCTGGCCGACGGCGGGCACCTCGCGGCGACGCTGTGGCGACGCGTGTGGGCCGATCACGCCTCGCCGGAAGCGATGCGCGTCTTCCCCAAGCGGCGCCTCCAGATCGAGCGGCTCGGGCTCGAGGAGGGCGTGGACCCCGTCGTGCCGCCGCTGCTCAAGGGCTACCTGCGGGCAGGCGGCATGCTGCTCGGCGATCCGCACATCGACGCCGAGTTCGGGTGCGCCGACTTCCCCATCCTGCTCGAGCTCGACCGCCTGGACGCCCGCTACAGCCGCCGCTTCGTGCGCCCGTAGCGGGCGCCCGGCCGTCCGCGACTGTAACCGGCGTGTCATCGAGCCGCCGGATCATCGGCCGTCCCCGGCTGCCCCTCGGAACCCCATGACCCGTCCCGATATCGACCTCGACATCGGAGAAGTCGTCCGCCGTCTGGAGGCCGACCTCATCGACGCCTACGACGAGGAGTACGAGCTCGAGCTCGAGGACCGCCACCTCGACCAGGCCGTCGAGCGCTCCGAGGAGGACGAGGCCGCCTTCCGGCTGCAGCGTCGAAGCTACTTCGCCGAGCTGTTCGGCCTGCAGGCCGAGCTCGTCAAGCTCCAGGACTGGATCGCGCACACCGGCGAGAAGGTGGTCATCGTCTTCGAGGGGCGCGACGCGGCCGGCAAGGGCGGCGCGATCAAGCGGATCACCCAGCGGCTCAATCCGCGGGTGTGCCGCGTCGTGGCGCTGCCGGCGCCGAACGACCGCGAGCGCAGCCAGTGGTACTTCCAGCGCTACGTCCCCCATCTTCCGGCCGCCGGCGAGATGGTCCTGTTCGATCGCAGCTGGTACAACCGCGCCGGGGTCGAGCGCGTGATGGACTTCTGCACCGAATCGGACGTGGAGGAGTTCTTCCGCTCGGTGCCCGAGTTCGAGCGCATGCTCGTGCGCTCCGGCATCCGGCTGATCAAGTACTGGTTCTCGATCTCCGACGAGGAGCAGCACCTGCGCTTCCTCGGGCGCATCCACGATCCGCTGAAGCAGTGGAAGCTGAGCCCGATGGACCTCGAGAGCCGGCGACGCTGGGAGGCCTACACGAAGGCCAAGGAAGCCATGCTCGAGCGGACCCACATCCCCGAGGCGCCGTGGTGGATCGTGGCCGCGGACGACAAGAAGCGGGCCCGCCTGAACTGCATCGCGCACCTGCTGTCGCTGATGCCGTACCAGGAGGTCGTCAAGCCGCACGTCGAGCTGCCCGAGCGCACCCGGCACCCCGACTACTCGCGGCGTCCGGCGCCGGCCGAGATGTTCGTGCCCGAGCGCTACTAGGCCGCGCCCGGAACCACGTCATGCCGGAACGCCTGCACACGCTTGTCTCGTTCGACACCGACATCTTCACGCTGCGCACCGGCGTGCTCGCGATGACCGAGCTCGCCGACCGGCAGTTCCGTGGCGCGATCGAGGCGCTGCGGCGGCGCGACCTCGCCCTCGCGGCCGACGTGCTCGCCGGGGAGCGCGAGATCAACGCGATGCACCTGAGCCTGGACGAGGCCTGCGTGCGCGTGATCGCCCGCCACCAGCCCACGGCGGTCGATCTGCGGGAGGTCGTCGGGGTGCTCCATTCGATCGGCGACCTGGAGCGGATCGGCGACGAGGCCAAGAAGATCGCGGGCAAGGTGTCGCGGCTCGGCGACGTCGGCGAGTCGCTCCTGGAGCGCGTGGCATCGCTCGCCACGATGGCCTCGACGATGATCCAGCGGGCGGGCGACGCGTACCGGCACCGCGATCCGTCGATCGCGGCGGTGCTGCACGAGCTCGACGAGCACGTCGACGCGGAGCGGGACCGGCTGGTCGCTGCGCTGACCCGCGACATCGAGCAGGGCGCGGCGTCGCCGGGCCGGGGGTCGACCGAGTCGCTGCTCGACATGGTGCTGATCGTCCAGTCGATCGAGCGGGTCGCGGACCACGCCGAGGATCTCGCCGAGTACGTGGTCGCGATCGCGGTCGGGGTCGACGGGCGGCACGGCAACCTGCCCTGACGCAGGCAGGCTCCGGCCCGAGCGGCCGGGTCGGGCGGAGCTCGCCCGGCAGCGTGCCGTCCCGGCTGACACATCCGTGTCACACGGCTCGACGACACTAGATCCATGGAACCTTCGGATGCCGTCAGGGCGCTCGCGGCGCTGGCGCAGGACACGCGACTCGCGGTGTTCCGGTTGCTGGTGCAGGCGGGCCCGCCGGGCCTGACCGTCGGCCGGATCGGAGCCGAGCTCGGCGTGCCGAGCGCCACGCTGTCGTTCCACCTGAGGGAACTGGTCGCCGCCGGTCTCGTCGCCACGCGCCAGCACGGACGCTTCGTGCACTGCACGGCGAACTTCGAGTCGATGCGGGCGCTCGTCGGTTTCCTCGAGCTCAACTGCTGCGGCGGCGAGCCGTGCGCGGCGACGATGCACCGCGACCCGGAGAAGGCCTGCCCATGAGCGACGCCCGCAACGTGCTGTTCATCTGTACTGGAAACTCCGCCCGGTCCGTCATCGCCGAGGGCATGCTGAACGCGATGGGCCGCGGGCGCTTCCGGGCGTACTCGGCCGGCAGCCATCCGAAGGGCACCGTCCACCCGCTCGCGCTGCGCCAGCTCGAGCGCATGGGCATCCCGATCGACGGCTTCCGCAGCAAGGGGTGGGACGAGTTCGCGGGCCCGGACGCCCCCCGGATGGACTTCGTCTTCACGGTCTGCGACCGGGCGGCGGGCGAGGTCTGCCCGGTGTGGCCGGGTCAGCCGATGACCGCGCACTGGGGCATGCCCGATCCGGCGGCGGTCGAGGGGACGGAGGCGGTCCGTGACAAGGCGTTCGTCGACGCGGCCGCCACCCTGAAGCGCCGGCTCGAGCTGTTCATGTCGCTGCCCATCGACAAGCTCGAACGGCTCGCGATCCAGCAGCAGGTCCGGGACATCGGAAAGCGCTGACCATGAACGACACCGCGCGCCGCCTGCTGGGCGAGACGCTGGGCACGATGCTGCTGCTCGCCGTCGTCATCGGCTCGGGCATCATGGCCGAACGGCTGTCGGGCGGCAACGTGGCGGTCGCGCTGCTCGCCAACACGCTCGCGACGGTCGGCGGCCTCTACATCCTCATCGAGGTGTTCGGGCCGGTCAGCGGCGCGCACTTCAATCCGGCGGTGTCGCTCGTCATGGCGACGCGCGGCGAGCTCGCGTGGGCGCTCGTCGTGCCCTACGTCGCGTGCCAGCTGCTCGGCGGGATGCTCGGCGCGTGGCTGTCGCACCTGATGTTCGAGCTGCCGGTGCTGCAATGGTCGACGAAGGTGCGCACGGGCTCTGGGCAGTGGATCGCGGAGGCCGTCGCGACCTTCGGGCTGCTGCTGGTCATCCTGCGTGCGCCGCAGGCACGCGTCGCGGCGATGGTCGCCGCCTACATCGGCGCGGCGTACTGGTTCACTGCGTCGACCTCGTTCGCCAATCCCGCCGCGGTGTTCGGCCGGATGTTCAGCGACAGCTTCGCGGGCATCGCGCCGGTGAGCGCGCCGGGGTTCGTCGTGGCGGAACTGGTGGGAGCGGCGGTCGCGGTGGGGGTGCATGCGGCACTCTCGGTGCTGACGCAGGACGAGTCCTCGTCCGCCTAGCGGTCCGGGTCACGGACGACTCGGCACGATCCTCGCGGCGGTCTTCCCCGACTCGCCGTCTTCCGGAACGCAGCGGCCGGCCTGAACGTGGTCGTCGACCCTCGCCACGGGTGAAGATCCGCGCGAGCCCGATGCCCGACCCGAGGCGACGGCGCCGCCCCGAGACGAGAGGACCGCATGACCACGCCATCGCATGCGTACGACCACGTGGTCGTCGGAGCCGGCGCCGCAGGG
>JBILTM010000121.1:0-15483 GCA_044371545.1 Burkholderiaceae bacterium
GGCGCGATGAATCAGTTCGCAGTGCTGTTCGGCGAGCGCTTCACCGCAGCTCGGGCCTGAACGGCTTCAGGTGTTCAAACCGCCTCGCCCACGAAAAGACGGATAGGTCCCGATGGGGCGTCCTGCCGGACTGGCGTGGACGGTCTGCGATGTTCCCGCTGTCGTCGAAGCGGGACGGCGGATCGCAGGCGAACGGGGCGCCGACGCGCAGCTTCGGTTCACCAGCGACTACGGAGCGTTGTCGGGACAACAGGTCCTGTACGCTTCCGGCGCCCTGCAATACCTGCCGATGACGCTTCCCGAATGGATCCGTGGCCTGATCGAGCCTCCTCCTCATGTCGTGCTCAATACCACTCCGTTGCATGCGCAGCGCGGATTCTTCACCCTGAACAGCATCGGAGCGGGATTCTGCCCGTATCGAGTGATCCACGACGCGACGCTCGTGCGGGAGCTCGACACGCTCGGCTACAAGGTCGTCGATCGCTGGTCGAATCCGGGAAAGCGGCTGGAGATACCCTTCGAGACCGGATATGACGTGCCCGAGTACCGCGGAATGTACCTGCGGCGCATCTAGGGCGCGGGGTTCGAGCTCCGGCGCACCGACTCCGTGATCGGGAATGTCCGCAGGTCGATCGCTTCGCATACGGCGAGACACAGCGCCGGGTACATGAGACTCAGGTTCCGCGTCTCGTCCCTCCAGCAGAACAAGAAGAAGAGCGGAAGGTTCACGAATGCGCTCGCGACGAGCGTCCGGCGCACGGCGGGCCGATGGGATTTCCAGCCCGCCGCGAGCACGACGACGAGCGGCAGCACCATGAGCAGGTTCAACCCCCGGGGCATCGGCAACAGCGGCGTGTACACCGTCATCCACCCGAACCACGACGACGGTCGACTCCAGAACGCCGCGTTCTCCAGCACGTGGTCGTACATGGTCGTGCCCGGCAGGTCCGAGTAGGCAGCACGGAGCAGCAAGACCAAACCGCCAGCGACGACGCTCGCCAGCGCCGTGTACACGGCCCACGTCCGGCGCGGCACTAGGTGCCACAGCACGATCGACAGGATGGGTACGAGCAGCGCAGCGGTCTCCTTGTTCAGGACCGCGAGCCCGAGCGCCAGGAGCATCCAGGGCAGCCTGCCTCTCCAGGCGAACGCGAAGGCTGCGAACGTCAGGCACAACTCCGGGAAGTCGTACATGAACCCGCCGTTCATGAACGACAGGGGCAGCACGGTGGCGAACAGCACGGGTGCGACGTCCCTGAGCAGCGGAGCCTGCGGGAACGCGGCACCGACCAGGGAGCGCAGTGCGAGCAGGGCGCCCAAGGCGAATACTGCCGTCCACACGAACGCGATCATGAACTTGCGTTCGAGCGCGTCGGTCCAGAACTCGCCGTCCGGTCGCTTCGAATACCGGTCCACGACGGTCCGGGCTGCCGGTTGGTAGCGGGCCGCGACCGAGTCCGGCAGGAGCGCCTCCGTTCGGTTGATGAGCCACGGCATCATGGCTCGATACACGAAGGGGCGCTGAGCGGTCCGGTCGAGGAGACTCTCGAACGAGTACTCCCTGTTCAGCGATCCCTCGAAGAACGCCTCCTTCTGCATGAACACATGGACCGCACCGGTACTGGCGATCCAGTAGACGAGCATCAGCAATGCGCGCGATGCGAGCCATCTGATCATCCGTTTGGCGCCCCTATGCGGCTCGCCCAGCGTACGATGATCGCGATCACCTCCGACTGGGCGGCAATCGCAGTCACGGTGTGATCGACGTGCGGCAGGTAATGCGCCGCGATGCGGCCGGTCAGGCGGAAACGGCGGAACCCGTCCCCGAACTGACCCGGGTAGTTGTACGAATACATCACCGATCCGCTGTACAGCATCAGCACGTCGACATCCCGGTCGAGCAGGCCACGCAGGCCCTCCGCGAAGTCGGCGCGAGCGGGACGCTTGAGGCCGAGGTCGGTCGCGCCTCGCTGCCCTTGCTCCGAGTCCGTGGAGGTCGCACGACGCAGCCCGACATGACGCGTGACCCATCCCGCGGAAGCATGAAGCACACCATCACGCCGTGCGATCGCGCGGATCCGGTTCCAGTGCGTGCGCCAGGTCGGATACATGTACGGATCGAGCATCGCGCAGCCGACAATTCGGATATCCGCCCTGGCCGCCGCATAGCCGAGCACTGCGCCCGAGCAGATGCCGAACACGACGAACTGCCGGGCGCCGGTACGTGCATGGACGGCGTTCATCGCCGCCTGGACGTCGAGTACCGCCTGACGCTCGAAGTCCGTCAGTGCCGTGGATGCGCCGCTGTCACCCTGGCCGGACAGGTCGAATCGAAAGCTCGGGATGCCCGTCTCGGCAAGCGCACGCGCGAGCTTGACGTTCAACCGATGCGGGCCGACTCTGGATATCACTCCCGCATTGAACAGAAGCATCGTCGGGGAGTCCGACCCATCGGGATGCAGGGCGGGACGGGCCAGCGTGCCGACGAGGCGCCCGTCCTGGCCGAAGCGCAGCAGCGACTCGTCCGAATTGCTCCGCCTGGAGAGCGCCGCCTTCATCGGCTGCAGGCCTCCCGGGCAATCGCATCGACGACCGCAGCCGGAACGATCGAGGTATTCATGGCCTCGTCGGTCGTCCAGTCGATCGCAGGCACATGCTGGACCGACACCGAGGCCCCTGAGGGTGCGGCCGCCGGAGGGCGCGAGGTGTCCGTGACCAGCCACGTGGCACGCTCGCAGCGCGCCTGCTCGAATGCGGCAGGACCGATCCGTGCGATCGCATCCGAGAAGGCTGCAGGCACCGCGAATCCCATCGCTTCGCGTCCATCGGGTATGTGCATCCTGAGCGGTGGACCTGGCGGCGGGATCGGGAAGGCGAGTTCGAGGCCCGATCGATGCGCAAGATCCAGGGACCGCAGGTACGCCGCCCCATCGACGACTGCGTCCCACCAGACCAGACCGACCGGTGGCGTCCGGATGCTGCTCGAAGCGAGGGCAGTCATCGTCGCTCCGAGGCGCAGGCCGACCCAGGTCGTGCTCACGCATCCACTGAGCACTCTGAGTTCGTGGTCTGCCCGCTGGAGATCCTCGATCCACCGGTCGATCGATACCTCCTCGTCATCGCCGTCCGAATCGCCGGTGCCGTACCAGTCGAAGCGCAGCGCCGAGCAACCTGTGCGTGCGATTCGATCGGCGACGATACGCAACGCTCGTTGCGCCCGGATCGATTCCTGGCCGAACGGGTTACAGATCAACACGCCGTGCGAAGCGGGCGCGTCCGGCTCGTGCAACGCGCCGAACAGTTCCGCCGAGCCGTCACCGAATCGGATCGGGATCATCGAACTCTCGTGCCGCCGAACGTCATGCGGAGCGCCGTCCGCCGAAGAGTCGGTTCAGCAGCCCGCGCTTCGGTGCCTCGAGAGGTGGCGCGGTGTCGTAGCCGGCAGCGATCTGCGCGAGGCTCTCGAAGATGTAGCGTCGAGGGTCGATCCGGCGATGCAGTTCAGCCTCGAGCGTCTCGACCGACTGCATCACGAGCAGCGAATGCCCTCCGAGGTCGAAGAAATTGTCCTCGCGATACACTCGTTCGATCCCGAGCAGTCCGGACCAGATCGCAGCGATGCGCCGCTCCGTCTCGGTCGCAGGTTCGGTGCGAGTCGACTTCGGGTCCGCGGGCGCCGTCACGCGGGTTTCGGCGGACGAGCCCGATTCCGAGCGGTCCGCCACGGTGGCGGCGCCGGATCCGATCCAGTCCTCGAGGCGGACCCGTTCCGTGGCGTCCAGAGCGAGCAACGTGTCGACGCTCGCGTCGGGTGATTCGAGCGCCTTTCTCAGCAGCGCGACGAACCGCTCGCGCAGGCGTCGCGCGCTGGAGGTATCGTAGAGGTCCGTGTGGTACGTGATTCCGCCGACCAGACCGGCGTTGCGTTCGACCAGCCACAATCCGAGGTCCTCGGTCGCTCCGCGCTGCGCGACCTCGACGCGCTCGTGCCGGAGGTTTCCCCAATGGATCGGTCGCTGTCGGGCATCCTGGAACGAGAACAGCGCCTGGTAGAGAGGGCCTGCCCCGCGAAGCTCGGGCATCTCCTGCATCATCCTTTCGAGCGGAACGTCCGGGAACGCGAATGCATCCATCACGCCGCGACGCACGCGATCCTGTAGCACGCGGAAGGTGTCGCCCAGCGAAACGGTGATCTGCAGTGGAAGCAGATTCGTGAAATAGCCCATCAGCGGCTCGGTCTCGGTCGTGGACCGGCCCCGCACCGGCAGTCCGATCAGTTGCCTGCCGACCGCGCCAAGACTGGCCAGCGAGGCGACGTATGCGCTCAGCAGCGTCATGAACATCGTCGCGTCGCTGTCGCGGGCGAACTCGCGAAGGCGCTCGGTCAGCGTGCGGTCGATTTCGAGCCACTCCGTCCGACCCTCTCCCGACATCGAAGCGCCACGCTCGCGATCCGTCATCAGCGGGCGTTTCGGCTGGGCGATCGTCGCCTCGAAGCGATTCCGCCAGCGCCCCAACTGTTGACCGAACTCCGCGGACTCGACCCATGCGCGCTGCCAGGCCGCGTAATCGCCATAGCTGATCTCGAGCTTCGGCAGGTCAGCGGCCCGTCCTTCGAGCGCCGAGAAGTATCCCGCCGACATCTCCTCGTAGAACAGGTCGAACGACCAGCCATCCCAGATCAGGTGGTGCGGCATGAAGAACAGGAGGTGTTCGTCGGATGACAGGCGGTACAGTCTGATGACGAACAGCGGTAGCCTCGAGAGGTCGAACGGCGTCTCGACCAAGTGCTCGATGCGTTCCATCGCGACCGACTCGCGAAGATCGGCCTCGATCGACGAGAGATCCTCTAGCGGGAGCGTCGACACGTCCAGTGTCGGATGGATACGCTGGATCGGTCCGGCCGGGGTGTGCTCGACCACCGTCCTCAACACATCGTGCCGGTCGACGATCGACTGGAACGCGCGCCCCAGTGCGATCGGATCGAGCCGACCTCGGAGACGGTGGGCCGATGGGGTGTTGTAGACGGTGCGGCCGGGTTGCAGCCGTTCCAGGAACACCAGGCGCTCCTGATTGAGCGACAGCGGCGCGACCGAGCGCTCTGCTCGCGGCGCGATGCCGTTCGCCACGCCCGCGGCCGGAGCGGCAGCACGGTCGATCGCACGCGCGAGCCCCGCGACTGTCGGCGATTCGAACATCGCGCCCATCGTCAGCCTCAGGCCGAGCTGCCGGTTCAGTTGCGTGATCACCTGTGCGGCCAGCAGCGAATGACCGCCGAGCGAGAAGAAGTCGTCTCGCCTTCCCAGGTCGCGAAGACCGAGGCACTTCTCCATGACCGCCGCCACGATGCGTTCGGTCTCGGTCGCCGGCGACTCGTGTTCCGTCGACTGTGTGGACTGACCGTCGGGCGCCGGCAGCGAGCGCGAGTCGAGCTTGCCGTTCGGCAACCGAGGCAGGTGACGGAGGCACACGACATGTTTCGGCACCATGTAGTCGGGCAGGTGCCGCTTCAAGTGGACAGCGAGGTTGGTGATGTCGGAGCCCGGCTCGCGCGGTTCCTCACGCGACACTGCGTAGGCGACCAGCCGTTGATCCCCGGGTTGGTCTTCCCGGACGATCGCGACTGCGTCGGCGACCGCGGGGTGTGTGCGCATCACCGTCTCGATCTCACCGAGTTCGATCCGGTAGCCGCGCAGTTTCACCTGCGAGTCCAGCCTCCCGAGATGCTCGAGCCGTCCGTCCGCACGCCACCGTCCAAGGTCACCCGTCCGGTACAGGCGAGCTTCCGGCCGAGCATCGAACGGGTCCTCGACAAAGCGTTCGCGGGTCAGTTCGGGTCGTCCGAAGTACCCGGTCGCCACACCGGCGCCACCGATGTACAACTCGCCCGCGACGCCGATCGGCACCGGTCGGGCGCCGGCATCGAGCACGTGCACCCGCGTGTTGCCGATCGGACGTCCGATCGAGATGCCGCGCTCGGGCGACGTCACGCGCCAAGTCGTCGACCAGACCGTCGTCTCTGTCGGGCCGTACATGTTCCAGACCTCGCCGCAGCGCTCCAAGAGGGCGGCCGCGAGGTCCACGGGCAGTGCCTCGCCACCGACGAGTGCCTTGAATCCGGCGGCACCCGCCCAACCTGCATCGAGCAGCAGGCGCCAACCTGCGGGCGTCGCCTGCAACGCGGTGGCACCGCTCGATTCGACGACAGCCCGCAACGCGTGGCCATCGACCACCTCGGCTCTGCTCGCGATCACCACCGAACCCCCGACGCACAGCGGAAGCAACAGCTCGAGCACGGCGATGTCGAAGGACAGCGTGGTCACCGCGACGAGTCGGTCCTGCCCGGTCAGGCCTGGCTCGCGGCGCATGCTTTCTAGGAAATTGGCCACCGCCCGATGCGGCACGGCGACGCCTTTCGGCCGACCGGTAGAGCCCGACGTGTAGATCACGTAGGCGACTTCCTCGCCGTTCGAAGGTACGACGAAGACCGGGGAGTCGGCGGGCACGGGCCAGTCGCTCTCGTCATCGATGAGGAGCGTCGCGGTCGCCGACGCCGGAACAACCGAAGCCGCCCGTGAATCGGTGAGGATTGCCTTGAGGCCGGCATCCTCGACCATGAAGGCGAGGCGCTCGGCAGGGAAGCCAGGATCCAGCGGCACGTAGGCTGCGCCTGCACGCAGCACCGCCAGCAGTGCCGGGACGAGCTCGATGCCTCGCTCGAGGCACAGGCCGACACGGTCGCCCGGACGAACCCCGAGTGCATGGAGAACGCCCGCGATCCGTGACGACCGCGCGTCGAGTTCCGCGTAGGTGAGGCGCGAGCGGCCGGCCAGCACGGCGGCCGCGTGGGGCGAGCGCAGGGCCTGCGCCGCGACCATCTCATGCACGCCCCGCCTCGGGTCGTGTTCCATGGCGGTGTCGTTCCAGCGGTCAAGCTCGGCTCGCTGCCCGTCGTCGAGGAGCGGGAGCGCATCGATCGGTCGGTCCGGAGTGGCGACGAGCCCGCGCAGCAGTTGTTCGAGGCTCGCAAGCCAGTGTCGGATCGACTCACGGTCGAACAGATCCGTGGAGTACTGACATTCCAGCCGCAGGCCGCCATCGATCTGCGCGGCATTGATGAACAGCTCGAAGTTCTCGGCGACCCGGGGAATCGAATCGACGACGACCCGTAGCCCCGAGAAGCCGGTGTCGATCCCCAGCGCCTGGTCGAGGTTGAACATTGCGGCCACGAGCGGCGGCCGGCTCGGGTCGCGCTTCAGCGTGATCCGGCGCAGCAGGGTGCCGAAGGTGTACTCCTGGTGTTCGAGCGCGTCGAACAGGACAGATTGCGCGGCGCGCACCATCGCAGCGCCGTCGGCACCGGGGTCCGGACTGAATCGCACAGGCAGGAGATTGACGCAGTGACCCACCAGCGCCGGCATCGAGGCGGCCGCCTGCCCGGCCACCGGAATTCCCAGGACGATCTCGGACTGGCCCGCGATTCGAGCAAGCAAGGTCGCGACCGCGCCCCACACCACTGCGAACGGCCCGACGCCCTGACGTCCGGAGAAGCGCTTGATCTCGGCGAGCAGCGCCGGGTCGAGCATCCGATCCTCCCGACGCGAAGCGAAGGTCCGCCGTCTCGGGCGCGGTCGATCTGTGGGCAGGTCCAGCGTCGGTGCTCCGCCGGCGAACAGATCGCTCCAGAAACGTTCGTCGGTGGTAGCAACCGACCCGTGACGCTGTTGCGCCTCACGGGCCGAGTACGCGGTCATGGTGTCTGCGGGCGCCAGCGGCGCGAGGGGAAGACCGCGCTCGGCGTCGTACAGTCGCGCGAGGTCGCGCGCGAGCACGCCGAACGACCAACCGTCGCACACGATGTGATGGGCCGCGAAGATCAATTCGAACGCGTCGCCGCCCAGGGCGAGCAAGGCGATCCGGAACAGGGGGCCGGACTCGATGTCGAAGCGCGTTTCGACGGCCGATCTACGTTCGCGCTCGAGGGCATCCTCGCGCGCCTCGTCCGGGGCTCCGGTCAGGTCGACCTCCCGGATCTCGACCTCGACCGAATCGGCGAGGAGCATCGTCATGCCGTCCGGCGAGATGGTGGCGCGCAGCGATTCGTGCCGCTCGACGAGATGGTCCAGCGCGCGAACGAGCGCGGCCCTGTCCAGCGGACCGGACAGGCGCATGCGGATCGCCTCGTTATAGGCGAGAGAGGCCTCGTGCCCCGCGCGGTCCGCGAGCCAGACTTCCTGCTGCGCTTCGGTCGTCGGCACGACGCGATCGATGCGTCCGGCTGCGAACGGGTCGTAGTCGACGGCCTCGGCGGCAGCCGCCCGGGTCAGGTCATGCTCGCTCATCGAAGTCTCATGTACTTGCCCGGGGCATCTGGGTTCGGGATGAACCACGCGGGCTGACCGTTACCGTCGCGTCCGAGTCGCGCGCCGGGAACCGGCGGCTTCGACGCGTCCAGCGCGACGGGCATCGAAGGATGGACCCCCGGCAGGAATCGCCCTTCCTGGAGTTCCGCGATCGACTCGCGAAAGGCCTTCTTGATCATCGCGACATCCTGGTCCGAGTGCGCGGTGGTCATGAAGCACGGGAAGTTGTCGAGCACGTGGATGCCACGGCTGCGCATCATCGGGAACAGGAGGTCCTGCAAAGGATGCTCCTCGGTGAAGACCATCCGCCAGACCGACGCGAAGTGCCTGAGCTCGATCGGTGCGCCGACCTCGCGGCAATAGGCGTTCAGCTCGTCGCACATTGCGGCCGTTCGCGTGGTGAGCGATGCCTGGAGTTCGGGTCCCTGCTCGCGCATGTACCGCAGCGACGCATGAGCCGCCGCGAGCGCGAGAGGGTGACGTACGAACGTGCCTGCGAAGTAGGTGACGCCAACCGTCGGAATGGAGTCGTCGCCGTACTGCCAGGCTCCTCCGTCGAGCGCGTCCATCCACGCGCGCTTGCCTGCGATCACGCCGATCGGCAGGCCGCCACCGATCACCTTTCCGTAAGTGGCCATGTCGGCTCGGATGCCGAACAGTGCCTGCACACCGCCCGGGTGTGCCCGGAAGCCGGTGACGACCTCGTCGAACACCAGCGCGCTGCCCGATTTCGAGGTGATGTCGCGCAGTTCGTGCAGGAACTCGCGCGGCTGGAAGTCGGGTCGCCGACTCTGTACTGGCTCGACGAGCACGGCCGCGATCTCGTCCGCGCGTTCGCGGACGATACGTGCGGACTCGGGAGTACCGTAGTCGAGCACCAGCACGTTCGCGCCGGCATTCGGCATGATTCCGGGCGCGGCCGGGATCGTCCTCAGCGTGCGCGTTCCCCGCACGACGACTTCATCGAAGATGCCGTGGTACGCGCCGGCGAAGCTGACCATCAGACTTCGCCCGGTGACCGTGCGCGCGATGCGCAAGGCACCCATCACCGCCTCGGATCCGGTGTTGCACAATCCCGCCCGGTCGAAGCCGGTCATCTCGCAGACCAAGCGCGCCACCTCGCCTGCGAGCGGGTGCTGGGGTCCGATTTCGTAGCCGGCATCGATCTGCTTGCGGAGCGCTTCGGTCACGAACGGTGGCTGCCAGCCGAACAAGCTCATTCCGAAGCCGTTCAGCACGTCGACGTACTCGTTGCCGTCGATGTCCCACACGCGAGCCCCAGAGGAGCGCTCCACGACGATCTGGTAGACGATCTCCTTGAGCAGGGGGCGGAACCCGTTGACGACACGCGGGTCCGCGAGATGCGGGCGATGCGTGGCCGCATGCGCCTTGGACGCACGGGTACGGTCGACGTACCGCCGGATGAAGGCATCGAGACGGGCACGCTGCGTGTCGCTCAGTGCGTCGGCCGACGACGTGTGGATCCGCGCGATTGCGCCGAACGCCTTCTTGACGTCATAGCGCTGGACCGCGGACGCGTCGTCGGTCTCGGGCGTGGCGGACGTGGCGGGCGGGGTGACCGGGGTCGGCGAAGTGGCCGCTGCGGCCGGGGCAGGCTGGGCTCGCGAGGCCCCCGTGGGTGCCACCGCCGAGGGCGCCGATGGCGATCCCGTGGGAACTGCACCGGCCGCTGGCGGCAGCGCGCCGAGCAGCGCGAGCTGTTGCTTCATCAGTTCGAGCTGCTGTCGGATCAGCTCGCGCAGGGGATCGGCGGCCGTCGAGTCGGCAGGCGGCCGCGCCGTACCGGGGGGCGGCAGCGCGCCGCCGATGTCGACTGTCGAGACGGGGAGCGATCGAGCCATCGAGGGCGGCTGAGTCGCGACCGCCGGCGACGCGTCCGCGGCGGGCGGCGACGCGATCCGACCGCCGGGCAACTGCTCGTCGAGGCAACGAGCGAGTGCGTCGAGCGTACGGTGCTTCTCCATCAGCTGACGGAACGTGACCGGCGCCTTGAACGTGTTCTTCACCTGCAGCGCGACCTGCGTCAGCGTCAGCGAGTCCAGCCCGAGCTCGACGAACGGTGCGTTCGGATCGGCATCAGCGACGTCGATGCCGGAGACGTCTGTGATCAGCGTTCTGAGGCGAGCGACGAGTTCGGGGACACGGGAGTCGGCGGCTGCGCTCATCGACTGGACTTCTAGGTTGTCGGGGGACGGGTTGGAAGCCGGCGGCATCGAATCGACGTTGGCTGTGCGATCCGATGTGTGTGCAGGGACGGGTGCGGGGTTGGCATCGAGCCAATGACGTGTGCGCTCGAACGGGTAGGTCGGGAGCGGGATCCGCATTCGTTCTCCGCGCTCTGCCTCGAGATCGACGCCCAGCGTCCAGAGCCGTGCCTCGGCGAGCGCGAGCCGGGACCGCTCCAGCTCGGGCGCGTCACCGAGACTCGCGAGAGCCCGGGCTTGCCGTCCCGTGGCCGGACGGTGCTGCCGGACGAGCGCCGACAGTCCGGCACGCGGACCGCACTCGATGAACACGGATCCAGGCATGTCGACCAAGGTCGACACCGCCTGCGAGAACAGCACGCTGGTGCGCAGGTGGGTCGCCCAGTATCCGGGGTCCACAGCCTGGGCATCCGACAGACGAGCGCCTGTCGCCGTCGACACGATCGGCATCGAAGGCGGGCGAAGCGCGACCTTCGCGAATGCCTCGCGGAACGGCGCGACCACCGGGTCCATCATCGGGGAGTGGAACGCGTGAGAGGTGTCGAGCATGCTGCACGGAATCGAGTCGCCTTGAAGTGCATGGGCGAGCCGTTCCACGGATTCGTTCGGGCCGGCGACGACGCATGCACCTGGGGCGTTCACCGAAGCGATCGCGACGTCGTGGGGCAATCGCGGACCGATCGACCCGGCGGCTGCCCGAATCGCGAGCATTCGACCGGCGGGCAGTCGCTGCATCAGCGAGCCCCTCAGGACGACGAGCCGTGCCGCGTCTTCCAGCGACATCACGCCTGCCAACGCAGCCGCAGCAAACTCCCCGATGCTGTGGCCGACCAGCGCGGCGGGTCGGATGCCGCGTTCGACCCAGCGCGTGGCGAGCGCGAGCTCGAGCGCGAAGAGTGCCGGCTGCGTCAGCGAGGTGGCGGCGAGCTCGGTTCGGGACGCGCCTACGAGCCGCTCGCGCAGGTCGAATCCCAGGTCGTCGTGCATCGCGTCGGCACATGCGTCGATCACGCGGCGAATCACCGGATCCGAACCGTAGAGCGCCGTGCCCATGCCGACGTACTGCGCGCCTTGCCCGGGGAACAGCAATACCGGTGCCGGAACGTGCTCGTCGATGCAGTCCTCGACCCGGAATTCGTGCCCCGCGTCGCGCATCGCCTCGATTGCGCCCCGCGCATCGTCGGCGACGATCGCGACGCGGTGCGCGAACGCACTGCGGCCGGCGTGCAGCGTGAACTCGACGTCGGCGATGTCCGAATCCGGTGTCCGTTCGAGCCAGTCCGCCAGGGCATCGACCGAGGCCGAGAGTGCCGTGGGCGTCCGGGCCGACACTCTGATCACCCGAGTCGCGGCGGGCTGCGGCGCACGTCGGCGGGGCGGTGGGTCGCTGATCACCACGTGGGCATTCGTGCCACCGACCCCGAACGCGCTGATACCAGCCCAGCGCGGCTCAGTGCCGCGCGGCCACGGGCGCGGCGTTCCGGCGACCTCGAACGGGCCGGCTCCGAACGGGATCCTGGGATTCGGTGCATCGAAATGCAGGGTCGCCGGTATCCGATCGTGCCGCATCGCGAGGACTGTCTTGATCAGCCCGGCGGCTCCCGCGGCCATCACCGTGTGACCGACGTTGCCCTTGACGGAACCGAGCAGCACGCGCGCACGCGGACGCGTCGAGAGGCCGAATGCGCGGTTGAGCGCTTCGACTTCGACGGGATCGCCGAGCGGCGTCGCGGTACCGTGCGCTTCGACGTACTCGATCGTTCCCGCGTCGATGGCCGCGTCCCGATGCGCTGCACGAATGACCTCGACCTGTCCCGCAACGCTCGGCGCGGTAAAGCTGGCTTTCCCGCCGCCGTCGTTGTTGACGGCGACGCCCCGGATGACTGCGTGGATCGTGTCGCCGTCGGCGAGCGCGTCGGACAGGCGCCGCAATAGCACGACCGCTGCACCGTCGCTGAACACGGTGCCGGCGGCATCTGCCGAGAAGGGTCGCGTTCTCCCGTCGGGAGACAGCATCGAGCCCTCCTGATACAGATACCCGGACTCGGGCGGGCAGGTGACTGCCGCCCCGCCGGCGAGCGCCAGGTCGCACCGGCGCAGCCGGAGCGCGTCGACGGCCTGCGCAATGGCGACCAGCGAGGTCGAGCATGCCGTGAACACGCTGATCGCCGGGCCGGTGAGGTCGAGCCGGTGCGCGATCCGCGTCGCGACGTAGTCCTTCTCGTTGGCGAGCATTGCCTGGAACTCGCCCATTCTCTCGACGCGGCCCGGGTGCGACAGCACGTGGTGTCGGAAGTACGTCGCGTTGTAGACACCCGCGAACACGCCGATCTTCAGATCCCGCTGGTCCGGCACGTGGCCCGCATGCTCCAGACAGGTCCAGCACAGTTCGAGCATCACGCGCTGCTGCGGGTCCGTGAGGTCGGCCTCGTTCGCGGACATCCCGAAGAAGGCGGCGTCGAAGCCTTCTACACCGTCGATCACGCCCCGCGCGCGTACGTACGTCGCGTCGTCCCGCAGCGCGCGCGGAATCGAGGGGTCGAGATCCTCGTCGTCGAACCGGCGTATCCCGTCCACGCCCCCGTCGAGCATCGTCCAGAATGCGTCCAGGTCGGCGGCACCCGGCAACCTAGCCGACATGCCGACGATGGCGATCGCCAGGTCGCCTTCGATGCCGCGCGAGGTTCCCTCCGACTCGGTTGCGCGGGTCTCGGTCTGTGGATCCGCGTCCTGGGCGATTGTCGACGCGTCGATCGCGCGGGCGATGCCTCGGGGCGTAGGGTCGTCGAAGAAGGTCGACGCGGGCACCGTGCGACCCGTCCGGAGTTCGAGCCGTTGGGCGACCGCCACCGCGGCCAACGACGTTCCTCCGAGGTCGAAGAAGCCGTCGAGCGCACCGACCCGGTCTAGGCCGATCGTGTCGGCGAAGACCGAGGCGACGACGCGCTCGGTGTCCCCGACAGGTTCGACGTAATGCTGTCGCAGCGTCGGACGTGAGGCGGGCGGGGGAGGCAGCGCGGCTCGATCGAGCTTGCCGTTCGCGGTCATCGGCAGCGTGTCGACCTCGACGATCCCGGCGGGGACCATCCAGGCGGGCAGCGATCGCCCAAGCGTCTCCCTGATCGCCGACGCATCGAGGGGCGCACGTTCCGGCACTGCGTAAGCGAACAAGCGTGGCCCCAATCCCGGATCGTGCCGCACGACCACCGCGCACGCCCGGACGCCCGAGAGCTTGGCGAGTGCCGCTTCAACCTCCCCGGGCTCGACACGGTACCCTCGGATCTTCACCTGATCGTCGCGTCGTCCGATGTACTCGAGCAGGCCATCGGAGCGCCAGCGCGCCAGGTCGCCGGTACGGTACAGCCGATCGCCGGGCTGGCCGTACGGGTCGGCGACGAATCGTTCGGCGGTCAACTCCGGGAGGTTCAGGTATCGGGACGCCAGGCCGTCACCACCCAGGCAAAGCTCGCCGACGACACCGACCGGCAGCCTGCGCATCGCGCCATCGAGCACGCGTGCGACGGTGCCCGTGATCGGGCGTCCGATCGGCACGGACGTCGCTTCGGCGGGGAGGTCATCGGGAATCGCGTATGTCGCGGCGAACGTGGTGCACTCGGTCGGGCCGTACCCGTTTATCAGCGTGGTGTCACGCAGCGCGGCGATCGCGCGTCGGACGTGAGGGACGCTCAGGGCCTCGCCCCCGACGAGCAACTGCACGAGCCCGCGGAGATGGGTTGGGTCGTGGTCCACCACGGCGTTGAACAGTGAAGCGGTCAACCAGGCGGTGTCCACGGCACCGTCACGGATCGTTCGAGCCAGGCCCGGCCCGGTCGGTACTGCCTCGGGATGCAGCACGCAGCAGCCGCCATTCAGCAGCGGGCCCCAGATCTCCAGGGTCGACGCATCGAAACCGAGGGGCGCCGCCTGCAGCATCCGGGTGTCCGGTCCGATCGTCACGTATCGCGCGCCGCAGACGAGCCTGATGATCGAACGGTGGCGGATCTCGACGCCCTTCGGCCGTCCGGTCGAGCCGGACGTGTACATCAGGTACGCGGGGCGGTCGGGGTCCGGGGCCACGGTCGTCGATCCGGGCGAAGGTGGTGATCCGGAGCCGATCTCGGGTAGGGATGGATCGATCGCCAGGTTCGCATTCGCGAAGGATCCGGGGGCACCTGCGTCGACGATCGCGACGCGCGCATCGGCGTCGGCGACCATGAAGGCGATGCGTTCCCTCGGCCAGCCGGGATCGATCGGAAGATACGCGGCACCGGCCCGCATCACCGCGAGCATTGCAGCAAGCGCGCCTGGGCCGCGTGGCAACACGAGCGCAACGACCGATCCGGGCCCAACGCCGATGTCGGCAAGACGGGTCGCGAGAAGCCACGAGGCCGCGTCGAGTTCGGCGTACGTCAGCGAACGTCCGACACCGCACACGGCGATGGCTGCAGGGCGTTCCCGCACCTGGATCGCGAACGTCTCCGGGACCGTCAGTGGACCGTTCCATCCCCATGGGGCCGGCACTTCGAACGCCGCGACCGCACTCGGATCCCAACCGGACACCGTGAGCAAGTCGGCAACGTCCATCGACGGGTCGGAGAGCATCGCCTCCAGTGTCGATGCACTGGCATTCGCGATCGCCGCCGCGCGGGCCTCGTCGGCGGGCCCGCCCGCCATGCGCACCCGCAGACGGCAGCGGGAGAGGTCGATGTCCACGACGAGTTGTTCGGCATCAGGCCCGTCGCGTCGAAGCGACAGCACCGACGAACGTATTTCGATACCGCCGGAGCGGTGCGTGGCACCGCGTACTCCGGCGAGTCCGGACGCAACGACGAGCTCGGCGTCGTCGAGCCACGACCGGACGCTCCCTTCCGTCGGGATGCGGACGCTCAGGCTCG
>JBILTM010000122.1:0-15458 GCA_044371545.1 Burkholderiaceae bacterium
GAGCCGCGCGAGCGCCTCGGGCGGGGTGCCGGCGCGCGCGACGAAGCCGTACCAGAGCGGCGTGGCGACGTACGAGGGCATCTGCAGGGCCTCGGCCAGGGTCGGCACGTCGGGCAGGGTGGGGGCGCGGCGGCGGTCGATGATGGCGAGCGCGCGGGCGCGGCCGGCGCGGATGTGGGGGAGCGCCAGCGGCATCGCGGACGGGTACATGCTGACCTGGCCGCTCATCGTGTCGGTGAGCGCCTGCGCGGTGTTCTTGTACGGCACCTCGAGGATCTCGATGCCGGCGGCCTGCTTGAAGAGCTCGGTCTCGAACTGGCTCGGGGTGCCCTTGCCGGACGACGCGTAGGTGAGCTTCGAGGGGTTGGCCTTGGCGAACGCGATCACGTCGCGCACCGACCTGAACGGCGAGTCGGCGGCGACGGTGAGCACGATCGGCACGTCGGCGATCTTGGCGACGGGCACGAACTCGCGCAGCGGGTCGTAGGGCGCGGTCGCGAAGGTGGCGGGTGCGATGGTGAAGGGATTCGCGGCCATCAGCAGCGTGTACCCGTCCGCCGGGGCCTGCTTCACGGCGTTCGTGCCGACGACGCCGCCGGCGCCCTCGCGGTTCTCGGCGACGACGGGCTGGCCGAGCTGCTCGGCGAGCTTCTGGCCGATCGAGCGTGCGACGACGTCGCTGCCGGTGCCGGCGGCGAAGGGCACGACGATGCGCAGGCCGCGGCTGGGGAACGGTGCGGCGCCCTGTGCGGCGGCGGGCAGCACGCGTGCGGCGGCGAGGGCGGCGAGGCCGGAGACGACGGTGCGGCGGGAAGGGGCGGCAGGGTTCATCGTCGGGGTCTCCGTGGGTCGCGCGTCGGTCGCTCGGGGCGTGGGGCGCGGGGTGTTGGGCTCGGGCTCGGCGCGCGGCCTCGGGTGCAGGGCTCAGGGATCACGCGTCGCCGCCGACGCCCGCCGCGCGCAGCTCGGCGAGCGCCGCGTCGTCGAAGCCGAGCGCGCGCAGCGCATCGACCCCACCCTCGCCGATGCGCGCCCACGCACCGCGCGGCTCGTCGGGCTCGATCGGCGACACGCCGGGGATCCCGGGCCAGGTCACGGTGCCGACGCCGGGCACGTCGACCGGCCGCGCGGCGCCGACGGCCTGCACGTGCGGGTCGGCGACCCAGTCGCCGAGCGTGCTCACCGGGTTGGCCATCACCTCGTTCTCGGCGAAGCGCGCGAGCCACTCGGCGGTGTCGCGCGTGGCGAGCGTCTCGGCGATCGCGGCCTTCAGCGCGACCTGATGGTCGGCGCGGGTGACGAAGCTCGCGTGGCGCGGGTCGTCGGCGAGCCCGGGCCGACCGATCGCGCGGCACAGCGCGGGGAAGTGGGCCTCGCGGCTCAGCGTGACGGCGACCCAGCCATCGCGGGTGCGGTAGACGCCGGCGGGCACGTTGAGCGGGCGCGCCTCGTCGCCCTCCAGCGCGTGCTCGACGAGCTTGGGCGCGAGGAACGCGGCGGCCGACTGCATCAGCGACATCTCGATGTGCCGCCCGGGCGCGCCCGCCTGCCGTGCGTAGAGGGCGGCCGACACGGCCTGGAACGCGTAGAGCGCGGTCAGGGTGTCGACGACGAGGAAGCCGATGCGGTTGGGCCGGCCGTCGCCGTCGCGGTTGAGCGCCATCATGCCGCTGAACGCCTGCAGCACGGTGTCGGTGCCGGCGCGCTGCGCGTAGGGGCCGCTCGCGCCGTAGCCGCTGTTCGAGAGGTAGACGAGGCGGGGGTTGTCGGCGGAGAGCGCCGCGTAGCCGAGGCCGATGCGGTCAGCGACGCCCGGGCGGAAGCTCTCGAGGAACACGTCGCAGCGCGCGGCCACGCGGCGCAGCGCGCTAGCGGCGCCGGGCCGCTTCATGTCGACGACGAGGCTCGCCTTGCCGCGGTTGGCGGCGATCGACAGCGCGGTCGCGTCGCCGTGGCGGGTGCCGATCCCGCGCGACCAGTCGCCCTCGGTCGGCTCGACCTTGATCACGGTGGCGCCGTGCTGCGCGAGCAGCATCGCGCAGTAGGGGCCGGCGAGGCCCTGGCTCGCGTCGAGCACGCGCAGGCCGGCGTAGGGGCGGGCGGGGTCGACGGCGGTCACCGGGGTCTCCTCCTGGTGGCCCGTCCGCATTGACGCGAATTGCTTCAGCGGGCCAGAATGGTTTTCAGCATCTTGAACGACGGCCGGCAGGGGCGCAAGCGGCCGCAGGGAGGGGACGGAATGGGCGCGCGGCAGGCCGATGACGACGACGACGACGGGCTCGACCCCGGGCTGCGCACGCTTCGCGACGCGGTGCGCCGCTTCCTCTCGACCGAGGTGGAGCCGACGGTCGCGGACTTCGAGCGGCGTGGCGAGTTCGACTGGACGCTGCCGGCGCGGCTGCGCGACTTCGGGATGCTCGGCGGTTTCCTGCCGGAGGCGCAGGGCGGGGTCGGCCTGTCGCACGCGGGCTTCGCGATGCTGATGGAGGAGGCGGGCGCCAGCTGGGGCAGCCTGCGCGCGACGCTCAACACGATGAACATGGCGGCGCTGATGCTCGCGAAGCTCGGCACGCCGGCGCAGCAGGCGCGCTGGCTCGCGCCGCTGCTCGCGGGCCGGATCAAGGTGTGGGTCGGCATCACCGAGCCTGACCACGGCTCGGACGTCGCGTCGATGCGCACGCGCGCGACGCGCCGCGGCGACGACTGGGTGATCGATGGTCGCAAGCTCTGGATCACCAACGGGGCGATCGGCGACCTCGGCATCCTGATGGCGCGCGCGGTGGGCGAGGACGGCGCGCCGGGAGGCATCACCGCGTTCCTCGTCGACCCGACCGAGTCGCGCTTCGAGGCGCGGCGCGTGCACACGATGGTGCTGAAGGCGACGGTCACCTCCGAGCTCACCTTCGACGGCACGGTGGTGCCGGGCGCGAACGTGCTGGGCGGCGTCGGCGAGGGGCTGCGCAACATCCTGGTGACGCTCGGCTTCGGGCGGCTCTCGGTCGCGGCCGGCGCGGTCGGCGCGATGCGGCGCGCCTACGAGCTCGCGCACGCCTACGCGCTGTCGCGCACGCAGTTCGGCGCGCCGATCGGCGGCTTCCAGCTGGTGCAGCAGATGATCGTCGAGATGCACCTGCGGCTCGAGTCGTCGCGCCAGATGCTGCGCCGCGCGGCGCGGGCGCTCGACGCGGGCCGCGCCGGCCGGCTGGAGTGCTCGACGGCGAAGCTCTACTGCACGCGCGCCGCGCACGAGGTCGCGAACCTCGCGCTGCAGGTGCACGGCGGCATCGGCTACAGCGAGGACCTGCCCATCGAGCGGATCTTCCGCGACACGCGCGGCGCGATCATCCCCGAGGGCACCTCGGAGATCCAGACGCTGATCATCGGCCGGGAGCTGCTCGGGCTCTCGGCGCTCGAACCCCCACGAGGAGCCCCGTCGAGATGAGTGAACGACTGCTGGACGCGATCGAGCGCTGCACGCTCGCCTACGAGGACCTGGAGGTCGGCGACCGGTTCAAGACCGCCGCGCGCACCGTCACCGAGGCCGACGTCGTGAACTTCGCCGGGCTCTCGGCCGACTACAACGCGCTGCACACCGACGCGGAGTTCGCGGCGACGACGCCGCACGGCGGGCGCATCGCGCACGGGATGCTCGTGCTCGCGATCGCCTCGGGGCTGTCGACACGGCTGCCGCTGATGAAGTTCCTCGAGCCCTCGATCCTCGGCCTCGCGAACCTGGAGTGCCGCTTCACGAAGCCGGTGAAGATCGGCGACACGATCCACGTCGTGCTCGAGATCGCCGAGAAGACGCCGGGCCGCAAGCCCGACCGCGGCACGGTCGCGATGAAGCGCACCGCGATCAACCAGCGCGGGGAGACGGTGATGGAGAGCACCTGGAAGATCGTCGTGCGCACGCGCGGGGTCGCGCAGTGAGCGGGGCCGCGGGCGGCAAGGGCGCGCCGACCACCGCGATCGCCTACAGCACGGCGGACCGCATCGTCGTCGACGGCGCGGACCTGGTCGAGGACCTGATCGGGCAGGTGGGCTTCACCGAGATGATCCTGCGGCACCTGCTGCGCAGGAAGCCGGAACGCGCGCAGGTGGTGCTGCTCGACGCGGTGCTGGTCACGCTGATGGAGCACGGGCTCACGCCGAGCGCGATCGTCACGCGGCTGACCTACGACGCCGCGCCCGAGGCGCTGCAGTCGGCGGTCGCGGCGGGGCTGCTCGGCGTGGGCAGCACCTTCATCGGCACGATGGAGGGCTGCTCGGCGCTGATCGAGGAGATGCTCGCGGCGCCCGAGGGCGTCGACGCGCGGGCGCGCGACATCGCCGACCGGCTGCGCGCGGCGAAGCGCTCGGTGCACGGCTTCGGCCATCCGCACCACAAGCCCGACGATCCGCGCACGCCCAGGCTCTTCGAGCTCGCCAAGCGCGAGGGCGTGGCGGGACGGCACATCGCGGCGCTGCAGGCGCTGTCGCGCGAGGTCGACCGCGCCTGGGGCCGGCACCTGACGATCAACGCGACCGGCGCGGTGGCGGCGGTGCTCGGCGAGATCGGCATCCCGCAGCCGGTGATGCGCGGCGTCGCGGTGATCAGCCGCTCGGCGGGACTGGTGGGGCACGTGCTGGAGGAGCGCGAGCGCTCGTCGGCGCGGTGGATCTGGGAGACGGTGGAGCACGGGATCGCGTACGACGGGGAGCGGCCGTGAGGGTGGACGAGGTCGCCGGCAGGGGGGCGAGGCGGGACGTTTCCGCGGAAACGTCCGCTGCGCCGTCGCGCGGCGCGGCAGGGACCGGGAGCGCGTCGCAGGACGTTTCCGCTGAAACGTCCCCGCGAGGACGACGCGATCGTCCGCCCCGTTCGCGGCGCGACCTGCTGTCCGCGCTCGCCGCCGTCGCGCTGCTGCCGCTTGCGGTCCCCGCGGCCGCGCAGTCGTTCCACTCGCGCCCGATGCGGATGATCATCCCGTTCCCGCCTTCGGGTTCGACCGACATCATCGGCCGCACCGTCGCCGAGCGACTCGCCGCGATCCTCGGCCAGCCGATGGTCGCCGAGAACCGCGCGGGCGCGACCGGCGCGATCGGGCTGGAGGCGCTCGCGCGCTCCGCGCCCGACGGTCACACGATCGGCCTGGGCACGATCGGCAGCGTCGCGATCAACCCGGTGGTCGTGGCGAAGCTGCCGTGGGACCCGCAGCGCGACCTCGCGCCGATCGGGATGGTCGGCGCGACGCCCTTTGTCCTGCTGGTCAACAACGAGGTGCCCGCGAAGGACCTCGCAGGCTTGATCGCGCTCGCGCGTGCGAAGCCCGGTGCGATCGCCTACGCGAGCGGCGGCATCGGCGGCTCGCAGCACCTCGCGACCGCGCTGCTCGAGGACATGACCGGCATCACGATGAACCACGTGCCCTACAAGGGCAGCGGCCCGGCGCTCACCGACCTTGCCGGCGGGCAGGTGCAGCTGCTGATCGAGCCGGCGGTGTCGGCCGTGCCGCACGTGCGCGCGGGCCGGGTGCGCGCGCTCGCGCTGACCGGCGCGAAGCGCTCGCCCGCGTTCCCCGGCGTGCCCACGGTCGCGGAGACGGTGCCGGGCTACGAGGCGGCCGCGTGGTTCGCGATCTTCGCGCCGGCGGGCGTGCCGCCCGAGGTCGTCGCGCGGCTGTCGTCGGCGCTGTCCGAGGCGCTGCGCGGGCCGGAGACGATCGAGCGCTTCGCGCAGGCGGGCGTCGAGGTGAACGCGTCCACGCCCGAGCAGCTGCGCGACACGCTGCGCGCGGAGCTCGACCGCTGGGGGCGCCTCGTGAAGAAGCTGAACATCCAGCCGCAATGAGCACGGACGCCGCCGCGCAGAACCGCTCCGCGATGCGGGCGCTCGAGGTCTTCGAGGCGTTCCGCACCGCGCGTCGGCCGCTGCCGCTGTCGGAGCTCGCGCAGCGCACCGGCATCCCGGTGTCGACCTGCCACGGCGTGATGCGCGCGCTGGAGTCGCACGGCTGGCTCTACTACGTGAACGCGCGCGACGCCTACCCCACGCGCCGGCTCTGGGACACGGCCGACGAGATCCGCGCGCACGACCCTGTGGTGCGCCGGCTCGAGCCCGCGCTCGCGGCGCTGCGCGACGAGACCGACGAGACGGTGGTGGTCGGCGCGCGGCAGGGCGGCTCGGTGACCTACCTGCTGGTCCTCGAAGGGCGGCAGGCGATCCGCTACTCGGCGCGCGCGGGCGAGAGGAAGCCGCTGCATTCGAGCTCGATCGGCAAGGCGCTGCTCGGCGAGCTGGCGCCGGACACGCTCGACGCGTGGCTGCGCGAACACGCGCTCGAGCGCATCACCGCGAACACGATCACCTCGGCGAAGCGGCTGCGCGCGGACCTCGACGCGGGGCGGCAGCGCGGCTGGTTCGCGACCCGCGGCGAGAACGTCGCGGACGTGATGGCGGTATCGGCGGCGCTGCGCGGCTTCGGCGCGCCGCTCGGCGTGGCGGTCGCGGGGCCGGTGCATCGGATGCAGGGGCGGGAGGCGGCGACGGCCAAGCGGCTGGTCGCGTGCCTGCGCAGGCTGGAGGGCGGGGAAGGCGGGTGACACGACCCGCGGCGCGATGCGGCCGCCGGATCAGAAGAGCTTCACGGCGCTCAGCATCAATGCGGTCTGGGCGGTCATCGCGCCGAGGAACCATTTGACGAGGTCGGTCTTCATGCCGGCCATCTCGACCTTGATCGACGCGATGTCGCCCGACAGCTCGGTCCTCATCGAGGCCATGTCTCGCGCCAATCGGGTCTCCAGTTCCGCGACGTCCCGCTTCGTCGCGAGGATCTGCGAGTGGAGCGAGTAGCGCTCGTCGATCGACCGGTCGAACAGCTCGACGACCGCCCGGGCACGCTCGGGCGCCACGCCGGCGGACAGCAGCGCTTCGAGCAATGCGACGTTGAGCGAACCCATGGGAGGGAGCATAGCGGCGTCGCGCAGGCGTGCCAATCCGCAGTCCGTCGTGGGCACCTCGGCTGATCCGATGCCCGCATCACGAAAGGCGCCGCCGAATGCGCGCGGTCCCGCTTGACATGGCACCTCGGTGCCGGGTCTATTCTGCCTACGCCATGCCTCGTCGCACCGCTCCCGCCGCACCGCCATCGAACGCGCCGCCCCTGCGCACCACCGCGCTGTGCCGCGTCGCGGGCGTGACCCGCGGTCAGCTGCGCGTCTACGAGCGCGAGGGCCTGCTCGATGCGCCGCCGCGCAGCGCGAGCGGCTATCGCGCCTGGCCCGACGACACGCCCGCGCGGCTGCTCGCGATCCGGCAGCTGAAGGAGGTGGGCTTCACGCTGCGCGAGATCGCGCTGCTGCTCGCCGAACGCGACCTCGGCGCGATCACCCCCGCGCGGCTGAAGCGGATGGCGCGCGAGCAGCTCGTAGAGATCGACGCTCGGATCGCGCGGCTGCAGGTGGTGCGCGAGTACGTGGCCGCGGTGGCCGGCGGCGACGTCGGCGTGCTCGACGATCCGGAGTGCCGGTTCCTCGTGCGCTTCCTCGCGGTCGATGCGGGGCCGGTCGTCGCCCCGCGTCCCGTCGAGCGGACCGCCGAGGCAAGGACCGGCGCCGTGCGCCGACGCACGTCGCAGCCCGAGCGCGCCTGAGCGCCGCACCGGACCACCGCGACGTCCCGCAACGCCACGACCCTCAGCACATGCCCACCCGCCGCCGATTCCTCCTCGCCACGCTCGGCACCACCGTCGCCGCCGGCGGCCTCGCGCTCGGCTGGACCCTGATGCCGCCGCGCCAGCGCCTGGTGCCGTCGAAACCGCTGCCCGCGAAGGACGGCGAGCACGCGTTCCTCGGCTGGCTGCGCATCGGCGCCGACGGCACGACCACGGTGATGGTGCCGAAGTCGGAGATGGGCCAGGGCGTGCTGACCGGCCTCGCGATGGTCCTCGCCGACGAGCTCGACGCGGACTGGTCGCGCGTGCGCGTCGAGCATCCGCCGCTCGACGCGATCTACAACAACCTCGCGACGCTGGTCGACGGATTGCCCTTCCACCCTGACGACGACGGGCTGGTCAAGCGCCTCGCGGGCCGGATGACGGCGCGCACGATGCGCGAGATCGGCGTGATGATGACCGGCGGCAGCTCGAGCCTGAAGGACCTCTGGACGCCGATGCGCGAGGCCGGCGCGTCGGCGCGCGCGATGCTGGCGGGCGCGGCCGCGGCGAAGTGGAGCGTGCCGGCGGGCGAGCTGCGCGTCGAGGCGGGCCGCGTGGTGCACGCGGGCAGCGGGCGTGCCGCGGGCTTCGGCGAGCTCGCGGCCGACGCGGCCGCGCAGCCGCTGCCCAAGTCGGTGACGCTGAAGACGCCGGAGCGCTTCACGCTGATCGGCCGGCCGCTGCCGCGACTCGAGGCCGCCTCGAAGGCGAACGGCACCGCCGGCTTCGGGCTCGACGTGCTGCGCCCGGGCATGCTGTACGCGACGGTCGCGATGTGCCCGACGCTGGGCGGGCGGGTGGCGTCGTTCGACGCGAAGGCGGCGCTCGCCTCGCCCGGCGTGAAGAAGGTCTTCGCGGTCGCGGGGCACCACGGCGGCACCGCGGGCGTCGCGCTGATCGCCGACTCGCCGTGGCACGCGCTGAAGGGCATCGGCCTGGTCGACGTGAAGTGGGATGAAGCGGTACCGGCCGCGCAGTTCGACTCGGCCGCCGCGCTCGACCGGATGGCGCAGTCGCTCGACACGGCCGAGGGCTTCGCCTACCACACGGTCGGCGACGTGGAGAAGGCGCTCGCCGGTGCGACCGAGCGGCTCGAGGCGACCTACCGCGCGCCCTGGCTCGCGCACGCGGCGCTCGAGCCGATCAACTGCACGGTGCAGTTCAAGGACGGTCGTGCCGAGGTGTGGGCGCCGACGCAGGTGCCCGGCCTCGCGCGCAGCGCGGCCGCGAAGGCGCTCGGCATCGAGCCGGAGCGGGTCGAGGTGCACGTGACGCTGCTCGGCGGCGGCTTCGGGCGCCGGCTCGAGGTGGACTTCGTCGGGCAGGCCGCGGCGATCGCGCGCGAGGCCGACGGCGCGCCGGTGCAGACCTTCTGGAGCCGCGCCGAGGACACGCGGCACGACTTCTATCGCCCGGCCTGCGTCGCGCGCTTCACCGCGGGCTTCGATGCGCGCAAGCGCGTGGTCGCGTGGCGCAACGTGTCGGTCGGGCAGTCGATCGTGCCCGCGGTGCTGTCGCGCGTGTTCGAGCTGCCCGGCGGTGGCCCCGACAAGACGACGTCCGAGGGCGCGTTCGACCAGCCCTACGAGTGGCCCGCGGCGCGGATCGCGCACGAGGCGGTGTCGCAGCCGGTGCCGATCGGTTTCTGGCGCGCGGTCGGCCACTCGCACCAGGCGTTCTTCAAGGAGGGCTTCGTCGACGAATGTGCGCACGCGGCGAAGCAGGACCCGGTGGCCTTCCGGCTCGCACTGCTGCAGCGCCACCCGCGCCACGCGGCGGTGCTGAAGCTCGCCGCGCAGAAGGCGGGCTGGGGCGCGCCGCCCGCGGCCGCGCCCGACGGCGCGAAGGTCGCGCGCGGCGTGGCGCTGCACCAGAGCTTCGGCTCGATCGTCGCGCAGGTGGCCGAGGTGTCGGTCGCGCCCGGAGACGCGAGCGCGATCCGCGTGCACCGCGTGGTCTGCGCGATCGACTGCGGCACGCCGGTCAACCCGAACCTGATCGCGCAGCAGATGGAGAGCGGCATCGTCTTCGGGCTGTCGGCGGCGCTCTTCGGCGAGACCACGATCGCCGCGGGCCGCGTCGCGCAGAGCAACTTCCACGACCAGCCGGCGCTGCGCATCGACGCGTGCCCGCGCATCGAGACGCACGTCGTGCCCTCGGCCGGACACCCCGAGGGCGTCGGCGAGCCCGGCCTGCCGCCGATCGCACCCGCGGTCGCCAACGCGCTGTTCGCGCTCACCGGGCAGCGCCTGCGCAGCCTGCCCCTGAAGATCGCCTGAGACCATGAGCACGACCCGACTGACGATCAACGGCCGCGTCCACGAGGTGCGCGCCGAGCCCGACACGCCGCTGCTGTGGCTGCTGCGTGGCGAGCTGCAGATGACCGGCACCAAGTTCGGCTGCGGCATGGCGCTGTGCGGGGCGTGCACGGTGCACGTCGACGGCCAGCCGACGCGGGGCTGCGTGACGCCGCTCGAGGCGGTCGGCGCACGGCCGGTCACCACGATCGAGGGCCTCGCCGGGCCGGTGGCCGATGCGGTGCGCGCGGCGTGGCTCGAGCTCGACGTCTCGCAGTGCGGCTGGTGCCAGAGCGGGCAGATCATGACGACGGTCGCGCTGCTCGCGGCGAATCCGCGGCCGACCGACGCCGACATCGACGCGGCGCTCTCGGGGAACCTGTGCCGCTGCGGGACGTATCCGAGGATCCGCGCGGCCGTGCACGCGGCGGCGAAGCGGCTCGCGGCGGCTTAGGCGGTTCAGGCGGTTCAGGCGGTCCGGCCGGGTCCGCGCGTCCTCAGGTCCCGCAGAACGTCCGGTAGTTCGCGGTGATCTCGCGCGCCGCGGGCTCGGCGTAGCGCTGCGCACCCGGCACCGCCTCGTAGGGGCGTTGCAGGGCGGCCAGCAGCCGCTCGAAGGGCCCGAGGTCGTCGTGCTGCGAGGCCGCGTCGAGGGCCTCCTCGACGCGGTGGTTGCGCGGGATCACCAGCGGGTTGACCGCACGCATCGCGCGCGCGCGCTCGGCCCCGTCGCCGCCCTCGTCGGCGCAGCGCGCCTTCCAGCGCGCGAGCCACGCGTCGCCGGCCGCGCGGTCGACCAGCTCGTCGCGCAGCGCGTCGTCGTGCCCTTCGGCGACGTCGGCGAGGCGGCGCCACGCCAGCGTGAAGTCGAGCTGCTGCGCCGCCATCAGCGCGAGCCAGTCTTCGACGAGCGTCGCGTCGTCGGCGCGCTCGGTGCGCAGCCCGAGCTTCGCGCGCTGGCCGCGCAGCAGCGCGTCGGCGAACCACTGCGGGAAGCCGTCGATGACCTCCATCGCCTTCGCGACCGAGCGGTCGGTGTCCGCGTCGATCAGCGGCAGCAGGCACTCGGCGAGCCGCGCGAGGTTCCAGCGCGCGATCGGTGGCTGGTTGGCGTAGGCGTAGCGGCCCTGGTGGTCGATCGAGCTGAACACCGCGCCCGGGTCGTAGGCCTCCATGAACGCACACGGGCCGTAGTCGATGGTCTCGCCCGAGATCGTCATGTTGTCGGTGTTCATCACGCCGTGGATGAAGCCGACGTTCAGCCACTGCGCCAGCAGCGCGGCCTGGCGCGTCGCGACCGCGCGCAGCAGGCCGAGGTAGCGCTCGGGCGCGTCGGCGAGCGCGGGGTCGTGGCGCGCGATCGCGTAGTCGGCGAGCTGGCGCAGCTTGTCCTGATCGTTGCGCGCGGCGAAGAACTGGAACGTGCCGACGCGCAGGTGGCTCGACGCGATGCGCGTGAGCACCGCGCCCGGCAGCGCGCCGGTGTCGCGGAACACCGGCTCGCCGGTCGCGGCGACCGCGAGCGCGCGCGTGGTCGGGATGCCGAGCGCGTGCATGCCCTCGCCGATCAGCACCTCGCGCAGCATCGGGCCGATCGCGGCCTTGCCGTCGCCGCCGCGCGAGAAGGGCGTGCGGCCCGAGCCCTTGAACGCGACGTCGCGGCGCCGGCCGTGGCGGTCGACGACCTCGCCGAGCAGCAGCGCGCGGCCGTCGCCGAGCTGCGGCGAGAAGCCGCCGAACTGGTGGCCGGCGTAGGCCTGCGCGATCGGCGTCGCGCCCTCGGGCACGAGGTTGCCGGCGAAGAGCGCCGCCGCGGTGTCCTCGGGCAGCGCGTCGTGCGCCAGGCCGAGCTCGTCGGCGAGTGCGCGGTTCAGGTACAGCAGCTTCGGCGCGGGCGCCCTGGCGGGCTGCCACGCGACGTAGAAGCCCTCGAGCTCGCGTGCGTAGGTGTTGTCGAAGCGGAAGGGCTGGAGCATGGCAGTCGGGTCCTGTCGGCGTCGGCGACGGAAGCCCGCCGGTGCGCGCCGTCGATGGTACGGCCGACGACGGCGTGGCCGGCCGACCGACCCGTCTCGCGGAGCGGTCGGCCGACCGGCTCTTGTTGCGCGACAGTGAAACTGTTAAAATCAACTGTCACGCAAGAGCCGCCATGTCCGTATCGACCCCTTCCGATCGCCGCTTCACCCTCGACGAGCTCGCGACCCTCGTCGGCGTGCCCTCGCGCACGGTCCGGTATTACATCCAGATCGGCCTGCTCGAGCGTCCGGTCGGCGAGGGGCGTGGGGCTCATTACCTGAGCCTGCACGTCGATACGCTGCTCCGCATCCGGCAGCTGGTCGACGCGGGCGTGTCGCTCGAGCGGATCCGCGAGGTGCTGTCGGGCGAGCCGCCGGCGGTGCCGGCGCGGCCGCGCGGGCCGGGCACGGTCGAGGTCTGGAGCCACCTGGTGGTGGCCGACGGGCTCGAGCTGCAGGTCGAGCCGGGCCGCGCCGGGCTGTCGCCGGAGCAGGTGCGCGTGCTGTTCGCCGAGGTGTCGCGCGTGTACGCCCGCCTGCGCGACGAGGGGCCGGAGCCCGACGGCGAGCGCCGTCGCGCTCGGCCGTCCCGCTGACGATCAACATGAAGGGAACGCCATGACCGAACTCGCCTCCGCCGTCCTCGCCTCGTCCGCCGGCACGTCGATGTCGCTGAAGCGCGTGACCGCGACCGGCCGCGCGAGCGGCCTGCTGCTGTCGATGACGGTGCGCCAGGCCTATCGCAACGACACCGACGACACGCTCGAGACGGTCTATACCTTCCCGCTGCCGTGGGGCGCCGTGCTGACCGGGCTGTCGGTCGAGATCGCGGGCCGGCGGCTCGACGGCACGGTGCTGCCGAAGCGCGACGCGCAGGCGCGCTACGAGGAGGCGGTCGGCGACGGCGACGCGCCGATCATGGTCGAGAAGTCGTCCGACGCGCTCTACACCGCGAATCTCGGCAACCTGAAGCCCGGCGAGGACGCGACGATCGAGCTGCGATACGTTCAGCTGCTGTCGGTCGAGCAGGGGCGCGTGCGGCTGTCGATCCCGACGACGATCGCGCCGCGCTACGGCGACGCGGCGCGCGACGCGAGTATCCGCGAGCACGAGGCGGTCGGCGCGAGCCTCTCGGCCGCGTATCCGTTCGAGTTCTCGCTGAGCGTCGAGGGCGCGCTCGCGGGGGGCGCGATCGCGTCGCCGACCCACGCGATCACGGTGTCGCGCGGCGAGGCCGGCACGCGGGTGCGGCTGGCGCGGGACGGCTGGCTCGACCGCGACCTCGTGCTGACCTTCGAGGGCGCGTCGGGCGCCGCGACGGCGCACGCGCTGGGCGCCCCCGACGGCGAAGGCCGCGTGGTGCTCGCGAGCTTCTGCCCGTCGCTCGACGCATCGGCGCGCGCGTCGGTCGCGGTCAAGCTGCTGGTCGACTGCTCAGGCTCGATGGGCGGCGACGCGATCGCGTCGGCGAAGCACGGGCTGCACCGCGCGCTCGCCGAGCTGCGGTCCGGGGACAGGTTCTCGTACAGCCGCTTCGGCTCGCGGGTCGAGCACGCGTTCGACGGGCTCGGGGCGGCCGAGCCGGCGCGAGTGCGCGCCGCGTCGCGCCTCGTCGACGCGACGCAGGCCGACCTCGGCGGCACCGAGATGCACGGTGCGCTCGCATCGACGTTCGCGCTCGGCGACGAGGCGGCCGACGTGCTGCTGGTCACCGACGGCGCGGTCTGGGCGATCGACGCGATCGTCGAGGCGGCGCGTGCGTCGGGGCACCGCGTGTTCGCGGTCGGCGTGGGCAGCGCGCCCGCGGAGTCGCTGCTGAGGCGGCTCGCGGAGTCGACCGGCGGCGCGTGCGAGCTGGTCGCGCCGAACGAGTCGATCGAGGCCGCGATCGGACGGATGTTCACGCGCCTGCGGGTGGCGCGGGCGCACGACGTCCGCATCGACTGGGACGCGGAGCCGGCGTGGTCGACGCTCGCGCCGCGATCGGTCTTCGACGGCGACACGATCCACGTGGTCGCGGGCTTCGCGTCGCCCGACGCGGTGGTGACGCCGCGGCTGTCGTTCAAGCTCGACGGCGATGCGGTGTCGCGCACGCTCGAGGCCCGAGTCGAGCCGTTGCGCGTGCCGGTGGACGCCGTGCCGGAAGGCGCCGACGAGCCGCTCGCGTACCTGCTGCCGCGGCTCGCCGCAGCGCGCCGGATCGCCGACGTGATGTCCCGCAACGGCCCGCGCGGCGCGTTCGGCGCGTGGGCGCGCGACCTCGCGGTGAAGCACGGTCTCGTCACGATCGAGACGAACCTGTTCCTCGTCCACGTGCGCGCCGACGCGGACAAGGCGAGCGGGCTGCCCGCGCTGCAGAAGATCGAGCAGATGGTCGCGGCGGGGTGGGGGGCGGTCGGGTCGGTGCGCTTGCCTGAAGCGGCGTCGGCGCCGACGCGGTCGGCCTACCACGACCTCTCCGCGCCCGCGATGTGGCGCTCGCAGCGCGGACGGCACGGTGCGTCCGGCGGGACGGTGGACGAGGCACCGCTGCTGTACGCGATGGTCGAGGACTCGACATCGGCCGGGACGTTGGTGGAACGGATCGCGCGTTGGGCCGTGCCGCCCGCGCGAACCACCCCGCGTCGCCTGCTGTCGACCGTGCGGAAGATCCTGCGCGAGGGCAACGCGCTGGACGCGCTGGTGCGGCGCCTCGATCGCGCGGCGCTTCCGGACGGGGTCGACAAGGCGTTGCGCGCGATCGCCGCGGCGGGCGCCTCGCGCGGGGAGGCCTGGACGATCGTGCTCGCAGTGCTCGCGCGGCAGGTCGGCGACGGCGCGTTGCCGGGCGAGGCCGCGCTTCGCGTGCTCGACGCGCGGCTCGCGGCGATGCCCGTCGCGCGGCGCGAGGCGGGCGAGCGCGTCGCGGAGCGGCTGCTCGGTGCGGCGACGCTGGAGGCGTGGTGACGCGCGGGGCGTGACCCCGCGCGAGCGTGGCCGCGCTCAGCGCGCGACCGTCACCTCGACGCGTCGCGCCTCGCGGTTGTCGCCGCTGCCGGTGGTCTGCTGCGGCTTGGCGAGCACGATGCGGTCGGCCGCGACGCCCTCGCGGATCAGGATGCGTCGCACGGTCTCCGCGCGGCGCTTGGCGAGCGCGGTGTTCGCCTCGAGCGAGCCGCGGCGGTCGTGGAAGCCGCTCACCAGCGCCTTCGCGTCGCGCTCGGCCTTCAGGCGCGCGAGCACCGGCGCGAGGCGCGGGCCGACTTCGCCCGACGGCCAGGCCTGGTCGGGCTCGAAGTACAGGCGCGCGACCGGCGCGCCCGCGACGGGCCTCGGCAGCGCGGCCGTCGCGGCGCCGCCGCCGGCCGAGGCGCTGCCGTCGGTGCCTGCGGAGGACGCGCGGGTCGTGCTGGAGGCGGCCGCGGCCCCGGTCGACGCGGCGGCGCTCGATGACGCGGCGGCCGATGCGCCCG
>JBILTM010000302.1:0-4520 GCA_044371545.1 Burkholderiaceae bacterium
CAGCGCGCTCGCGGCCCACAGCGCGAGCCGGATCCGCCGCTGCTCGACGATCATCCGCGCGAGCAGCCGGTCCTCGACGCGCTCGTCGCGCCGCTCGCCCGCCGCGACCAGCGCGCGGTGCGCGAGCCGCGGGATCGACGGCAGCAGCTGCGCCCACTGCGGCATCTCCTGCTGCAGCCGGTCGATCAGGCCCTGCGTGCCGACCTGCTCGTTCATCCAGCGCTCGAGGATCGGCTTGGCGGTGACCCACAGGTCGAGCTCGGGGTCGAGCTGGCGGCCGAGCCCCTCGATGTTCAGCAGCGTCTTCTGCAGCAGCACCAGCTGCGGCTGGATCGACACGTTGAAGCGGCGCGAGGCCTGGAACAGCCGCAGCAGCACCAGCCCGAGCGAGATCTCCTTGAGCGGCCGGTCGAAGAACGGCTCGCAGGTCGCGCGCACCGCGCCCTCGAGCTCCTCGACGCGGGTCGTCGGCGGCACCCAGCCCGACTCGACGTGCAGCTCGGCGACGCGCCGGTAGTCGCGGCGGAAGAACGCGAGGAAGTTCTGCGCGAGGTAGTTCTTGTCGAAGTCCGACAGCGTGCCGACGATGCCGAAGTCGAGCGCGATGTAGCGGTTGAAGTCCTCGCCCGAGTCGCCGACGAGGATGTTGCCCGGGTGCATGTCGGCGTGGAAGAAGCCGTGCTTGAACACCTGCGTGAAGAAGATCTCGACGCCGTCGCGCGACAGCTTCTTCAGGTCGATGCCGGCCTCGACGAGCCGGTCGATGCGGCCGATCGGGATGCCGCCGACGCGCTGCATCACGATGACGTTCTGCGCGCAGTAGTCCCAGAACATCTCCGGGATCCGCAGCAGCGTGGAGTCGGCGAAGTTGCGCCGCAGCTGGTTCGCGTTGGCGGCCTCGCGCACCAGGTCGAGCTCGTCGTGCAGGTAGTGGTCGAACTCGTCGATCACGTCGAGCGGCCGCAGGCGGCGCGCGTCGGCCGACAGCCGCACCGCGAGCGAGCCGGCCGTGCGCAGCAGCGCGAGGTCGTTGTCGATGACGTCGGCCATGCCGGGCCGCAGCACCTTCACCGCGACCGCGGTGCCGTCGTGCAGCCGCGCGAAGTGGACCTGCGCGATCGAGGCCGAGGCGACCGGCTGCGGATCGAACTCCGAGAACATCGCGTCGATCCTGCGGCCGAGCCCGCGCTCGATCTCGGCGATCGCGACCGCCGACGGGAACGGGGGCACGTCGTCCTGCAGCCGCGCGAGCTCCTCGGCGACGTCGGTGGGCAGCAGGTCGCGGCGCGTCGACAGCACCTGGCCGAACTTCACGAAGATCGGGCCGAGCGATTCGAGCGCCTCGCGCAGCCGCGCGCCACGCGGCGCGTCGAGCCTGCGTCCGAAGCGCAGCACGCGGGCCGCCCCGAGCGTCCAGCGCCAGCCCAGCGTCGCCTGCGCGCCGCTGGCGGCGATCTCGTCGAGCCCGAAGCGCCACGCGACGAAGAGGATCCGGGAGAGGCGGCCGATACGCACGATGGGGAGGGTGTCCTGCTGCGCGACGCGGGGTCACGGCGCCGCGCGATTGTACCGGCCGGTCCGTCCCGGGCGGCGCGTCGCCGGCCCGCCCGCAGGCGTCGACCGCCCGTCGGACCGGGCGGCGGGCGCGCGGGCCCGCATCGATAGAGTCATGAAGTCCGGCGGCCTGACCGCGCCGCCTCCACCCGTCCACACTCCCACCCGCCATGCTCCGAATCCGCCTGCTCGTTCCCGCCGTCGTCGCGCTCGCGGCGACCGCCGGCCTCGCCTCGCCCGTCGCCGCCCAGTCGCTCTACGGCGGCGTCGGCACGGCGGGCCTGTTCGCCGGCTACGGCCACCGCTACGGCGAGACGCTCGGCGCGCGCGCCGAGGTCTCGTGGCTGCCTAGCGCCGGCCGCACGTTCAGCGAGGACGGCATCGACTACTCGGGCGACGTGAAGAGCCAGCGCTTCGCGGCGCTCGGCGACTGGCACCCGTTGCGCGGCACGTTCCGGCTCAGCGTCGGCCTGTCGGGAGGCCGCAGCTCGGGCAACTTCAGCGGCGCGCCCTCGAGCGGATCGACGGTCACGATCGGCGGCGCGACCGTGCCGGTCGGGCCCGCCGACCGGTACGACGTGAAGGCCGAGCTGCCGTCGGTGATGCCCTACGTCGGCATCGGCTGGGGCCACGCGATCACGAAGGGCTGGGGCCTGAGCGCCGACGTCGGCGTGCTGATCGGCTCGCCGAAGGTCACCGGCACGCTGTCGCCGTCGCTGCGCGCGAAGATCGCCGCGACCGGCCGCGACCCGGACGCCGAGCTCGAGCGCGAGCTGCAGACCGTGCGCGACACCGCGGCGAAGATCGACGTGCTGCCGGTGCTGTCGCTGGGGTTGAGCTACCGCTGGTGAGCGTCGGGCGGGGTGCGGCCGAGCTCGGCCAGCACCGCGCCGGTGTGCGCGCCGTGGTCCGGCGCGAAGCGGGCACGGGAGCGGACGGATCGCCGCTCGAGCGGGCGAAGGCGCGGCTCGGGCTGCGGATCCACGCGGGCCCGCCCCGGCAGACCTCGCTCCCCGCGCGATCGACGGCGCATCGAGGCGAACCGTGGCGCGTCGGTCGTCAGGCTCGTCTCGCCGCCATCGGGCGTATCGTCGCCGCGCCCGGGCCGGCGGCCGCTTCGCCGTCGCCGGTCTGCCGCAGATGGCGCCGCAGGAACGCGATCTGATCGCCGACCACTCGCTCGAAGAGCGGCGGTCTGTGGAGGTCGAAGTGGTTCGCGCGATAGCGCATGATCTCGGCCCGGGGCGCCTGCCTGGCGTAGTGCAGCGTCGATCGGGCCGGGGCGATGCCGTCACGGTCCCCGACGCAGAACAGGACCGGACAGGCGAGATCGCGTGCCATGCGACCGGGCGAGTACGAGGCGAGCTGCACCACGCCCCGGGCGGTCACGCGGTTCTCGAACAGCGAGCCCGGAACGGCCATGTCGCCATAGCCCGCCCTGGCATCCTCGCTGGTCGCCAGCGACGCCGATCCCCTGCGCCCGACGACGGCGACGGTCACGCGCATGCGTCCCGTCGCACCGACGGCCATGTCCGCCAGCGCTCGCGCCCCCAGCCCGACGAGCGATCGCGCGCCGAGGGCCCGAAGCATCGCCCGTCCGTCGACGCACGGTCCGTGCGCGATCACGGCCGAGATGTCCCCGTCCGCGACCGCGGCGCGAATCGCATGACCCGCGCTCAGCGAGGTGCCCCACACGACGATCCGACGGCCGTCGACCCGCGGCTCCCTGCGGACGCAGTCGATCGCGACCCTCAAGTCCTCGATCTGCATGCGCACGTCGAGGAGCTGACGCGGTTCGCCGCCGCTCGCGCCGAAGTGACGGTAGTCGAACAGGAGGCAGGCGTAGCCGGCCTGCGAGAATCGTTCCGCATGGGCGGGCAGGCCCATCGCCCGGGTCGCGCCGAGCCCCGGCGCCATCACGATGACCGGGGCCGGGCGCTTCGTGCGGGGCACATAGAGCCACGCCGCGCAACGGGTGCCGTGCGAGGAGAACCGCATGCTCAACCGGGAGTGATGGACCATGAGTCGGGCACCATGCGGCAGCATGGTCACGGCTCTCGCATCGTGCGGGCGAGACGGCGGGTGAGCGGCTCGACGAGGTAACGCAGTGCCGTCCGGTCGGGAAGCCGCAGGTGCAGCTCCACCGGCATGCCGGGGCGCAGCTCGATGCCGGAACGCTGCACCGACCCCGCATCCACGCTCGCCCTCACGATGTAGTACGGCACGCCGTCGCGCTCGTCCGCGAGCCGGTCCGCGGACACCTGCTCGAGCGTGCCGTCCAGGGGCGGCGCGTAGCGGGCCCCGGCACCGGTCAGCCTGAGCTGCGCAGGCTGGCCGGGATGCAGCGTGTCGACCTGCGACGTGTCGACACGCGCTTCGACGATCAGGCGCTCGCCTTCCGGAACGATCTCCATCAGGGCCTGCCCCGGCGCCACCACGCCGCCGACGGTGAACACCTTGTTCGCCACCACCACGCCCGCCACGGGCGCGCGGACCAGCAGCCGCCCGGCGACGCCTTCGGCCGCCTTCGATCGGTCGGCGAGATCCGCCTCGCTCGCGCTGGCCGTGGCGAGCTCCGCGGCCGCGCGGCTCGTGCGCTCGGTGTCGAGCGCCGCGCGCCGCAGGTCGAGTTCGCCGAGTCGCTGCCTGACCGAGGACAGCTCGGCTTCGCGGTCCGCCTCGCGCGCCCGCGACTCGGCGGCCTGCCGCTCCAGGCGGCTCAGGGCGACCCGGTTCACGTACCCCTGGGCGACCAGCAGCCTGTTCGCCTCGAGCTCGATGTCCAGCAGCGTCGCGGCGTCGCGCTCGGCCTCGATCCGGGCGCGCAGCGACGCCGCCTGGCGCTGGGTCTCGCGCCGCTGCTCGATGAGCATCGATCGCTGGGTCTCCCACTGCGTCCTGGAGGCGGCGAAGGCGATGCGCTCGGCCTCGATCGCCCGGGCCACGGCGGGGTCTGCGACGCGCGC
>JBILTM010000124.1:0-15233 GCA_044371545.1 Burkholderiaceae bacterium
GGCCGCTCACAAGGCCTATCACTTCGGCCGCGAGATCGAACGCTGGAGCGAATTCCTGGGCATCCCCGCCCTGGTCTACGGTCAGGATCGGCTGATGATGGTGGAGCGCGCTCTGCGCACGCCTTTCGGTCCGCCCGGGGCGCCACCGCGCCGGTGATCGCGACGCGCTTGCGGGCCCCTGCGCCAGGCCGTCGGCGCAGTGCCGGGGTTGACGGCCGCGCCGCGTGCCGCCAGCCTCTCGGCGATCCTGTGCAGGCAGCGCGCCAACGGCCGCTCCATCCCTTCGCTTGAACGCCACCGTCAACGCCACGGCCACCCATCCCCGGACCACCGCGCTCGCCCTCGCCGCCGCCGTGCTGGCGGCCGCCAGCTTCATCGCGATGGACGGCACGGTGAAGTGGCTGGGCGAGCGCTACGGCACGGCACAGGTGACCTTCCTTCGCTTCGCCTTCGGCACGCTGTACGCGGTGCCGCTCTGGCTCTGGTGGCGCACACCGCTGCCGACGCGGTCGCAATGGCGCTGGCACCTGCTGCGCAGCGCGCTGCTGCTGGTGGCGCTGCTGACCTGGTTCCACGCGCTGAAGACGCTGCCGCTGGTGCAGGCGGTGGGCATCGGCTACACCGCGCCGCTGTTCATCTCGTTGCTTGCGATCTGGGCGCTGCGCGAGCGGCCGTCCCGCTGGCTCTGGGCGGCCATGGCCCTCGGCATGGCGGGCGTGGCCGTGGGCCTCTGGCCCGAACTGGGCGCCGTCGATGCCGGGCGCAGCGAGGCCCGGCTATGGGGGATGGCGGCCGCGGGCGCGTCGGCCCTGGCCTACGCGGGCGTCATGGTGGTGGCCCGTCACCAGGCGCAACAAGGCGGGCTCTGGACGATCCTGCTGGTGCAGAACCTGGTGCCGACGCTCGTGCTGGCGGTGCCGCTGTGGTGGCTGTGGGAACCGATGCGGATCTCCGACGTCCCGATGCTGCTGCTGATGGGCGGTTTCGCGACGATCGGCCTGGTGGCGATCACCTGGGCCTATTCGCACGTGGAGGCGAGCCGTGCGGCGCCGCTCGAATACACCGGACTGGTGTGGGCCGCGCTCCTCGGCTGGGTGGCCTTCGGGGAGATGCCCACCGGGTGGAGCATCGGCTCGGCCGCGCTGATCGTGCTGGGCTGCCTGCTGCTGCTGCGCCGCTGAAGCGCGGGGTGCGGTGTCGCCACGCAGCGGCATGCGACACCGAGGCGGGTTCCCACAGCACCGTTGCGCCGACGAAAAGCTCGTTGCACATCGTGGGATGCTGTCGGCGCGCCGCATCATCCGCATTTTTCAACGTGGAAGAGTCTGTTGCGCATCGTGGGATGCGACCCGTAAGCAACTGATCCTCATGGGGAAAAAGACTTCACAACAGTGTGACCGAATGCTGTTGCCGCGCAGCATCGAGGCGTAGAGTCTTATACAAGACTGACACCTCCAGCCGGTCTGCGTTCAACTCACTAGGGAGTCCTCCTCCATGTCGTCCCGCGAACTCGAAGCCCAGAAACTCCAGAAGGAATGGTCCGACAGCGCCCGGTGGCGCGGCATCAAGCGCGGCTACACCGCCGAGGATGTCGTCAAGCTGCGCGGCTCGGTCCAGGTCGAGCACACGCTCGCCCGGCGCGGCTCGGAGAAGCTCTGGAAGCTCATCAACGAGGAGCCCTTCGTCAACTCGCTGGGCGCGCTGACCGGCAACCAGGCGATGCAGCAGGTCAAGGCCGGCCTGAAGGCGATCTACCTGTCGGGCTGGCAGGTGGCGGGCGACGCGAACCTCGCGGGCGAGATGTACCCGGACCAGTCGCTGTACCCGATCAACTCGGTGCCGTCGGTCGTCAAGAAGATCAACAACGCGCTGACCCGCTGCGACCAGATCCAGTGGATGGAAGGCAAGAACCCGAACGATCCGGGCTACATCGACTACTTCGCGCCGATCGTGGCCGACGCGGAGGCCGGCTTCGGCGGCGTGCTGAACGCGTTCGAGCTGATGAAGTCGATGATCGAGGCGGGCGCCTCGGGCGTGCACTTCGAGGACCAGCTCGCCGCGGTCAAGAAGTGCGGCCACATGGGCGGCAAGGTGCTCGTGCCGACGCGCGAGGCCGTCGCCAAGCTCGTCTCGGCGCGACTCGCCGCCGACGTGATGGGCGTGCCGACCGTGCTGCTCGCCCGCACCGACGCGGAAGCGGCCGACCTGGTGACCTCGGACGTCGACGACAACGACAAGCCGTTCATCACCGGCGAGCGCACCGTCGAGGGCTTCTTCAAGACCCGCAACGGCCTCGAGCAGTCGATCTCGCGCGGCCTCGCCTATGCGCCGTACGCGGACCTGATCTGGTGCGAGACCGGCAAGCCGGACCTCGAGTTCGCGCGCAAGTTCGCCGAGGCGATCCAGAAGCAGTTCCCGGGCAAGATGCTCGCGTACAACTGCTCGCCGTCGTTCAACTGGAAGCGCAACCTCGACGAGGCGACGATCGCCAAGTTCCAGCGCGAGCTGGGCGCGATGGGCTACAAGTTCCAGTTCATCACGCTGGCGGGCTTCCACAGCCTCAACTACTCGATGTTCAACCTGGCCTACGGCTATGCCCGCAACCAGATGAGCGCGTTCGTCGAGCTGCAGGAAGCCGAGTTCGCGGCGGCCGAGCGCGGCTTCACCGCGGTCAAGCACCAGCGCGAGGTCGGCACCGGCTACTTCGACGCGGTGACCACGACCATCGAGCGCGAGTCGTCGACCGCGGCGCTCAAGGGCTCGACCGAGGACGAGCAGTTCTTCGACGCGAGCAAGAAGAAGGCCGCCTGATCGTCGCGATCGGGTAGGGCGGGGCGCCTGCGGGCGCACCGTGCACGGGCCGCGCACCGGGTGACCGGGCGCGGCCCGTGTCGTTCCTGCCGGCTCGCGGGTCGACCGATCCTGCGCGTGCCTCGGGTGGCATACTCGATCACCGGAGGGCAGCGTGGGCGCACACGAGTCGAATCATCCGTTGCGGCCGTTCCTGAAGAACTGGCTGTGGGAGCACGGCCGCATCGGCACGCGGTACCTGTCGTGCGCCGACGGCGCGATCGGCTACGACGAGGGGCGAAAGGCGCAGTTCGCGAGCGAGCCGCACGTCTACGTGCACCTGGGCCGGGATGCCGCCGATGCGTCCCGGACGGGGCCTGCGGTGCACGAGTCCGGGCTCGCGCGGTTCCTCAAGGCGGCGCAGCTCGGTCGGCCGGACGACGCGGGTCCGCCCGCGGACGTGCAGCGCGCCGCGCACGACTGCATCGAGCTGGGCCTGTTCTGCGCATACCAGGCGGACCTGCGGCAGGCGTGCGCCCGCTATGCGCTCGAGCCGATGTTCGACGACGAGATCCGCGATGCGGCCGCATCCGACGTGCGCGCCGCGTACCAGCCGCTGCGCGAGCAGCTGGCGATGTACGACTACACGGTGTTCCACGGGCTTCCGACGCCGCTGCTGCTGTGCGACGTGCCCTTCGTCGACTGGCGGGTCCGCGCGCGCCCGCCGATGCCCTTCGTGTCGATGCCGCTCGGGCCGTATGCGCTGCTGGTCGGCACGCCCTCGGCGAAGACCGCCCGCGCGGGGCCGGTGACGTGGAGGACCGCCGTGTCGATGGGTCCGTTCAAGGACCAGAACCGTCACCTGGTCGACGGTGCCCGAGCGTGGATCGTCGCGACATCGGATGCGGAGCTGGCTGCGCTGCAGCCGCGGTTCGCGCCGCCCGAGGCGGCACCCCAGGGCGCCGCCGCCCCGCGCTGATCGGCCGGCAGGCCTAGGCTTCGCGACCGCGTCCTCGGTCGTTCGTCGAATGGCGCGGCGCGGCCGCGATGTCGATCATCGGTGCTCCGATCCAATCGACAACGGAGCCCGCCATGAATGTCTTCCACGCCACCCGTCGCCAGCGCGGCCAGGGCATGACCGAGTACCTCGTCGTCGTCGCGCTGATCGCGGTCGCCGCGATCGGTGTCTACACGCTCTTCGGACAGACGCTGCGCAACCAGACCGCGGGCCTCGCGCTCGAGGTCGCAGGCCAGGACGCCGGCGCCGCGATCGCCGGCGCCACGACCAACGCGACCGCCGCGCAGACCGCGGCGGGCACCCGCAAGGGGCTGGACACCTACAACGCGGGCAACCACTGAGGCGCTGCCCCGGACCGCATCGAACCGGACCGCCGCGATGGCCGCGCACCGCCGCCCCGCACGCGCCCCGCAATCGGGCCAGTCGCTGCTGATCGCGCTCGGGCTGCTGCTGGCCGGCGGCGCGATGCTGATGGCGATGTTCTCGACCGGGCAGGTCGCGATCGCGAAGCAGCGGCTCGTGGGCGCGGCGGACGCGGCCGCCTGGAGCGTCGGCCTGTGGCGGGCGCGCGTGCTCAATTACCACGCGTATTCGAACCGCGCGATCGTCGCCAACGAGGTGGCGATCGCGCAGGCGGTGACGCTGCTCGCCTGGTCGCAGTACTTCGAGTCGCTGACCCGCAACGCGACCGCGTTCGCGACGCTGCTGCCGCCCGCGGAGCCGGTGCTGCTCGGTGCGGCCGAGGCGGCGCGCCTCGCGCGCGAAGCGGCCGAGGCGGCGGCGCGCATCGAGGTCGCCGCCCGCGGGGCCGAAGCGATCGGCTACGGTGCGATCCTGCGCGAGAGCCAGGAGATCCTTCAGCTGTCGACGCAGGGCTTCGGCGCCAGCATGGTCGCGGCCGAGGTCGCCCGCGCGAACGACCGGTCCTACTTCGCGTGGGTGCTGCCCGATGCCTCGCGCGGCTGGCAGCGCTTCACGCATCGCACCGACTCGCACGAGGCGCTGCACCGGGTCGCGGACCTGGTGCGCGAGTCGCTCGACCCGTTCACCGCCGGGCCGCGCTCGGAGGACATCCGCACCCCGGTGCCGTCGCCGTGCCTGAACCTGATGCGCCTGCGCAAGCGAGGCGCGACGACCTGGTCGGAGGACCTGTCGCGCTGGGAGGCGGTCGACACGATGTCGTTCCACCTGCGCACGCTGCGCGGCCTGCGCTGCCGCGAGACCGAGGCGGTCCCGCTCGGATGGGGCGCGGTCGAGGCCGGCACGTCGCTGCGCGCGATCGTCGGCACCGAGGGCGAGATCGACATCAATCCCGCTGCGAACGCGCTGGCGGCCGCGTCGATGGTCTCGCTGCCCGGCTACGGCGGCTTCGGGCCGGTGCGCGAGCTCGACCTCGACGGTGTGGCCAACGACCGGTTCCCGACCGCGCGGCTCGCGGTGATCGCGCGCCAGCCCGGCGAGGCGGTGGCCACCGCGATGAACCGTGGCCTCGCGAGCGGGCGGATGCTGCCGCCCGATCACTTCGCGGGCGACGGTGCGCCGCACCTGTGGGCGCTGTCGGCGGCCGAGGTGTTCTTCCGCAGGCCGGTCGACGCGCCGGCGCGCCTCGAGTACGCGAGCCTCTTCAACCCCTACTGGCAGGTCCGGCTCGCGGCGCCCTCGGCGGCCGACCAGGCCGCGGCGTACGGCTATGTGCGCTGACCGTCGCACCGTCCGGGGCCAGGCGATCGTCGAGCTGCTGGTCGCGATGCTGGCACTCGTGCCGCTCTATTTCGGCGTGGTCTGGGTCGCGAAGGTGCTCGACGTACAGCAGGCCACCGTCGCCGCCTCGCGGGCACTCGCGTTCGAGTGCACGGTGCGGCCCGCGGCCTGCGCGGATCCCGCGGCCCATCCGGAGCTCGCCGAGGACACGCGGCTGCGGTTCTTCTCGAGCCACCGGCTCGACCTGCGCAGCGACGGTGCGCTGGCCGCGCGGCCGAACGCGTTCTGGGTCGACCGGCGCGGCGAAGCGCTGCTCGAGCGCCTCGACGACGTGACCGTCGACGTCGTGCCGCGCCGCTTCGACAGCCCGCTCGGGTTCGCCGGCGGACTCGGCGACGGCTTCCCGCGCGCGGTGCGCGTGCTGTCGGAGCTGGCCGGGCCGGGTCGCTTCGGGCTCGACCTCGAAGGCGGGCTCGTCGAGGCACGTGTCCAGACGCGGCTCGCGCGCAGCCGTCCGGGCGACGGCTGGGTCCGGTCGCTGACCGCGATGCCCATCGCGATGTCGGCCCGCACCGCGATCCTGACCGACGCGTGGAACGCCTCGGGCCCGTACGGCGACGAGGCGGACAGCGTCGAGTCACGGGTCACCGAGGGCACCCGCGTGCCCGGGCTCGACGCGGCGATCGCCGCGGGCTGGCTGCCGGTGCGCGGCCTGCTCGCGATCGGGGCCGCGCTCGGCTTCGAGTCCCGCGCGAGCACGCTGCGCTGGCACGAGATCGACGTCGACCTGATACCGCCCGATCGACTCGGCCGCCCCGCCGATGTCCCGCCATTGCCCGCACCGACGGGCGATCGACCCTGAACCGGAGAACCCGCGATGGATGCCCTGCCACCCGACGTCAGGACCGAGCTCGTCATGGCCGCCGCCGCCCTCGACGGCCACGGCGTGACCACCCATCGGTTCCGCAGCGCGGAGCCGCTCGATGCGCTGCTCGCCCGCGTGCGCGATCGATGGCGCGCGGACGGGCGGCCGATCGTCGAATCCCGGACCGGGGCGTGGCGGCTGCTGTCGGTCCGCGGCGCGGAGGGATTCACCACGTTGCAGGCGCGCGCGTCGGTCGACGGCAGCGAAGGAATGGTGTCGCGATGGCGGGCGGCGCCGGACGCCGCCGAGCTCGTGCCGTTCACCGAGGGCAGGGTGCTCGACCGTTGGCTGCCGGACGGCTCGGAGGTGCTCCGCCGCGTCGCGCACCGCGATCCCGGGCGCGATGCGGCGACGCTCGTCGCCCACGTGCCGTCCTCGCCCGAGCAGGCGGCTCGGACGTTGCGCACGCGCGCGGCGAACGAGGGCTTCGTCGACGACCCGGCGCTCGGCGCGCCCGCGAACCGCGCGGCGTGGTTCCGCGGCGGCTCGGGCTCGGGCGAGGCGCTCGCGTTCCGGCGCGGCCGGGAGGAGGTGGTGGCGACCGTGTCGAGCCACCGCGACGGCGCCGCAGTGGTGCTGCACTGGGGGCAGGCGCGATGAGCCCGCCGCGCATGCGCGCCCGCGGGCAGGCCGCGACCGACTACCTGCTGGTGCTGGCACTGGTCGCGGTCGCGCTGTCGGTCGGCGCCGATTCGCCGGTGCTCCGACTCGTCGGCGCGATCGCGGACCGGTACGAGCGCTTCACCTGGTCGGTGTCGCTGCCATGACGCGCCGTCCGGCAGACCTCGTGCGGCGCGGGTGGGCGGCCGTGAAGGCCCGGCGCGCGCTGTGGCTGGCCCTGGGCGCGGTCGCGTGCGGCGCGCTCGCGGTCGTGGGCGCGCGGCAGTACATCGGCGAGCGGCTCGCGATCGAGCGGGCGAAGCTGCAGCCTCGCCAGGAGACGGTCGAGGTGGTCGTCGCCAAGCGCGAGCTGCGGCGCGGCGAGCGCGTCGGCGGCGACACGATGGCGGTGCGCGCGCTGCCGCGCGACGTCGCGCCCGGCGGCGCGGTGACGCCCGCGAGCTTCGAGGCGGTCGCGGGGCAGCGACTCGTGGTGCCGCTGCGCGCGGGCGAGCCTCTGCTCTCGTCGGCCGTCGCGAGCGTCGACACCGCGCCGATCTCGAGCCGCGTGCGGCCGGGCATCCGCGCGATGACGATCTCGGTCGACGAGGTCAACTCGCTGTCGGGGATGCTGCAGCCCGGTGACCGGATCGACCTGCTGCTGTCGGTCAGGCCGCCGGCCGCGGCCGGGCCCGCGCAGCCCGAGGTCACGCGCACGGTGATGCAGGGCGTCGTCGTGCTCGCGACCGGGCGTCAGTCGCGCGTCGCGGTGGGCGACGAGCCGGCGGGCGGGCGCGCCTACACGTCGATCACCGTCGAGGTCGATCCCGAGCAGGCGCAGCGCCTGGTCGTCGCGCAGCGTGCGGGGCGGCTGACCGCGGTGCTGCGCAATCCTGACGACCGCGCCCGCATCGAGGAGCGCCGACTGGACGTCAACGCGCTGCTCGGCGTGCCGACGGCGACGATCGCCGCGGGGCCGCCTGCGGTCGAGGTGATCGTCGGTGGGCGCGGGCAGGCGCCGGCGCAGTCCAGCGTGCCCGGTTCGACCGCCCCGGCCGGCGCGGCGTCCGTGCCCGCCCACCCGTCGTCGCCTCCCGTCGCGCCGGACACGTCCCCGGCCGCCGCACGCCCGTCCGAGCTGCCGCGCGTGCCGATGCTCGATGCGCCCTGGACCCCGCAAGCCCCGGCGACCGTGCCGCTCTACCGCTGAACCGTCCGCGAGCCCGCCATGATCCGACGCGTCGCATCGATCCTTCGCCGCATCCGCCGCGCCGCCGCGCGCTCCGTGGCGATCGCGTCCGCATGCGCGGCCGCGATCGCGTCCGCCCAGCCCGCGGAGCGCCCCGCGCCGATCACGCTCTACGTCGGCGAGGCGCACGTGATCGACGAGCCCAACGTGCGCCGGATCGCGGTCGGCAACGGCAAGGTGCTGCAAGCGACCGCGCTCGACGATCGGCAGGTGCTCGTGCTGCCGGAGGCGCCCGGCCAGAGCACCGTGGTGCTCTGGGGCCGCAGCGGGCCGCAGCGCACCTACGTGTTCAACGTGCTGCCCGCGGACACCGGGCGGCTGCTCGCCGAGGTGCAGGCGATGCTCGGCGACACGCGCAAGGTCGGCGCGCGCGTCGTCGGCGACAAGGTGCTCGTCGAGGGGGCGGAGGTGTCGGAGGAAGTCGCCGCGCGGATCGCCGAGATCGCGAAGCGCTACCCGCAGGTGGTCAACCTGCTGCCGCGGGTCGGCCAGGAGCGGATGATCGCGATGGACGTGAAGTTCATCGAGATCCGCCGCGAGCTGCTGGAGAACCTCGGCGTCAAGTGGAGCCCCACCGCACAGGGACCCACGTTCCAGGTGGTCGGTGACCTGCACCGCAGCGCCGCGCTCCAGCCGGGCGGTGCGGCCGAGGGCTCGGGGCTGCAGGTCTCGCCGCGCGTGCCGCCGTTCGCGACCAGCCTGTCGCTGGTGTCGTCGCTCAGCTCGATGCTCAACCTGCTGGTGCAGAGCGGCGACGCGGTGATCCTCGCCGAGCCGCGACTGTCGTGCCGCTCGGGCGGCTCGGCGCGCTTCGTCGCCGGCGGCGAGCTGCCGATCCCGGTCGCCGGCGCGCTCGGCACCGCGTCGGTAGGCTTCAAGGAGTACGGCATCAAGTTCGACGTCAGCCCGGTCGCGAGCGATTCCGGCCTCATCGCGGCCAAGATCGCGACCGAGATCTCGGCGATCAACTTCGAGGTCGCCGTGCGGCAGGTGCCGGGCCTGACGAAGCGCCGTGCCGAGACCGACGTCAACCTGCGCGAGAACGAGACGCTGGTGATCGCCGGCCTGCTGACGGAGGAGGGCGCACGGAACATGGACCGCGTGGCCGGCGCCTCGGAGCTGCCGGTGCTCGGCGGCCTCTTCCGCTCGCGCCAGTTCCGAGACCGGCAGACCGAGCTCGTCGTGTTCGTCACGCCGCGCTTCGTCGAGGGCGCGCCGGGCATCGCGCCGGGCGGTGCGCTCGGCCCGATGCGCGAGCCGGTCCGCGTGCTGCCTGCGGTGCCGCGCGATCCGCAGGCTCCGTCGAGCGGGATGCCGGACGACCTGGCCGGGGGCGGGGCGCGACGCGAGGCCCCGCGCGCGGCCGTGAACGAGCCCGCTGCGACGGCGACGTCGACGACGCCCGCTCAGCCTGCGACATCGTCGACGCGCGCGCCGCTGCCGACGTCCTCGACGCCCGCGCCCGCGCCGCATCCCGAGGACCGCGGCACCCCCACGCGCTGGCGCGAGATGCGCGACCGGCTGCGGATGGTCGACTGAACCCGGGAGCCCCCACCATGCTGCTGATCACCGTCGACCAGGCCGGGCAACCGACGCGCACCGTGCGCATCGAGCGCACGCCGTGCCGCATCGGCCGCTCGCGGGACTGCGAGCTGCCGCTGTCGAGCTGGCGCATCGGGCGGGTGCACGCCGAGATCCACGCCGAGGGCCGGGCCGCACGGATCGTCGACGCGGGCACGCTCGGCGGCACGCTCGTGAATGGCGAGCGCATCGTCGAGTTCGGGCCGCTGTCGGCGTCGGACCGCATCGAGGTCGGCGGCTTCGTGCTGCACGTGCAGCTGGAGCGGCCGGACAGCGCCCGCGCGGTCGACGGGGATCCGGAGGGTCCCCGCAGCACGGTCGGCTGGCGCCGGCTCGTCCATCGGCACCTGCTGCAGACGATCGACCTGCGGCGTCGCGACGTGCGCCTCGCGGACCCGGAGGCGCTGCGCGTCGAGATCCGCGGGCTCATCGAGCAGCTGCTGCTCGACACGATCGCGCTGCCCGAGGAGGTCGACCGCGAGCGGCTGATCGAGGACGTCATCGACGAGGCGATCGGACTCGGGCCGCTCGAGCGGCTGCTCGCCGACCCGACGATCGGGGAGATCATGGTGAACGCCGCGGACGAGATCTGGGTCGAGCGCGAAGGGCGGCTGCACCGGCACCCGGGCGCCTTCTCCGACGACGACGCGGTGCGCGGCATCATCGACCGGATCGTCGCGCCGCTGGGCCGTCGCATCGACGAGTCCTCGCCGATGGTCGACGCGCGTCTGCCGGACGGCTCGCGGGTCAACGCGATCATCCCGCCGCTCGCGATCCGCGGGCCGGCGCTGACGATCCGCCGCTTCAACCGGTCGCTGCTGCGCCCCGAGGACCTGGTCGCGGTGGGCGCCGCGTCGGTCGACATGCTCGCCTTCCTCGCGGTGTGCGTGGAGCGGCGGCGCAACGTGGTGATCTCGGGCGGCACCAGCTCGGGCAAGACGACGCTGCTCAACGTGCTGTCGAACCTGATCCCCGACGGCGAGCGCATCGTCACGATCGAGGACGCGGCCGAGCTCACGCTGCGCCATGCGCACCTCGTGCAGCTCGAGGGGCGACCGCCCAACCTCGAGCAGCGCGGCGCGGTGTCGATCCGCGACCTGGTCCGCAACGCGCTGCGGATGCGCCCGGATCGCATCGTCGTCGGCGAGTGCCGCGGCGGCGAGGCGCTCGACATGCTGCAGGCGATGAACACCGGCCACGACGGCTCGCTCACCACGGTGCACGCGAACAGCCCGCGCGACGTGGTCTCGCGGCTCGAGGTGATGACGCTGATGGCCGGCATGGACCTGCCGGTGCAGGCGATCCGCGAGCAGATCGCCTCGGCGGTGGACATCGTCGTCCACCAGGCGCGCTTCGCCGACGGCACGCGCCGGATCGTGTCGGTCATGGAGGTCACCGGGATCGAGGCCGGGCGCGTGCAGATGCAGCCGCTCTTCGAGTTCCGCGCGCAGCGCACGCGGCGCGACGGTCGCGTCGACGGCGCGTTCCGGGCCTGCGGCGCCGTGCCGACCTTCTACGAGGCGCTGCGGGAAGCCGGGGTGCCGGTGGACCTCGCACCCTTCGACGAGGGCGTGCGATGAGCGACGACCTGGACCTGGTGCTGGTGGCGGCCTTCGCGTCGATCGTGCTCGCGACCGCGGCGCTCGCGGGCAGCGCGGGCCGTCGGCTGCGCACCTGGCGCGAGCGCTTCCACGCCGACCTGGGGGCGGGCCTGCGCCAGTCCTTCATGTACCTCGACGTGGGGCGCCTGTTCCGGCTGAACCTCGTGCTGGTCGTGGCCGTGGCGGTGGTCGCGGGCGCGGTCACCGGACAGCCGGCCGCCTCGGTGGTCGTGCTCGCCGCGGTCGGGGTGCTGCCGGGCGTCGGGCTCGCCTGGATGCGGCGGCGACGTCTCGCGAGGCTCGGGGCGCAATGGCCCGACGCGACGATGCTGGTCGCAGGCGCCCTCAGGGCGGGCTCGAGCCTGCCGCAGGCGATCGCTCAGGCTGCGCGCGAGCTGCCGTCGCCTTCGGGTCGCGAGCTCGACCTGATCGCGCGCGAGCAGCGGATCGGCGTCGGCCTCGATGCGGCGATGGCGTCCCTCGAGCGCCGGGCACCGCTCGACGGCGTCGTGCTCTTCGCCGCCGCGGTGCGCATCGCCCAGGAGTCGGGCGGCAACCTCGCCGAGACCCTGGAGCGGCTCGCCGAGACGCTGCGGCGCAAGGCCGCGATCGAGGGGCGCATCGACGCGCTGACCGCGCAGGGGCGGCTGCAGGGCTGGGTGATGGCCGCGCTGCCGCTCGTCGTGGGCGCGGCGCTCTTCGCGATCGAGCCGCTCGCGATGCGGCCGCTGCTGACGACCTGGCAGGGCTGGGTCGTCTGCGCGGCCGTGGTCGCGCTCGAGGGGCTCGGGCTGCACGTGATCCGCCGGATCGTGGACATCGATGTCTGAACTCGACCTGATCCTCGTCTTGGGTGCCGCGGCGCTCGCGGCCGCGCTCGCCTGGCTGGCGCTGCGCGCCACGCTCGCCTCGGTGCCGCTCGAGGACCGTCGCTGGCGCGACCGCCCGCCGCTCGCGTGGCGGATCGGCTGGCCGGTGCTGCGCCCGCTCGCCGCGCTGCTCGCGCCGGTGCTGCCGCCCCGGTGGCGCGCCGCGCAGGCGCGGATGCTGCGGCAGGGCGGCCTCGACCTCGCCCTCGACGCGGCGCACGTGTCGGCCGCGTGCCTGCTCGCAGCGCTCGCGCTGGCCGGCGCGACGTGGCTCGCGCTCGACGCGGCGAACGGCGCCGCGACCCGCCCCGCCGCGCTCGCCGCAGCCGTGCTCGGCCTCGCGTGGCCGCTGTCGTGGCTGCGCCGGCGCCGCGATGCGCGGCTGCGCGCGATCGGCCGGGCACTGCCGTTCTACCTCGACGTGGTGACGCTGTCGGTCGAGTCGGGCGCCAACCTGACCGGCGCGCTGCGGCACGCGGTCGCGAAGGGACCGACGGGGCCGTTGCGGGCCGAACTCGAGCGCGTGCTGCGCGACGTGCAGACCGGCCGGCCGCGCGCCGACGCGCTGCGCGCGATGGCCGACCGGCTCGAGCTGCCGGCGGTCGGCAGCTGGGTCGCGGCGCTGGTCGCCGCCGAGCGGCACGGCGCGGGCCTCGGCCCGATCCTGCGCGCGCAGGCCGAGCAGCGCCGCGAGGAGCGCTTCCAGCAGGCCGAGAAGGCCGCGATGAAGGCGCCGGTGAAGATGCTGTTCCCGCTGCTCGTCTTCATCTTTCCCTGCACTTTCGTGCTGCTCGGCTTCCCGGTGGTCGTGCGTCTCCTCGAGGAGGGTCTGCTGCGATGAACGCTGTCCATGTCCAGGTCGTCCGGGCGCGCACGCCCTGGGCGCGGCTCAAGGGGCTGCTCGGCGCGCCGCCGCTGCCGCCGGGGCACGGCCTGCTGCTCGAGCGCTGCCGCGCGGTCCACACCGTGGGCATGACGCGCGCGATCGACGTGGTGTTCGTCGGCCCGGACGGCTCGGTGCTCGACCTGCGGCGCGGGCTCGGTGCCGGGCGGGTCGCCGTGTGCCGGCGTGCGACGTCGGTGCTGGAGCTTGCGGCGGGCGACGCCTGGCGGCTCGGCATGTGGCGCGGCTGCAGGCTGCACTTCGTCGATCGCGGGGTGGCGCCGTGAGCCCGCGGCAGCGACGCTGGACCTGCATCGGCGCGCTGGTGTGCCTGAGCGCGCTCGGCGCGCAGCGCGCCCGCGCCGAAGAGGCGTCGCGCACGCCGCCCGGGGTGCCGATCCGCACGGACCTCGGCGTCACCGGCGCGAGTCCGGCGGGCACGACCGGCCCGGCGGATGCGGCGTCCGTCGCCGGCCCGCTGCGCCTGACGCGGCCGCTCGCCCCCGAGACGCTCGCGCGAGTGCTCGCCGAAGCCGAGGCGCTGTACCGCGCGCGGCAGCACGACCAGGCCCGCCAGGCCTATGCGACGCTCGTGGAACTCGATCCGCTGAACGCCCACGCGTGGCTGCGGCTGGGCAACCTGCACCAGCTCGCCGGCCGCGATTCGGAGGCGCTCGACGCGTACCGCAATGCCAGCCTGACGGTGCCCGCGACCCGCGCCGACGCCGAGGCGCGCGGCAAGGCGCTGCTCAACGTCGCGCTGCTGCACGTCTCGCACGCGAGCCGCGCGATCGACGAGCTCGACGCGATGGGCCTCGCCACGCTCGGCGAGGCGCGCGGCGACGTGGCCCGCCAGGTCGGTGCACAGCGCCACCGTGCGAACCGCGCCGCGACGCGCGACTTCGAGACGCCACGTCCTCCGCGTGACGCGGGCGAGCCACCGCAGGCCGAGCCGGCCGGGCCGTACACCGTCGATCGATGGACCGCGCGTGCGCGGCGTCCGCCGACCCGGCGCGAGTCGCCGGGGCGCGCGGCGATCGACGAGCCAGTCGTCGAGGGGGCGCAGCCCGAGCCACCCGTGGTCGAGGTGCTCCGGGGCGGCCGAGCGGGCGCCCGGCCGTGACCAGGCCGCCCGGGCGCCAGCACGGCATCGCCGCGATCGAGGCGCTGGTCGCGGTGCCGGTGCTGCTGTTCGTCGGCCTGGGCGCGCTGCAGTGGGGCCTGGTCCACCAGGCCCGACTCGCGCTCAACCTCGCGCTGCACGAGGCGGGCCGCGCGGGCAGCGTCGCGCATGCCGACGACGGGGCGATCCGGGACGGCCTCGCGCGCGGGCTGCTGCCCTGGCTGCACGGCGCGTCGGATGCGGGCGAGCTGGTGCGCAACCTCGCGCTCGCGCGCCGGCACGTCGCCGAGGCCGAGGCGCGGGGCTGGGTGCGGCTCGAGCGCCAGTCGCCGAGCGCGGCCTCGTTCGAGGACTGGGCGGAGCCGGCGCGGGACGCGTTCGGCGAGCCGATCGACGGGGTGCGGGAGATCCCCAACGACGACCTCGTCCACCGCGCGACGCGCACGCGTCCCGCGGGCGGCGTGGCGGGCGATCGCGCGGGCGAGCCGATCGGTGCGGCCTCGGGCCAGACGCTGTCCGACGCGAACCTGCTGCGGCTGCGCATGACCTACGGTGTCCCGCTGTCGGTGCCGGTCGCCGGCCGGCTGATCGCCTGGGCGCTGCGGGCCTGGCACGGCTGTGCCGTCGGCGCGCCGCGGACGATCGGCGCGCTCAGGCTCGACGCGCCGCCGCTCGGACCCGCTCCCGATCCCGAGGCCTGCACGATGCTCGGCGCGGACGGCGACGGGCCGGCCCGGCTGCCGGTGTCGGCGTCGACGACCGTGCGAATGCAGACGCCCGCGCGGGAGCGCGGCGACGCGGCGCCTCTCGCGTCCGGACCGGGACGGTCGCCGGGGCCGGGGCGCGTCGGCGGCGGGGCCGACGGCCGGCCCGCGCCGTCCGATCCGTCGTCC